>JAPWUP010000292.1 GCA_028275505.1 Bryobacteraceae bacterium
CGCCGGCCGAGTTCGCCGCCGTGCTGCCCGAATCCGAGCTGGCCAGACAGGTGCGCGAGTTCACGTTGCATTACAACCGACTGCGGTTCGGCGGGGAAACCGACGCCGGCCCCGCGCTGGTAGCGATCCTGGCTGCGCTCGAAAAAATCCGGTAAGCGTAGGCGTCTTAGTTGCCGGAGATATAATTCGGCAGAAACTCGTCGCGGTGAACGACCGGGAGGCCTCGAAGAGTAGCGATCAGTGGTCCATCCGTGGTAACAAGCCGGTCCGCCTGGCTTTGCTCCAGGGTGAGGACCAGGTAGTGATCGTCGGGCTTGACGTGGTCCTTCGGGTTGGCTTGCTCGGGTCCGTTCGTCGGCAGTTTCAAGAGCTCGCCCTTTTCGGAGTTCCGGAGGAATTTTTCCACGAAGTAGCGTACGATCGGGCGGGCAGGGTGATTAGACCCTGCCCTCTTGCATAACTCATGGAACTTATGGACGAACGGTGTCCCTTTGGGGATAACGATTTTGTCGCAGCGCTGGAAGACGGCTTCGAGAAACCGTAGCGAGTCCTTTTGCCGCTCCGGGCCATTTTCGCCACCGGCGTCGGCCCACAACCACTCGTCCACGACCAGTTTCATCGGTCCTCTGCCTCAGATGCCCAGAAGCTTTTTCAGGTCCTCCAGCTCCGCCTCGATGAAACCGCGGAGGCCACCTGTGACCTGACCTTTCTCGTTAACCTCCTGCCGCTCGAACTTGCTGGCTGGCCCTTCTTTGGTGCAGAAGTAGACGTGAAGATCTTCGGGGCGAAGGTTACCTTCCGCTACCACCGTCAGCATCGCGGTCAGAAAAACTTCGCTATGGGTGGTCAGCAAGATTTGGTTGTCCCGTTCGTTCGCAATGGAGCAAAGCTCGCGGGCAAACTTTCGTACGATCGTGGGATGCAAGTGCACCTCCGGCTCCTCGATCAACACCGTGCCGCCCGGGTGCGCGAGCAGCTTCACCAGCATGTAGATCACCTGGTTCACCCCATAGCCATCGTTGACGAGAAGAATGGGAACCGGTGTGCGGCCCGTTTTCTCCGTCGTTTGAAAGAACGCGGCATGGGTTCCCAGGGGTACGTGAAGCCGGAAGTCGCGACCGAGAATTTTTTCGAGGCAACCCGAGATTCGGCCAGGGAGGTACTCATCCGAGAGTACGACCGAGGCGACTTCGTCTTCGGTGGTCGGGATCGGAGAAAGGGGCGTGGGCGTATAACTCGGTTTGTAAAAACCTCGGCGTTGCGGGGCAATGTCCAGTTTTTGGATCGCGCCCAAGGGCTCATTGAGAAGCTTCGCCAGCTTGTCGGCATCAGGCTTAAGTTCCGGCGGGGCAGCAATCGAAGCCGCGATTCCGTTCCAGTTGACGGTGAGGTCACCCACCTGTTTCGAGAAGTTCTGATTCACCGGATAGGGCAGGCTCACCTCCGCTCTTAGTATGAAGTCGGGGGTGCCCAAAAGGGTCTCGAGGTCAGGTCCGGCGGCTCTGAGTTCAAGGAGAGCGTCATTCTCGCCAAGACCGACGTGATACCCGGCTTGGTTGGGGCCGGATTCCACCGCGCAGGCCACAAGCACCCGGCGATCTCGCTGGTGATCGAACACGCACGCTTGAAAACCACCGAGGTTTACGAAACCGAGATCAAACAGGCCATCGGCGCGCCGGTTAGGATTGGCCACGAAGTTCTTCAAAACGAGCAGCGCGTAGAGTACGCTCGACTTCCCCGAAGCCGTCGGGCCGTAGAAGACATTAATCCGCCCGAGTTGGATATCGGCTTCCTCGATACTGCGAAAGTTCCGGATGCCAAGTTGCGTGATCATGGTCTGCCCCTTTCGTAATACGGGTCCGGCTCGGGCACGGCGGCGCCGTCTTTGCGCGGCGAGGAGGCGCCGTAGTTGACGCGAGCCGCTGCGTCGTGCATGACGACCTGGCCTCCACCCACGCTCCCCGAAAATTCACCGAGCCAGGTAATCCGGTGACCCAGGCGGGCCAGCTCGCTGCGAACTTCGAGCGGAACCCGAGATTCCATCATAAGATCGCAGCCGCCGAAAGTCAGCTTGGTGAAGCGCGGGGCCTCGAGAGCCGCCTGGATGTTCATGCCGTGGTCGGCCAGGTAAGAAACAAACTGCGCGTGAGCCTGAGCCTGGTTGTAACCGCCCATAATGCCGAAGCCCACCTTGAGGGGACCCTTCTCCATGAAGGCGGGAATGATGGTGTGGAAAGGCCGCTTGCGTGGTGCCAGCGCGTTGGGATGCCCGGGATCCAGCTCGAACAAGGCGGCCCGGTTATGCAGATGAAATCCCATACCCTCCACGACCACGCCCGAACCGAAGTGCAGGTAAATGCTCTGGATCAAGGATGCAATGTTGCCCTCGCGATCCACTACGGCAAGATAAACGGTGTCGCCCGGCGGCGGGGAGCCCGCGGACGGCGCGCACTCGGCGCGATCGGGACGGATCAGACGCGCGCGTTCGGCCGCATAGGCTTTGGAGAGCAGCCCGCGGACCGGCACGCGCGCAAAACGGGGATCGCCCACGTAACGGCGCAGGTCCTCGTAGGCCAGCTTTTGGGCTTCGATCTTGACGTGCCACGCCCGAGCGCTCGCGGCAGGCCACTCCGGCAGCGGAAAGTGCTCCATGCTGTTCAGCATCTCGAGAGCCGCGATCCCCTGGCTGTTGGGCGGAAGTTCGTAGACGGTCCAGCCGCGGTAGGTGGTCGAGATCGGCTCGACCCATTCCGCCTCGAACTCGCTCAGGTCTTCCGGCACCAGAACGCCACCCAATCGCCGGGAAGTGCGCAACAGGGCTTCGGCGATGGGTCCCTTGTAGAACGCGTCGGGGCCCAGGCGCGCCAGTAACTCGAAGGCGCGGGCGAGGTCGGGGTTGCGGAAGATCTCGCCGGTCTTCGGCGGGACGCCGCCGGGAAGGAACACGCGACGCGCCTCGGCATCCGCGGCCAGCTTGGCCTCGCTGTCTTTCCAGTGCTCGGCGATGATCTCGGTCACGGGAAAGCCGTTGCGCGCGTAATAGACGGCGGGCGCGAACAGGTCCTGCCACGGCAAGCGACCGAAGCGCCCGTGCAGTTTCTTCCAGCCTTCCACCGCTCCCGGCACGCTCACCGAGAGAATGCCCGATTGCGGCATCGAGCTGTAGCCGCGCTGTTTCAAAACCTCGATGGTGAGGCCGCGGGGCGCCCAGCCGCTCGCGTTCAGGCCCCAAAGCTTGCCAGTACGAGCTTCCCAGTAAATGGCGAACAGATCGCCGCCCATTCCGCAGCTCATCGGCTCGACCACGGCAAGTACCGCGTTGGCGGCGATGGCTGCGTCTGCGGCGGAGCCGCCGCGGGCCAGTACTTGCGCTCCCGCCTGGGAGGCCAGCGTCTGGCTGGTGGCCACGATGCCCATGCGCGAGACGACCATGGAACGCGCCTGCCAGCGGTTCTGTCCCCAAGCTGCGGTCACAGAAACCACGATGGCGACCAGCAGATGCGCCTTCGTCATGCTGCCCATTCTATCCCGCGATTCCTGTGTGGTAAGTTGAACCAGAGGGGCCAATGCAACGACGGACGTTTCTGCAAATGGGTATCCACACGGCAGGGGCTGCCCTGCTGCGGGCCGCGCCAGCTGCGGCGCAAGCTTCTGATCCCGTGCTTCTGGGGCCGATGAAAGTTCCGGTTACGCGTCTGGCTGTCGGTACGGGAACGAACGGCGTAGGCGGCAGTTCTAACCAGACGCGGAAACTGGGTCTGGGAGGGCTGGCGGATCTGCTCCAGGCAGCCTGGGATCGCGGCATCCGATTCTGGGACTCCGCGGATCAGTACGGCACCCATCCGCACCTGCGTCACGGCCTCCGGCGGGTCCCGCGCGAGAAGGTGACCATCCTCACCAAGACGCGCGCCTCCTCCGCAGCCGAAATGCGCGCCGACTTGGATCGCTTCCGCCGCGAGCTGGGCACGGATTACATTGACATCCTTCTGCTGCACTGTATGATCGCCGGGGACTGGCCCGAGCGCATGAAGCCCGTCATGGACGTGATTGCGGAAGCCCGCGAGCGCGGCATCGTGCGTACGCACGGCGTTTCCTGCCACAGCCTGGAGGCTCTTTCGGCGGCTGCCGCCAATCCCTGGGTGCAGGTGATCTTGGCGCGGATCAATCCGGCCGGGGTCGCCATGGACGGCCCGCCCGATGCGGTGGTCCCCGTGCTGAAGAAAGCCAAGGCTGCGGGCAAGGGCGTCATCGGCATGAAGATCCTGGGAGTGGGACGGCTGCGTTCGCGTGCCGACGAGTGCCTGCGCTACGCCATGACGCTGGGCTGCGTGGATTGCTTCACGA
>JAPWUP010000087.1 GCA_028275505.1 Bryobacteraceae bacterium
GGATCAAACGCATCGTTTTCGGCTTGCTGGGCAAGGACCCGGAAGCGGTGGTAGTCACCTTCCTCAGCGGCGAAGAGCAAACCGCAGCGGCCATGCTCGATGAGGTGCTGACGCTCCTGCCGGAGCGCAGACACTTCGTCGTGACGCTGGGAGCGGCGCCGGCGCGAGCGGGCGTCACCCCGATTATGCTGCGGCCTGCCGGCGCCTTCCAGTTATGGCGGCAGTTGCGGCGGATCTTCCGCCGTTACCGCATCGGCATGGCGCCGGTACTCTTCGACGAGGACCAGCGGTCCCGACCGCTGCGCTGGGCGGCCTTCCTGCTGGCCCCCACCCGTATCCTGGCCTATAACGCGCGGCTGGAACGGCACCATTTGCGCTTGCGCACTTGGATCGCCTCGATGCTTTTTCTGCGCGGCGTCCCGCTGGACCGCATCTTTCTGCGTCCGTGGTGGCTGTGGCCGTTCAAGCGGGACCGTTCCTTCTACCCCGACACCTGGCGGGTTCTGGAAGGACGCCCGCCGCAGGCCGGACACCGGCGGGTAGCTGTCGTCTCGCCCTACTTCCCGTGGCCGCTGGCGCACGGCGGCGCGGTCCGGATCTATCACCTGCTCCGCGAGGCATCAAAACATTTCGATATCTATTTGTTTGCTTTCAGCGAAGGGCACGAGGAAGACTGCGGTCCGCTGCTCGAGATCTGCACGCGCGTCGTGCTGGTGGGCAAGCCGCGCTATCGGGAGCCGCGCTGGTCCTCGTGGCGCCCGCCCGAAGTTTGCGAATACCGTTCGCCCGCCATGCGGGGGGCCCTCCGTGAACTGTGCCCGAGATGGGGCGTGGAGCTGGTCCAGATCGAGTACACGCACCTGGCGGGCTATCGCGGCGACGTGCTGGTGGCGCACGACGTCACCAGCGATCTGTACCGGCAGGTCTACGAGCGCCAGCCGAATCTCTCGCGGTGGTGGGACTGGCGCCGCTGGCGGCGTTTCGAGTTGCGTGCGGCGCGGCGCTTCCGTCGCGTAGTCGTCATGTCGGAGGAGGACGCGGCCCGACTGCCGGGCGCACGCGTCGAAGTCATCCCCAACGGCGTGGATCTGGAGCGCTTCACGCCCGAGCCGGAACCGCCCGGTCGGCGCGTGCTTTTCGTCGGCTCCTTCCGCCACTTCCCGAACGCGGCCGCCTACCGGATGCTGGCCGAAGAAATCTGGCCGCGGGTGCGAGCACGGCTCGCGGATGCGCAACTGACCGTCGTCGCAGGACCGGATCCCGAACTGTACTGGCGGGAGCACACAGGCCAGCCGTCCGTGCCTGTTCCCGAGGGCGTGTCTCTACTCGGTTTCGTTCGGGACGTGCGCCCGCTGTACGCCGAATGCAACGTGGTGGTCGTGCCGACCCCGGTTTCCGCGGGCACCAATCTCAAAGTACTCGAGGCCATGGCCATGGAGCGGGCCGTGGTCGCAACCCCCTGCGGCTGTGCAGGTCTGGGCCTGGAACACGGCGTCTCCGTTTGGATCGCGGAGGAACCGGAAGGGCTGGCCGAGGGCATCGTGCGTCTGCTCGAAGACGAGTCGCTTCGCCGGCGACTGGCCGCAGCCGCGCGTGCACGGGCGGAAGCGTGCTTCGACTGGAAGCAGATAGGGCTGCGCCAGCGGGCGCTCTGGCAGGAATTGCTGGAGCCTCCGGTGCGAATCCGGGAGGCGCGGCCGCGGGACCTGCCGGCTCTGGAGCGAATCGAGGTCGCCTCGCCGGAAGCAGCGATGTGGAATCCCCGGGAATATCTCCGGTACCCGTGCCGGGTGGCGGAGGTGGAAGGCGAGGTCGTGGGTTTCATCGTCTGGCGGGTGACGGCGCCCGACGAAGGCGAAATCCTGAATCTCGCGGTCTGGCCGGAACACCGCCGGCAAGGCATCGCCACGCGCCTGCTGAAATCGGTGCTGCGCCAGCCGGGCATCTCGTGGTACCTGGAGGTGCGCGAGTCCAACCTGCCGGCCCGACGGCTTTATGAGAAACTGGGCTTCCGCCCGGTGGGCCGCCGGCCGTCCTATTACCAGGACACCGGGGAGGCCGCGGTTGTCATGCGGCGGGATTCGTGCTAATGTCGAATTGGCGGCCGGTGGCGAGGCCGCCAGCATCGCGCTCGATGAACAAAGTCGCCCTCATTCGCCGGCCTCAACCCAACACCCAATCCCTTGCTTGCCGGACAGGGTTGTTGTGTCGGCTCAGGGCGACGCCAGGGAGTGAGGATTGATGCACCTGACCGAGGACGAACTCAAAGCGCATCTGATCCGGACCGACGAGGAGTTCCGCCGCCTCGCCGAACAGCACAGCCAGTACAAGAAGCGGCTTCAGGAGCTGGCCGCGCGTCCGTACCTGACGCCGCAAGAGCAATTGGAAGAAACCCAGCTCAAGAAGCTGAAACTGCGGCTGAAGGATCAGATGCAGCAGATCATGGAACGCTACCGCGCCCAGCAACCGGCCTGAAGACTTTGCGGTAGTCGCGGGCGGAAAGTCCCTGCCGCGCGCCTGTTCAGGCGGCGACTGTGGCCTCTTGCAGGGACCGGATGATCTCGTTGATCGCTTTCTTGCCGTCGGCGAACAGCATGAGCGTGTTGGGCGCCGCAAACAGCGGGTTCGGGATGCCGGCGAAACCCGGGCTCAGGCTCCGCTTGATGACCACTACGGTTCGCGCCTGATCCACGTCAATGATCGGCATGCCCGCGATGGGAGACTTGGGATCGGTGCGCGCCAGCGGGTTCACCACGTCGTTGGCGCCGATGACGATCGCCACGTCCGTCTGCTTGAGCAGCGGGTTGATCTCCTCCATTTCCTTGAGATCTTCGTAGGGGACGTCAGCCTCGGCCAGCAACACGTTCATGTGCCCCGGCATGCGGCCGGCGACGGGGTGGATGCCGTAGAGTACCTCGGTCCCGCGCGATTTGAGCAGGTTGGCCAACGCCTGCACCGCGTGCTGAGCCTGCGAAACCGCCATTCCGTAGCCGGGCACGATCACCACCCGCCGCGCAGTTTCCAGCAACATGGCCACCTCCTCGGGCGAGGTCGCCTTGACCTTGCCGGCGTAAACGCTCTCGGCAGAGGCTGCCGAAACCGGCTGCGCACCGAAGCCGCCGAACAGCACGTTGGTCAGCGAGCGGTTCATGGCGTGGCACATGATGCGCGTCAGGATGATGCCGGAAGCGCCCACCAGAGAGCCGGCGATGATCAGCATGTTGTTGTTGAGCACGAAGCCGGTGGCTGCCGCGGCCAGGCCCGAATATGAGTTGAGCAAAGAGATCACCACGGGCATGTCCGCGCCCCCGATGGGGATCGTCGCCAGCACGCCCAGCACGGAACCCGCCGCCGCCAGGCCCCAGTAAATCGCCGTTTCTTCAGGGCGCGCCACCACCCAGCCGCAAAGCGCCAGCGAGATCGCCAGCACCAGCCCGTTGACCAGGTGCTGGCCGCGAAACACCACGGCCTCACCCGGGATCAGCTCCTGCAACTTGGCGAACGCCACCAGGCTGCCCCAGAAGGTGACCGCGCCGATCAGGCCCGAAGCCGCGGTCGCCACCTTGAACTGACCGGTCAGCGTCGCCGGATCCGCCTGCGCTTCGATGAGCGCAGCGCCCGCCACGAGCAGGGATGCCGCTCCGCCGAATCCGTTCAGCAACGCCACCATCTGCGGCATGGCGGTCATGTGAATTTTCAGGGCCAGCAGCGCTCCCACCGCCGAGCCGACCACCAGGCCGAGCAGGATCATGTCATAGCGCAGAATGCGCTGATCGAGCAGCGTCACCACAATGGCGATGAGCATGCCGACTGCGCCCAGCAGATTGCCGCGCACCGCCGTGCGCGGATGCGACAAGAGTTTCAAGCCGAAAATGAAGAGCGCGGAAGCCAGCAGGTAGGCCAGATTGACGATCCACTGGGGCACGGCTCATTTCCTCCGGAACATTTCAAGCATCCGATGTGTGACCAGGAATCCGCCCACCACGTTGATGGTGGCGAAGATGACGGCGAGCAGGCCGAGCACTGTGGTCAGAGTCGTGTGGCCCAGCCCGGCCGAAAGCAGCGCGCCCACGATCGTGATCCCGGAGATGGCGTTGGATCCCGACATCAGCGGAGTGTGCAGCGTGGGCGGCACCTTCACGATGACTTCGAAGCCCACGAACATCGCCAGAACGAACACGGTTACGGCGGCAATCAGCGTATCCATGGAATTTCCTCCTGGTGCGATCACCGGGTGACCGCAGTCACCAGTTCACGCACCTTGGAATGAACCACCGCACCATCGCGCGTCAACATGGTTTCGCGCACGATGGGGTCCTCGGCATCGAGGTTCAGCTTGCCGTCCTTGACCAGGTGCGTCAGGAACGCCGTCAGATTGCGCGCGTACATCTGGCTGGCGTCGTTGGGCACGGTGGACGGCAGGTTGGTGGGGCCAAGAATCGTGATGCCACGGAATTCGACGACCTCATCCGGACGGGTCAGCTCGCAGTTGCCCCCGCGCTCGGCCGCCAGGTCCACGATGACCGATCCTGGGTGCATACCCTCGACCATGGCCCGCGTAATCAGCAGGGGCGCGCGCCGCCCCGGGATCGAAGCTGTGGTGATCACCACGTCGCTGGCAGCCACCACGCGCGTCATCAACTCGCGCTGCCGCCGCTGAAATTCCTCGCTCTGCTCGCGCGCATAACCGCTCGCGTCCTCGCCCACGGTTTCCAGCGGCAATTCCACGAAGCGGGCACCCAAACTTTGGACCTGCTCCTTGACGGAGGGGCGCACGTCATAGGCTTCCACGACCGCGCCCAGCCGCCGGGCGGTAGCAATCGCCTGCAAGCCGGCCACGCCGGCGCCGACCACGAAGACGCGCGCCGGAGCGATGGTGCCTGCTGCGGTCATCAGCATGGGAAACATCTTGGGCAGCCGCTCGGCAGCGAGAATCACGGCCTTGTAGCCCGCCACCGTGGCCATGGAAGACAAGGCGTCCATGGCCTGTGCGCGCGTAATGCGCGGCATCAAATCCAGGGCAAAACACATCGCGCCGCTGGCTGCAAGCTCTTCCAACTCCGGCCCGGCCCACAAAGCGTCGAACAGGCCGACAAGGACCTGGCCTTGCCGCAGGCGCTCGAGGTCTGCCCGGGCGTCACCGCCCCGCAACGGGAAGGCGCGCACGCGCGCAACCACGTCCGCCTTGGCGAATACCTCGTCCCGACTGCCGAGCCTGGCGCCCTTGGCTTCGTACGCGGAATCGGGAAAGCCCGCCTGCTCGCCGGCGCCACGCTCCACCAGCACCTCGAATCCCGCTCGTTTCAATGTGTCGAGCACAGCCGGCGTGAGAGCGACACGCCGCTCGCCCGGATGGTTCTCCCTGGGAACACCTACGATCATTGGTTCGCTATCACCATTGATGCGCTTACACTCAAAGGGATGCGCGAGGGGAGGGAAAGTGGCAGAAAATATGGCCTGCTTCCCCGGGATCCCGGGGAAGCAGGCCGCGGGCAGGAGGGAAGCAAGGTGCTGGAGAAGGAAATCAGCGACGTCCGCCGACGCGCCCGCCCCGGGCGCCACCTTCGGCCGAGCGCGAGACGCCGCCGCCCCGGATTTCACCGCCTCCGCGCGTTTCACCCCGGATGGTCCCGCGCGCCTCACCCGAGGGCGCCGGGCCGCCGCGAATCTCACCACCCCAGCGCGGAGCAGATTCCCAACGTGGCGTCGCCCGCTCGCGCACGATCGGCGGATTGATCAGAATCGGCTCAGCTCGACGCGGTTCATAGGATCGGGGCTCGGACCGGCGCGGCTCGACATCCCGAGGCTCGACGCGCCGCGGTTCCGAGCGCCACTCGGGCGCACTCCAGCGAGGCGACTCCCAGCGCGGAGAGCCACGCTCGGCCCCGGAATCCTCCGGTCTGCTCTCGATGCGTGGAGCGCTGAAGCGTCGCCAGCCGGCCTCGTCTTGACGGCGCACAGGGCC
Organism: Bryobacteraceae bacterium; assembly: GCA_028275505.1. Taxonomy (GTDB): domain Bacteria; phylum Acidobacteriota; class Terriglobia; order Bryobacterales; family Bryobacteraceae; genus DTHT01. Next base: position 5,966 of record JAPWUP010000087.1, read on the forward strand.
AGCTTCCCGTTCCAGGCGCCGGGGTTCTCCACCGCGTATCACAACGCCCCCGCCGGTCTCCGCTTCCGGAACAGGCCCGGTGAGGCCCCGATCCCGGTTCAGCGGCTCACCGAAGCGACGCCAGCCCCGCTGCTCGCCGGAGGGAAGTGCGGTTCCGGAATCCCGGCGGAGTTCACCGAACCGCTGCCACTGCCCGCTCTCGGTGCTTTCCACGCGCGGCAAATTGGTCACCTCGCCCCGAACAGGCTCGCCGATCCTGCGCCAACCCGCACCGGCAGGAGCGCCCGCCTCGCCCGGCTGGCTGGCGGCCTCGCTGCGAACCGGCTCTCCGATTCTGCGCCAGCCGCGGCTCTCGCTTCGCACGCTCGGCGCGCTCCCGGTTTCCGCTTGCCAGATGCGGACACCCTCGTTACGCGGCATGTTCCCTTGTCCGGCAGCGCTGGCGGGCGCGTTTTCCGCCTGCCGGAAGCCGCGAACCGGCTCGCCGGCGCGCACCGGTTCCGCTGCCCGCACTGAGGTCACCACACCTTCCGCTGGAGCCCCGAAGGCGCGGCGCACTACGTGCTCCATGCCGCGGCGCTGCTCCTCGAAGGAGACGCGCTCCACCGGCGCAGCGGGCCGGCGGCTGAAGAAGCGCTCCGGCTCCGTCCGGGTCAACGGCGGGGCAACGCGTACGGGGCGGTCCGCGAAGCGCACGCTTTCGCGGGCCGGAACGACGGGCAGAGGCCCTTGCACCAGGCTGGCGCGAGTCGCCTCGACCTCGCTCAAACGCAGGGACTGGATGCGCCCGCCGCGCACAAAGCCCTCGCCGTCCACCCCGCTGATGGCGTTGGTCACGCGGGCATTGCGGTAGATGTTCACGATCTGCACGTTGTTGACGATGCGGACGCTGTTGTCAATGTAGGTCGGCGAACGGAAGCCGTGATAGAACCGCGGACCGTACCAGGGATAGAAAGGCTCGTACGGCGCCAGGGGCACCCAGCCGATGCGACCGAAGCCAAAGCCCACATGGACGCCGCCTACGTGGAAGCCGAAGAATGCCACCAGGGCCGGCCTCCAGTAATGCCGGTGATAGATGGGGCCGGGGAACCAGCACCAACCGTAAGGCGGATGCCAGAACCAGCGGCCGTAGTGGAACGGCGCCCAGCCCCAGGGATCGTAGCTGAGCCAGGTCCACCCGTACCAGTCAATCCAGACCCACCGCCCGTAGCGGTAAGGAGCCCACCACGCGGCCACGCCCCAAGGCGTCCAGCACCAGCCGTACGGCGGGATCCAGACCCAGCGGCCGTAATAATCCAGATCGTCGGCGCCGTAAATGTCGCGGCTCACATAGCGATAGGCGCGAGTGCGCTCGAGGTAACGGTCGCGGCTCTCGCTCCACTCATCGAAACGGTCGCGCGGTATGGCCGCGACGGTGCGGAACTCGGGGTCCGAAGAAGGGCCGCGCACCAGCATGGTGCGACCGCTGCGCAACCGCTCCACTCCGCGCGGGCTGTAAACCTCGGCCTCGCCCGAGCGGGCCGTGATTTCGGTCTCCTCGTCGCGGACCGTCACCCGGAAGCTGCCCTTGCCCACCGGACGGACGGAGACGGCGGGCGTGTTGACTTCGATTTCGGCGTCAATATCGCGCAGCACGCGCAGCATCACGGTACCGCGCACCAGTTGCACCTGATAGCGCCGGTACTCCAGCTCGGTCAGCCGCACTTCGGTGTCCGAGCCGAGCCGCAGCATGTTCGCCCAATCGAACTGGATTTCGGCGCGCGACGCCGGCCCGGTCATCACGTGGTCCTGCACGACTAGGGGCGCGTTGACCGCACCCGCCACCCAGTCGCCGGTGTCGCCGCGGCGCACCGACACATCGCCGCTGATCACGCTCAGGCGGGCCACGCCCCGCCCGGGACCGTCGTCATCGTCGGCGCGCAGTGCGAGGGCCATCGCCGCCAGCACGGGCAACGCCAACCATTTGCTGCGCATGGCTGCCTCCTTTCCGGAACGCTCACGCGCGTCCGCCAAGAGACGGGCACGCGGATTGCCAAACCGGTTGAGCCTGCATTCCCAGCGGCTTCCGATATCATGGGTCTCTATGCCGGCGGCCGAAAACCACCACCTTGCTCGAATTGCACCACCGGCATGGCTGAAACGACGAGCCCCCGCTCTGCTCGTCCCCCTGGCCTTGTTCCTGTTGACCGCCGCCTTCTACTGGAAGCTGGTGTTCACGAACCAGTACACCTGGCTGGAAAGTCCGGATCTGGCCAATCAGGTGCTGCCCTGGTTCCAGTTCCAGGCCGGCGAGTGGCACAAAGGGATCATTCCCCTCTGGGACCCCTACCTGTGGAGCGGGCAATCGCTCATCGGACAGGCGCAACCGGGCGTAGCCTACCCGCTGAACTGGCTGCTGTTTCTCCGCCCGTTGCGCAACGGCTGGATCCGCCTGTTCTGGCTGCACTGGTATTTCGTCGTGATGCATTTCATGGCCGCGCTGTTCGCCTACTGGCTGGCGCGCGACCTGGGTGCGAGCCGCGGCGCGTCGGTGCTTGCGGGACTGGCGTTCGGTCTGGGCGGTTACGTGGGCACCACGGACTGGCCGCAGATGCTCAACGGCGCGGTCTGGGCGCCGCTCGTGTTCCTGTTCCTGCGGCGGGCGTTCGCCGGGATCCGGCCCGTGGCCAGCGCCGCCTTGGCTGGCCTATTTCTGGGGATGGCGTGGCTGGCGGGTCATCACCAGATCCCGATTTACACGACGCTGGCCGCCGGCGGCGTTTGCGCCTACTACGTGCTCAGGGACCTGAAACTGGACTGGCGGGCGGCCAGACTGACGGCCGTCTTTCTCGCATTCACCGTTCTGGTGGGCGCGCTGCAGATCCTGCCTGCTTATGAATACGGAAAACTGGCGCGCCGGTGGGTGGGCGTGGAAGAGCCGGTAGGCTGGAACGAAAAGGTTCCTTACACGGTTCACGCCGAGTACTCGCTGAACCCGCTTTCCGTCCTGGGCATCGTGATCCCGGGCATTCATCGCCATGCCGACCCGTTCGCAGGTGTGGTCGTCACCGGCCTGGCGTTGCTGGCCCTGGCTCTGGGATTTCGTCGCATCGAGGTGAAGCTACTGGCGGCGATCGCCGCCGGCGGCCTGCTTTTCTCGTTGGGGAGCAACAGCGTCTGGCATGGCATGTTCTACGCGCTAGTCCCCCTGGTGGAAAAAGCCCGGACGCCTTCCATGGCGATCTTCCTGTTCCACCTGGGGGTTTGTCTGCTGGCCGCGATCGGATTTGATTCTCTTTTCGCTCGGGGCGGCTCGCCCTGGCCCCGGCGCGCCGCGGCCGTTTTGCTCATCTGGGCGGGGCTGTTGCTGGCGGCCTGCGTCATCGCGCTGGTTGCGGGAAAAATTCCCGAGGATCGCTACGCACTGACCGCGCTCATCGCGCTGCTGACCGCCGGTCTTTTTTACGGCGCGGCGGGCGGGGCGCTCTCCCCGCGCGCAGGTTTCGCCGGTTTGCTGGTGCTGCTGCTCATCGAGATGGGCCAGGTCTCCGGGTTCGCTTTCGCTCATCGCCGGGAAAAGCACCGCTCGGTTTATCTGGACAAGATGGCGCAGCACGCCGACATCATCGAGTTTCTGCGCGCGCAGCCCTGGCCGCTGCGCGTGGCCTATTCCGATCACCACATTGCCTACAATCTCGGCGATTGGTACGGCGTGGATACCTTTGCTGGGTACGTCGCCAGCCTGCCTGACAATCTGCTGCGGCTGGGCATTCACTCGCGCCGCGTCCACGACCTGATGGGCGTCGGGTACGCGATTGCCGAGCAGCCGCCCCACCCGGACTACCGCGAGGTCTTCCAGAGCCAGAGCGGCCTGAAGGTTTACCTGAACCCCAAAGCGATGCCCCGGGCTTGGGCCATTCACTCTTTAGTTGTAGTGGACTCGGACGAGCAGGCCCGCGCCCACTTGGAGAACCCGGCGTTCGATTTTCGCGCCGCGGGATGGATCCGCGATCGGGCGCCGCAACTGGAGTCCTGCCCCGAAAGCCCCGACGAGGTGCGCGTGCTTCGCCGCGACTCGCAAAGTCTGGAAATCGAGGCCCGACTGGGCTGCCGCGGCATGGTGGTGGTCAGCGAAAACTACTTCCCGGGATGGCGGGCCACCGTGGACGGCAAGCCCGTGCCCATCCACGAGGTTTACACGTGCCTGCGCGGCGTGGTCCTCGAGCGCGGCCTTCATCGCATCCGCATGGAATACCGCCCGCGCTCGGTGATTCTGGGCGCAATTGGCACGCTCAGCGGCCTGCTGGGCGCCTTGGTCCTGGCTCTCTGGCAGCGGCGGCGCGAGCAGCGCCTGTTAAACTGAAAATCTGTTGCAATGAGAATTTGTCGCAACTAGCAGGGCCATGATCCGCACGCGTCCCATTCCGCGGCGGCCGCGATCGCTGCCCGAGGTGCATGGCACCGTCACGACCACCCATCCTTCCATCTGGCGCCGGATGTTTGCCTTCGCCGGCCCCGCCTACCTGGTCAGCGTGGGCTACATGGATCCGGGCAATTGGGCCACGGATCTGGAGGGCGGTGCGCGCTTTGGCTACCAGTTGCTCTGGGTTCTGGTCATGTCCAACGCCATGGCCATCCTGCTTCAGACCCTGAGCGCGCGACTGGGGATCGTGACGGGCCGCGATCTGGCCCAGGCCTGCGCCGACACCTACCCCCAGTTCGTCAACTACCCGCTCTGGTTTCTGTGCGAGATCGCCATCGCCGCCTGCGACATGGCCGAGCTGTTGGGCGCCGCCATCGCCCTGAACCTGCTGTTCGGCATTCCGCTGCTGTGGGGCGTCTTCATCACTGCGGCCGATACGCTTCTGCTGCTGGCGCTCTCCAACTTCGGGATCCGCCTCATCGAGGGGATCGTGCTGAGCATGGTGACGGTGATCGCCGGCTGCATGTTCGTCGAGATCTGGCTGGCGAAGCCGGCGGCGGGTGAGGTCCTTTCGGGGCTGAAGCCGCACTTGACTCCGGAAAGCCTTTACGTGGCGATCGCCATGCTCGGCGCCACGGTGATGCCCCATAATCTTTACCTGCACTCGGCGCTGGTGCAGACGCGCCGCATCGGGCGGACCACCGAGGACAAGCGCCGCGCGTGCCGGTACAACCTGCTGGACTCCACCATCGCCTTGAACGGCGCGCTCCTTGTGAACGCGGCCATTCTGATTCTGGCGGCCACCGTGTTTTACAAGAACGGCGTGGTGGTGACGGAAATCCAGCAGGCGCATCAATTGCTGGCGCCGCTGCTGGGCACCACGCTGGCCAGCATCGCTTTTGGCGTGGCCTTGCTGCTTTCCGGCCAGTCCTCCACGATGACGGGAACCATGGCGGGCCAGATCGTCATGGAAGGCTTCCTGCACATCCGCATGCGCCCGTGGCTGCGCAGGCTGATCACCCGCCTGGTGGCCATCACTCCCGCTGCGATTGCCATTTCGGCATCGGGGGACGAGGCAGTGCTGCCGCTGCTGATCCTGAGCCAGGTCGTGCTTAGCATGCAGCTCCCGTTCGCTGTGATCCCGCTGCTCCACTTCACGAGCGACCGGCAGCGGATGGGGACCTTCGCCAATCCCGGCTGGGTACGGGCGCTGGGTTGGATAGCGGCGGCGATCATCGTGACGCTGAACCTGCGGTTGGCTGTGCAGACGGTGGCCGGGTGGCTGGCGGCAGCGGGTGCGTGGCGCTGGGTGGTCCAGGTGCTGGTCGTGGTGTTCGGGGCGGCGCTGGCGGGATTGCTGGTGTGGGTCACTTTCGAACCGTGGCTTCCGGCGCGCCTGCGGCAACTGGGCCGAGCCGCGGCGCCGCCACTTCCCGTGGAACTCGAGCCCAGAACCCCCTCCTACCGCACGATCCTCGTGCCGCTGGATCACACCGAAATGGATCGGGAAGTGGTCAGCCTGGCCGCCGGCCTTGCGCGCGAGCATGGCGGCAGGCTCTACCTGTTCCACGTCGAGGAAGACGTGACCAGCCAGGTGTACGGCGAGCTGTCCGAGACCGCAGAGGTGGAGGCGGGACGTCAGTACCTGGAGGAGATCGCTCAGGCCTTGCGCGAGCAGGGGGTGGACGCGCAAGCCGTGCTGTGCCACTCACGCGATCCGCGCCGCGAGATCGTACGCTTTGCGCGCCAGACCCGGCCCGACCTGGTCGTCATGGGGGCGCACGGCCACAAGTGGTTCCAGGACCTGGTGTTCGGCGATACAATTGATGCAGTGCGGCACGCCCTGGGCGTTCCGGTGCTGATCGTGCCCGAAGCGCGGCAGGCTCGCTGAGGCTGGGCGGTGTGACATGATGGGACACGGCTGGGGCGAACCTACCCGGAAGGAAGTAGCTCGAGCGCGGTTATCACATTGATATAAAAGCAGATCCCGGATTGGAACGCCGCGTGCTGCCTGTTGCTACGAGGCGTCTTATGCGCGTGCGAGGCCTCCTCACCCTGCTCGCACTGACCGTCCCATGGATCGCCGCCGCCACCACGCTGGAGCGGCTTTCCCTCGACGAGATGACGGCCAAGGCCACCGCCATCGTTCGCGGGCGGGTGACGGCGAGCTGGTGCGCTCCGCGCGGGTCCCTGATTTACACGCATTACAGAATCCAGGTGTCCGAGCGCTGGAAGGGGCCGGCAGCCAACGAGGTCGAGGTTGTCGTCCCCGGCGGTTCCGCCAACGGGGTCCGGCAGAGCTTCGCGGGCACTCCGAAGCTGACGGAGGGCGCCGAGTACGTGCTGTTCTTGTGGACGGGTTCCAGCGGTCTGACCCATATCCTCGGATTCACGCAGGGCGTGTTCGATCTCAAGCGTGACGCCAGCGGGGCTGTGATCGCAGTCCGCGCGGCCACTTCGGAAACCCTTCTCGATCCCACCTCCGGACGCCCCGTGAACGAAGAGCCGCTGCGGCTGAAGCTGGACGAATTGAGCCACCGCGTCCGCATGGCGCTGGCGGCCGGCAGGAGATAGCCCAATGCGAATCGCGGCGTCGCGCATGCTCACCTCCTCCGCGCTGGCGCTTTGGCTGGCGACGTCCGCGTCGGGCTATTACCATTTCGTCCACTACGCAAGCCGCAGCGGCCCCTTCGTCGCGATCCCGGAAAAATTCGACCTGTCCGCGCTGCCCAACCGTGCGGTGCCGTACCTGATCTCTGAGCGCGGTCCGGACCAACTGGCTCCCAACGACAGCATGCCCGGCCTGGTCAGTCAGATCCGCCTCGCCGCCAGCGTCTGGAGCCAGGTCCCCGGCTCGGACCTCCGGCTCGTGTTCGGCGGCTTTTTCTCGCCGGATACCCCGCGGTCCACCCCTGCCATCGAAATTCTGTTCGACGAGTTGCCGCCCGGTGTGCTGGCGATGGGCGGGCCGGTGGCGCGCGCGGAAATCACGTCTGCGAACAGCGGCGCCTTCGTGCCCATTCAGCGATCCGTCGTCATCCTGCGGCGCGATCTGACGGACCGCCCGAGTTACAGCGATGGCTTTTTCCTCACGCTGCTGCACGAAATGGGTCACGCGCTCGGCTTGCAGCACACGGCGACGTCCAGCCTGATGTCCACGGACGTTACGCGGGCCGTGACGCGCGGGCGACCGCTGACCGAAGACGATATCGCCGGCATCAGCCTGCTTTATCCGGCTCGCGATTTTGCCTCGCGCACCGGCAGCATCTCTGGCCAGGTGTGGATGACGACGGGCGAGGGCGCGGCGCTGGCATCCGTGGTCGCCATCAATCCTGGCGGGCACGCGGTGAGCGCCTTGACGCATCCCGACGGCACCTACCGCATTGACGGCCTTCCCCCTGGCCAGTATTTCGTGTACGTACACCCGTTGCCGCCGCCCGAGCTCGGGCCTTACGGCACCGTGCTCCCGGTGGATGCCGCCGGCGCGCCGATTCCCGCCAGCGACCCCTTCGATGCCCTCTTCTTCCCGGGGACGCGGAATCCCCAGTTTGCCGGGACCATCACGGTTACCGCAGGCCAAGTCACCGAAGGAGTGAACTTCCGCGTCCAGCGGCGCGCTGCAACTTACTTGTACGGGGTGACGACGTACAGCTTCCCCGGCAATGTGGCCGTCAAGCCGGCCTTCGTCAACGTGAACGGGCCGACCTCGCGGTGGTTCCTGCTGGCGGTGAGTCAGGGGATGGCCCTGACCTCGGGCGGGGCGCCGCTGCCCGGATTGAGCGTTTCCGTGCTGGGCGGCGGCGCCGCGGTGAGCGAGCTGAGGGCCTACGGACCCGACCCGCGCTACCTGCAAGTCGGTTTCACGTTCAACCCGCTGGCCGGCCCGGGTCCGCGGCACCTCGTCTTCACTTACAACAACGAGACCTATTTGTTGCCGGCAGGATTGAACGTGGTCAACCGGCAGCCGCCTTTCATCAGCACCGTCACCAGCCAGGTGGATGCATCGGGCAATCGCGTGGCCGTGCTTACGGGCACGAATCTGACGGCGGACACGCAGATTTATTTCGACGGCGTCCCGGCCCGGGTGCGCAGCGTGGAGGAGGGGACGATGGTGGTCGTCCCGCCTCCGGCGCCGGGAGGACACCGTGCCAACGTACTGGCAGTTGCGGCCGACGGGCAGACCTCAGCCTTCCTGCAAGGCCGCTCGTTGCCCGTCTATGAATACGAGCCTGCGGATCCGCCCGCGGTCTCGCTCTCGCTAAATGCCTTGCCCGCCGGCGCGGAAGCGATGGTTGAGATCACGGGCGTCAACACCAGCTTCAACGAGACCACACAGCTCGGCTTCGGCAGCAGCGATGTCACCGTGCGCCGCGTCTGGGTGCTCAGCCCGACGCGCTTGCTGGCCAACGTGGCGGTGGCGCCGAACGCATCGTCCGTGCTCACCGGACTGACCCTCGCGACAGGGTTGCGGTACGTCACGCAACCGTTCGCGTTGCAGATCCAGCCAGCCAATCCACGCCTGCCCGTGATCAGTTCGCAGTTGCGCGATGCGGCCACGGGCCTGGCCAGCGTGTACCCGGGCGCTCTGGCGGTCGTCAGCGGCTCGAATTTCTCAGGCTCCCCGAGTTCCGTGGTGGTGACCCTGAACGATCAGCCGGTACCGGTTCAGTCCGTCACCGGCAACCAGATTGTCTTCCAGGTTCCCGCCAGCCAGCCAACCGGGCCGGCGATCTTGCGCGTGCAGAGCGGCGGCGAATGGAGCTTCCCGGTCGTAGTCCAGATTGATCCGCCGCCGCCGGTGATCACCGCGTTGGTGAACGCAAGCGCCGGGAATACGGGGCGCGCCGCCCGTCCCGGCGATTTGATTACGCTCACGGTGCGTGGCCTGGCAGAACCGGGTACGGTCGTGGCGCCGGGCAGCGTGAAGGTCACCGTAGGTAGCATCGAACACCAGGCTCTTTCGGTGTTCGCGGCGACCGAGCCCGGGGTTTACTTCGTAGTCTTTGCGTTGGGCAGCAACGTCCCCTCCGGCCCGCAGGTGCCTGTGACCGTATCCCTGGACCAGCGCGTTTCGCTGCCCTTCTACTTGCCGATCCAGCCCTGAGCGACTTTTCTGCGCAACGAGGCGACAGGCACCGCCGTTGAGGCGCTACCGCCGCCCGCTCAGCCGACGGAAGTATTCCGCCACGGCTTCGGCGTATCGGGGCGGCGTCTGAGGTTCGGCCCCGCTGCGCGCCTGATCCGCCGATTCGCCGGCTCTCCGCCGCCACTGAAGCTCGAGCCGCTCGAGGTCGGCCAGAAACTGTGCGTGGATGCGCTCGAGCAGCGCAGGGTTGCCGGGCGTTCGGCGCGGATCGAAGTAGCGCGAGTACTCACGGAGGAGGTCCTCGAGCTCGCGCGACTCGGCGGGCAGCTCGCGCAAGCGGCTTCGTAGCTGAGCCAGCTCACGCAGCGCTTCGCGGTACGCCGCGGCCGCCTGGGCCGGATCGAGACCACGCGCGGCGCCCGGTTCGGCAGGTTGCCAGTCGCCGAAGTTCATTGCCGCATAGCTGCCCGGAGCCGGACCGCCGGTGCCCTGTCGTCCGCCGAGCCACTGGCCTGCCTGCTGGCCTTGACGCGGCTGGGCCCCAGGTTGCTGCGCGCCGCCTCGCTCCTGAGCGCCTCTCGCGTTAGCCGGCGAACGCGCAGCGAGTTGCTGGCGGGCGCGGGCCAGCGTCTGGAGAGCCTGTTCGAGAGAATCGGTCGCCGGCGAGCCGCGCTCCAGCGCCGCCTGGGCATCGCGAAGCTGCTGGCGAAGCTGCTCGAGTCCCGCAGTCACCGGCGCTTCGCGCATTACGGCTGCCGCTCCCCACCCGCGGCGGATCAGTTCGGCGTTGTAGCGCATGCGCGTGGCCAGCTCCATGCGCTGCAAGTCGCCCAGAGCTTCACGCAGGCGTGACGCCGCAGCGCGCTGACTGCCGGCCAGCGCACGCGCAGTCTGCTCGAGGTCTCGCTGGAGTTCTTCGAGTTCCTGCGCCATGCGCTGCTTTTCGTCCGCCATTCGCGCGGCATCCTCGCGCGTGACGGGGGCATCGGGCCGTCCGAACTGGCGTCGCAGGCGCTCAGCATAATCGCGTTGCCGGGCAGCCAGCTCATCGCTGCGGCGGGCCATTTCCGCCACGCGATCGCCCGACTGCTGGCGTTCCAGTCCGCTCAGCAGCTCACGCGCCTGGCGTAGCCGCTCCGCAGCATCCTGCTGACCGCCCGGCCGGCTCATGTCGCGCGTCGCCTGCGCCAGCCGCTCCAAAGCCTGCTCGATGCGAGGATCCACGGCGCCGCGCGTCGCTTGCCGGCCGCGCTCTCGGCCCTGGGCGCTTGCGGCGCTGCCGGTCTGGCTTTCCGTCGGGGTCCCGCCGGAGGAGCTGCTGCGTGCCAGTCGCTCCATTTGCAGTTGCAGCTCCTGTGCTTCGCGTCGCAACATCTCCTGCTGCCAGCGTTGTTCGACCGACTGCCGCAACGCCTGCCGCGCAGCCAATTCCTGCTGGCGGCGAGCCAGCTCCTCGAGCTTGCGGAGCGCTTCCTCCAGCTCCC
>JAPWUP010000293.1 GCA_028275505.1 Bryobacteraceae bacterium
CTGGACCCCAAGTTTTGGGAAGCCTACCGCAAGACGCCCGCCTGGGAGTTCGCGCGTTTTCTCGCTCTGGCGGAACGCGGCACGCCACGACCCGCCCCGCCTTCCCTCAGCAAGGAAGAAGCCCAAACACGCGAGCGCGAAGACCTGGAGGCGAGCCTCGTCTGGACCCGCCGCGTACTGCAGTCGCCGGCGGCTGCCTGAGCGGCGCCTGTTCCTTCTGCCGGCCGTGACTTGTGCCGGTTGGATTCGGCGCAGCTTTGACGCCCTATTTCTGCCGATATCGCAGGAATATGGCTGGCAATTTTATTGCTTTCTGGCGCCAGTTTCCCCAACAAGCCGCTGATAACGAAGCCGAGTGCGCGTTGATTTCGTCGACTTGACCCAGGCGATTCGACTGGGATATAATCGCGCCAGCGGCGGGGTTATGGGTGAAAACCCTGGCGCGCGGCGGAGCTAGCGCCCGCCGTTTCGAAAGGTTTAGGGGGAAACCAATGAGCCGTTTTCGAGTTGCTCCAGCATCGTTCGGCAGCGCCATCGTTGCGTTTCTGATGGCGCTGGGCGTTCTCCACGCACAGGAGTTCCGCGCAACCCTCACGGGACGCGTCTTTGACCCGACCGGAGCCGCTGTTCCTAACGCGACGGTCCAGGCGCGTAACGTGGCTACCGGGGAGACCAGTTCCGCAACCACGGCCGGCGACGGCACGTACACCATCCCGTTCCTCCGTCCCGGCAATTACACGCTGACCGTCACCGCTTCGGGTTTCAAGACGTTCGTCCGTGAAAACATCGTGCTCCAGGTTGGCCAGGTGGCCGGTATTGACGTCAAGCTGGAAGTGGGTGAAGTCGCAGAAAGCATCACCGTGGAAGCACGGGCTGCCATCCTGGAAACGCAAACCGCCAGTCGCGCAGCGGTCATTGATACGCGGCAAGTGGCCGACCTGCCCCTGAACACGCGCAACCCGTTCATGTTGGGTGCCATGATGCCGGGCGTCGTCTTCCGTGGCGCGGCCATCTGGCAACGGCCCTTTGACAACGGCGCCATCGCCGAGTGGTCCGTCAACGGGGGCCGGCAGATGAACAACGAATTCCTTCTCGACGGCGCCCCCAATAACGGCCAGGCGGGCGGCAACAACATCGCTTACGTACCTATCGTGGACGCCGTGCAGGAATTCAGCATCCAGCAGAACTCCTATGACGCACAGTATGGGAAGACCGGCGGCGGCATCTTCAACGTAGTGCTCAAGAGCGGAACCCAAGACTTCCACGTCACGGCCTGGGAGTTCTTGCGCCGCAAGTGGCTCGACGCCAACACCTTCCAGAACAACGCCTTGGGCCGCAACCCGGACGGGACCAAGAAGGCCGAACGGCCCGCCCATCGTCTCGACCAGTACGGCTTCCAAGTGGACGGTCCGCTGGTGCTGCCGCCCTTGTTCAAGCGCGATGGTCGCATCCGGGGCTTCTTCCTCGGTTCCTGGGAGGGCTACTACGAAGAGTGGCCGCAGTTCCTGCGTAACTCTCGCCCGACCGAGGAAATGCGCCGCGGCGACTTCAGCAAGCTGACCACCGCGGGCGGCCAGCCCATCATCATTTACGATCCTCAGACCACCCAGTTCGACGCCCAGGGCAATCCGATCCGTACCCCCTTCCCGGGTAACGTCATTCCGCCGACGCGCTTCAACCCCATCGCCTTGAACGTCACCAAATACATGCCCCTACCCAACGCCACCACTCCGGGCGTGCGTTACGCTACGCAAAACCACCTGATGCCACAATACGCGGCCACGGACGACTTCTATAACCTGATTCTCAAGTTCGACTTCAACATCGGCGACCGCCACCGCGCTTTCTTCCGCCATGCCTCCAACGACCGCACCGAGGACCGCTGCATCAACGGCATCTGCTCCGGACCGGGCATGGACGGCCAGCAGCCCTTCCAGCGCATCAACGATGCCTACGTGCTCGACTGGGTCGGCACCCTTTCGCCCACGCTGGTCGCCAACCTCCGCGGCTCCTATAACCGCTTCATCGAGCGCGGTTACGGCCGTGGCAACGAGGGCTTCGATCTGACCACGCTGGGGCTTCCCAAGTCGGTGGTGGATCAGTTGCCCACGCCACGTTACTTCGGGCGCTGGGAGTTCGGCGGCGTCTACAGCGTGTTGGGGCGTTACCGCGGCGAGAATATCACCAATAACTACGCCTTGATGGGCAACGTCACCAAGATCTGGGGACCCCACACGGTGAAAATGGGGATTGACGTCCGCCGCATCCATTACATCCTCCGCAACACCGGCAACATCCTTTACTTCAACGCCACCGCCGCGCCAACCCAGCGCCTGTGGAACCAGGGCGAGGCCACAGCCGGCGATCCCTACGCAAGCTTCCTGCTGGGCCTGGTCTCCGGTTCCGCCTTCTATCCCGTCTACCCGTTCAATCGCCAGTGGTACGTGGCGCCCTACATCCAGGACGACTGGAAGGTTACGCGGCGCCTGACCTTGAACCTCGGCCTGCGCTGGGACTACAACGGACCGCCGGATGAGAAGTGGAATCGCCTGAACCGAGGCTTCAATACTACTGTGACCAGTCCTCTCGTTCAGCAATTGCCGCCCGAGGCGTTCAGCCAGTACCCCGAACTCCGCAATCTGAAAGGAGGGCTGGAGTTCGCCGGCGTGGGCGGCAATCCTCGCATCGCCGCCAACCGCGACTGGAACAACATCCAGCCCCGCATTGGAGTGGCCTACCAATTGATGGACCGGGTCGTGATGCGTGGCGGCTACGGTCTCTATTACATGAACCCCAACAACGATTACCTGAAGTACGTGGGCTTCTCGATCAGCACGCCGGTAGTGAATTCGCTGGATGACGGGCGGACCTATATCCCCCAAGTGCTCAGCAATCCTTTCCCTGCGGGCATCAACGTTCCGCCCGGTTCCCGCCTGGGTTACCTGACCTTCGTGGGGCAGGACACGGCCTGGTTCGACCCCACGTTCCGCACACCCTATGTGCACCAGTTCTCGTTCGGCTTCCAGTTCCAGGTCAGCCGCGTGAGCACCCTCGAGGTCAGCTACGTGGGCAGCCGGACCGTGGGCGCCAACGATCAGCGTGACTTCAACGTGCCTGTGCTGAACTTCCGCAAGCAGTGCAACCTGCTGGAAGGCGGCAGCCCGGCCTTCTGCAACGCCTCCGTGCCCAACCCCTTCCGCGGCGTGGCTGCCTTCGCCGGGACCGGCTTCTACAGCGCTCCGACCGTCTCTCGCTACCAAATGAATCGTCCCTTCCCGCAGTTCAGCGGGAACATGACGCAGCAGGGACTGAACACCTCTAAGATCTGGTACAACTCGCTCCAGGTGCAGTTCCAGCAGCGCGTGTCCCGCGGACTCAACCTGATCGCCAACTACACGCTCTCCAAGATGGTCGAGCGCTGGGGCTACAACGACCCCGTCGCCGGCGTTCCCCAGCAGGGGCTGTACTTCAACGACCGCCCGCACTGGGTGAAGATCACGCCGATCTACGACCTTCCCTTCGGGCGCGGCCGCCGCTGGGGCGCCAATACGACCGGCCTGGTCTCCAAGCTGATCAGCGGCTGGCAGATTAACTTCTTCCTCCAGGCCGGCTCCGGCGAACCCGCCGATATGCCCGGCAACGCCGTGCCTCTGAAGCCGCTCAAGAACCTGAAGCCCAAGTGGAATCAGCATCAGGTGCGCGGCTGGAGCCCGTGCGTGCTGCGGCTTTATGACGACGGCCGGCTCGTGCCGCAGCCCTACAGCCTGGCTGCCGGTTGTGGGAACGATTTCGCCAACTACGACTGGCTCCGGCTGCCGTCCTATGCACCGCGCATGACCCCGTTCCGCAGCGGCCAGATCCGCATGAACCCCTTGTTTAACGTGGACGCAGCTTTGATCAAGGACACCAACTTCACCGAGCGTCTCCGCTTCCAGTTCGCCATCGAAGCGTTCAACGCCACCAATACCTTCTACTTCGGCCGCGAACGCTTCAACACCAACCCCGACGACCCGAACTTCGGTACTGTCTTCCCGTCCCAGGCCTGGATCGGAAACGGCTATCCGCGTCAGGTCCAGTTGCGCTTCAAGCTCTTCTGGTAATCCAAGCGCAGCAGACCGTCCCTGATTCTTCGCAAAGCGCGGCCCGCGCTTTGCTTTTTTGCGCAATCGGCCGCAAAGTGCAGGGCCTCTTGACTTGCCCGGCCGCCGGAATAGAATAAGGGTAACCCGGTCTTTATGGAACCCGTTTGCCGACACAAACGAACCCAGGTCATCGCCCGTCGCGACGGCGTTGACTATCTCCGTTGTTTG
>JAPWUP010000008.1 GCA_028275505.1 Bryobacteraceae bacterium
CAGCGAGTTACCGTCTCGATTTGCCCGGGGACCAGGCGGCGAGTGGCTGCTTCACTTTCCTGCCTCCACGTTGTGATTCTCTCTTCGGCGCTCAACAAGCCGGTGTGGCGCACCACGGGAGGACTTGCAGGTTGCTCCAGCCAGGCAATCAATGCCTGCATTTCCTCGAGCAACTGCCGTCGTTCTTCGGCTACGCGCTCGACGGCGGCCTCAGTCAGGCGATGAATTTCGGCGGCAGCGAACCAAAGGGATTCCTCCAGCGCCAGAGCCCCGCTCGCAGCTTCTGCCAGCCGCCTCCACCAGGCCAGCCGCTTTCGAAGCCGGTCTTCCAGCCGCTCGGAGCGAGCCGCCTGCGATGGCCTGCGGGACAGCCTCAGAGGAGGCGACGCCGCCAGTTTCTGGAGGACTTGATTGACGGCGAGACGCAAACTGGCGATGCGAGCAGCCCATGTCGCGTGAGCGAAGCGAGGATCGGGTCCACCGTTTATCCCGGCTGCGCGACGCTGTGCGCTTCGCCGCAGCAGTTGCCACGGCGTCAGCACCTCCAGCGCCGCTTGCGCCATGAGCGCCACGAGTTGACCGTAGCGAGCGCCCGCTTTCAGCTCGAGGGTGCGCAGCAAATCCGCTGCGAGGTCGCGCCCACGTTCGGTGGGCAGGGCGCGAGCGCTTTGAGCAGCGAATTCCTGCCGCCATCGGTTCTGGGCTTCTATCGCCTCAAGAACACCCTCGAGCGGCCGCGCTCTTCGCAAGGTCTCCAAGGGCGCGACGAGCCAATCATGCGCGTACTCTTCGAGCCGCCAGGGGACGGGAGGAAACGGGCGCGCCGCGAGATCGGCGAGAAGGCCGTCCAGGTCTTGCCACGCGGCCTGGAATTCCCCGAGCAGGCGCGCCTGCGCGTCGTGGATCTGCTCCGCGACTTCTGGCGGTAGAGCGTTCATGCCGGCGACTGACCCCGTTCGTTACCGGTCTATGGTACTACGCACCCGGCGGCAAACTCAGCTCGCCTCGAACGGATCGGTAAAAGGCTGGAAGCCGTGCCGGAGCATGATCTCGCGTGCGGCGGCCTCGGCCTCGGCGAGCACATAAAAGAAAGCTCCGATGCGTTCGCGGCGGATGATGACGCCGCCGATGTAACGGTCGGCCCCGACCACATAGTCCACGCCGGCTTGCGTGAGCACGGCTTCCAGTTGCTGGGCCTCGCGCAGGCGTTTGGCGATGTAAATGAGGACCAGCTCCCGGTCGGCGAAGTCTTCGGGCGAACGTCGCACGGCTTTGAAGTTACTGGACTACAGGCGGGCGCTGCACGGTCACCACGACCGGGTCGCTCACCTGCGCCGTAGCCAGCGAGCGGACCTGCACGACGTATTGTCCAGGCCGGATGTTCTCGGGCAATTGCGCCGAGATCTGTT
Source organism: Bryobacteraceae bacterium (assembly GCA_028275505.1). Lineage (GTDB taxonomy): Bacteria > Acidobacteriota > Terriglobia > Bryobacterales > Bryobacteraceae > DTHT01. Next base: position 1,410 of record JAPWUP010000008.1, read on the forward strand.
CCGGTGAAGTTTCGAGCAGCCGCAAGGGCACGTCGCTGAAGGTCACGCAGGAGCCGCCCAGCACGGTCGGCGGAGGAACTTCGTCGGCGGTAGCGGCCAGCGCCAGATTGGAGCCGAGCACGGTGATGAAGGCGCCCGGGGTGAAGTTGGGTGTGCCGTCCGTGGAGTTGAGGATCCCGCGAGCGCCGCCGCGAATCACAGGCCGGCCCGTGCCGGGCGGGGTCAGAGGGATGTAACTCAGGCCGGAAAGGGTGATGGCGTAAATGTTCCCTTTGGAATCCACCACCATGCGGCGGGGCGAAACGTTGATCCGGGCCTGACCGAACGCGCTGACCGTAGGCTGCTCGGCGGCGATGGCAGCCACGGTTTCGGCTCCCGTGGCGATATCCACCTGCTCGATGACCGGCCTTACGTCGTCGCGCGTGGTGGCGGTGACGCTCTGCCGGACCGCGGTGGTCAGGCGCACGAAGGAGCGTTCATCCAGTGGCGCTACGGCCGCCACATGCCGCTGGCCGGCGCTGACCACAGTTTGCGTGGGCTGGCCGCCCGGAGTCGTGGGGGGAGCGAACTGCACCACGCCCGGACGTTCCGCTCCGCCAATGACGGCGATCGAGGGGCTCAGGATGAGTCCGTTGGCCAGATAGTAGGCTCCGCGCGGCGCCGCGCCCAGGACGCCATAGTAACTTATGATTGGCTGGTTGGGCGTGTAAATCTGGCGCGAAACCGTATAATTGTCCACCAGTGCGTCATAAAGATAGGCGGTGCCGTTACCGCCCAGCAGCAGAATATATTCGCCGCCGGGCGTGGCGATCATCTCCTGCGGGGACGCTACCGTATTGGTGGGGAATATGTTCGGGTTGGCAGGTCGCGGAACAGCCTGATTGCCCACTACTTTCCACATCGTGCCGTTCGACATCGTGATCTGCAGGCCCGACAGCCCCATAGCCAGCGCTCGGGGATAGATCACTCCGGCGCTCGCGTTGCGCGGCACAGGCGGGAATTCGATTTCGCCGACCACCTTGCGCTGTTCCAGATCCACAATACTGATGGACTCCCCGCCCGTGTTGCCCACGTAGAGCAGGCTCCCGTCGAGCGACATCGCCATTTGCCGCGGTAACTGCCCGACTTTGATCGGCTCCAGGAATTTCAGCTTTTTGATGTCGAATACTTCGATCCGGTTGTAACCTGGATTCGTAGCATAAAGGAGGCCGCGTGGCTCGTCCAGCACCAGGTCCTGCAAGCCCTGATCCCCATAGAGGGCAGATGGCACCGGGAAAATAAGCCCCCTCTGATCCGGCTGGCGGTAGTTCATGTAAACGCGGATCGTGTTGGGGATGTTGATGGCCTCGGGCGAGACCAAATTGACGTTGACCGCACTGCCGTTGTTTCCCGAGTAGAGATTGGTGCCCGGCTGCCGGTTCACATTGAAGCGGCCCGGCTCCATCATAAACGTGATGGTGGCAGGGGCCACGCCGCTGGAAACTTCCGCCACCAGCGCGTTGCCCAAAGGCGGGACGGAAAACGTCAGCTTCCCTTTGCCGAGGTTGACCACCCGCACCGAAGCGCGAGCAATGCCCTGGTTGCACAAGTCGTACGCCAGGAAGACCTGCGTGGTTTCCGGCTGCAAAATCGGGTAATCATAAAGCTTGCCCAGCGGCAGATAGATCAGGCCGGATTCTGACAGGCCCCAGGCATGCTCGCCGTCGGAGGTAATCACCATGCGGGCCACGATGCTCTCAGGCAGCTTGATGCCGAGCCGAATTTGCAGGTTGGTGGCGTCGGAAATCATCAGGATGGAGGATTGCGGCCGCGGCGGCGGCTGGCTGGTAGCCGCCACGTTGAAGGCGCTGTAAAGTGTGCTGCCGTCGGGCGAGAACACGCTGCCGCCGACGTTCTGCTGCACGTTGAACGACGCCGCCGGGAAGGGGAAGGGCGAGTTGGCCGTGCTCTGCTGTGCGATCACGTTGAGGTTCGAGGTGCGGTACATCGTGAACCCGGCCATGAAACGGGAGCCGTCGGGGGCCATGGAAAGAACGCTGGACTGGCCCGATACGGCGCGGCTGCGCAGAATGGTCCCGCTGGCGACTTCATAGACGAACAGCATCATGGCCGAGGTGGTGTAGTTGGTGAGGCCCACGATGAATTGGCCATCGGGCGTCGTGATCAAACGCGTGCGGATGGGAGAAATCGGACGGGGCAGCGTCACCGCCGGCAGCGGCGACGGCGTGGGCGGCGGCGGAGCGTACTGCACCGGAAGAATCTGCTGGGATACGGCCTGATTGCGGTCGTAGATCAGCAGCGTGTTCTGCAAGTTGCCGACGCCGGTGCCTTGGGTGCTGATGAGCACACGCCCGTCGGCGCCCACCGCCACGCCTTCGGGCCGCGCGGGCAGGCTCAGCGTCTGCACCACGTTCCGCGTGCCCAGGTCAATCACGCTCAGGCTGGCGGACTGGTTGTTGGTGACGTAAAGATAGGCCCCGTCGGGCGACATGGCCGCCGCCAAGGGCGACGTTCCCACGCGGATCGAGCCGATGATCGCTTTGTCCCTGTAACTGTAAATGTCCACGCGGTTGGCGTTGGTGTTGACCAGATAGAGTCGCTGGCGCGCCTCGTCGAGCACGATGTCCGAGGGAGTTCCGCCCAGGGAGATCACCTCGCCGAACGTGGCGCCGGTGGTTTGGGCCAGGGCCAGCGTAGCCGTCCACAACCAGGCCAGCCCGATCAGGGACTGAAGAATCCTTTGCCTGCGCATGACGCGTTTTCCAGAATAAACGAAAAGGCTTGGCGCCGCCAAGCGGCCCTTGCAACCTGCTAAACCCGTCGGGCGCGGGCGAGTTGCGCCTGCCGCGGGCTCGGGTCCGCCCCCCAGGCCCGGCCGCAACACCCTCGCGGGATCTGTGTTATAACGTCTTGCTGAAGCTCAGGATCCGAAACCTCACCCGGGACAAGTTGCTGGCTACGGAAGCCGAGGTCGCCGACACCAGCAAGAAGCGGCGGACCGGGCTGCTCAAGCGGGAGAGCTTGCCCCAAGGCGAGGGTTTGTGGATCACCCCGTGCGAGGCAATCCACACCATCGGAATGAAGTTTCCGATTGACGTGCTGTTCCTGAGCCGGACGAAGAAGGTGCTCAAGATCAAGGAACGCATGCCGCCCGGGCGGATTGCGGTCTGCCTGTGGGCGCACTCGGTGCTGGAGCTGCCCGCGGGAACCGTCGCCGCCACGGGCACTGCTGTCGGCGATCAGTTGGAGTTCGAGAAGGTGATATGAGGCGGCTGCTGGTGTGGGCATGTCTGTTGGTGGCTGGGTGCGCGCACCGCGGCCTTCCTGTCCGGCGTCCGATTGCCGCTGCGCCCTCGGGAATCCAGACGACGCTTCACCGCCAGGTGGTCAACGCGGTAGATGCCGGGGAAGGGGATCTGGCCATCGCTTCCTTGCGGCGAAAGCTGGCGGCAGAGCCGGAGAACCTGGCCGTGCGGCTGGAGCTGATCCGGCGTTATCGTGAGTTGGGCTTCCCCGACCTCTCCCTGGAGCACGCGCGGTTCGCCGTCGAACGATTCCCGGATTCTCCCGACGCCCACATCGAGCTGGCCCGGGCCTTGCGCGCCTTGGGCATGCACGAGAAAGCCGCCGACGAGCTGGAGGCGTTTTTCCGGCAGCATCCGCAGGCTTCCCCGAACGTCGCTGCGTGGCTCGGAATCCTTCGCGACGAGTTGGGACAGTGGAAGCAAGGGGAGGCGGCACACCGCGCGGCTTTGGCGATGGCGCCCAACCGGGATGACTTGCACAACAATCTCGGTTACAATTTGCTCCGCCAGGGGCGGCTCGATGAGGCCCGGCAGGCGCTGGAACGGGCCTTGGCTTTGAACCCGAAGTCCAAGGCGGCGCGAAACAATCTGGGTTTGGTGCTGGCGGCGCAGGGCTCGGGCGGGCTGGAGGAGTTCCGCCATACGAGCGATCCGGCGACGGCCCACAACAACCTGGCCTGCGCGCTGATCGAGCAGGGCCGGTATGAGGAGGCCCGCAAGGAGTTGGAGAGCGCGCTAGCATATAATCGGAATCATCCCGCGGCGCTGGCCAATCTGCGGCTATTGGCAGAGCTGGACGGCCAGCCGCCTGCGGTCAGGCTGCCCCAATCCCCGCGCAGCAAGTGGTCGCGGTTCTGGGCAGCCGTCTGGAGGGTTTTGGCAGGAGCAGAACCATCGGGAGAGCGCCCGCAGCGGTGAAAGGGGGTCGCCGGGCGCGACTCCTGAATACACGCAACCGAAAAGGAGGATATGGATTATGTGGCGTGAGTTGCTGCGAGGCGAACAGGGCCAGGACCTCGTCGAGTACGCTCTGATCGTAGCTGCGGTGGGCCTGGCGCTGATCACGACCGTCAACACGCTCTCGCAGGGCGTGGCGAGCCTGTATTCCAGCATTACCCAGGATCTGTCCAGCATCGGCGCCACCCAGCAGTGAGCGACATGCGGGCCGGCTGTCCTGCGCGCCGGCGCCACGGGGGTGAGGCGTGCGCGGCCTGCGTGCGTGGCTGATCCCCGATGTGGCGCTGGTCGGGGCGGCGGTCGCGCTGGCTTACTGCCTGCTCCTGTGGGACGGGCCGCAGCGGCTCTTTCGTGACGCCGATGCCGGCTGGCACATCCGCACGGGGGAAAGAATTCTCGAGCAGCGTTCCTTGCCGCGCGAGGACCCCTACTCCTTTTCCCGTGAAGGCCGCCCGTGGGTTGCCTGGGAGTGGGGCGCCGATGTGCTCATGGGTGTGGCCCACCGCCGGGCAGGCTTGGTTGGCGTGGTCTGGCTCTATGCGGGCGCGATTGCGGCGACGGTTTGGTTATGGTTTCGCCTGAACTGGCAAGTGCAAGGGGACTTCTTGCTCGCCTGCGCCCTGGCTGCGCCCATGCTTTCCACGGCCAACCTTCACTGGCTGGCTCGTCCCCACGTGTTCGGGTGGCTGTTCACGCTGGCGGCTGTCGGGTGCGCGGAACGCGCCGGATCGCGCTTTCGGCTCAGAGATGCTCTCGCGATTGCGGTCGCATCGGCCGTGTGGGCCAACGTCCACGGAAGCTTTTTCCTCGGTCCCGTGATCGGGTTGATCTACGCGGCGGGGCACGGCTTGCACGCAAGGATCTGGCAGGAAGACGACAGTCAGACTCGCCAGTTACGTTCCAAGGCGCGCTGGCTGCTGCTGGCGGCTACGGTCTCGCTGGCCGGCACGCTGGCCAATCCCAACGGCTGGCAGTTGCACCGGCATGTGTTCGCCTATTTGACCGACTCCGAGTTGCTGGCGCGCATCGGCGAATTCCAGAGCTTCAACTTTCACGCCGAGGGCGCCGGTCAGATCCTGCTCGCTGTGGGCGTGGCAGGTCTGGGCGCTTGTGTGGCGCTTTACGAGCGAAGGCTGGCGCACTTCCTGCTGATCGCCCTGCTTGTGGCCACCTCCTTGCGAATGGCGCGAGGCTTGCCCTTACTGGCGCTCATTGGCTTGCCGCTGGCCAACGGGGCCATCACGGCCGCGCTGCGGCGTGCGGCGGCGGGCGCGTCGCTGCGGCCCGGTCTGCGTCGTCGGCTGCAAGGCTTCCTGGACTATTCGGCGCGGCTGCGCGCTTTGGAGACCGGCCATCACGGCGGGCTGGTTGCTGCGGCGCTCCTCGGCATCGCGCTGCTGTGGTTGCTCTCGCCCGGCGTCCAGGCGCGCACCGGGTTTCCTCCCGACCAGTTTCCCGTGGATGCAGCAACGGCTGTCGGACAACTGCCTGCGGAAGCCCGCCTTCTCAGCACGGACAAGTATGGAGGCTATCTCATCTATCGCTTCGCAGGCCGGCGCAAGGTGTTCTTCGACGGGCGAAGCGATTTCTACGGCGCCGATTTCCTGAAACAGTACGGGCGGTTGATGCAGGTTCGCCCGGGCTGGCGACAATTGATCGAGCAATTCGGTTTCACCCATGCCCTGCTGCCGAACGATTATTCCCTGCGCGGGGCGCTGGAGGATTCGGGTTGGAAGCGACTATATGCGGACAGGGTGGCTACGCTGCTGGCCCGGCCTTGAGATCCCTGGCCAGGCAACCGTTTCGGAGTTTTGGTGTTTAATAAGAATCGCCGGATCGGGCGCCGCGCCCGGTCCGCAATGAAGGGGCAGGAATGGATCGGCAAAAGGTGATCGTAATCTTCGGCGTGGCGCTGCTGGTGGCCCTGGCGCTGACCTGGTTCCTCTGGGCCAAGACGACCGCGCCGAAGAAGGAAGCGCAGGTGCTGGCGGTGGCGGCGGCGCGTGATCTGTCGCCGGGCACGCGGATCCGAAAGACGGACGTCAAACAGGTTCGCATCGCGCAGACGGCCCTGCCCAAAGGCGCCGTGCTCGATGTGAAGGCCGTATTGGATCGCGCCGTCCTTTACCCCATCAACGCCAACGAGATTCTGACCGCCAACAAGCTGGCCAGCACGGCGGGAGTGGAAGGCATCCCGGCCATGATCGAGCCGGGCATGCGCGCCGTGACCGTGCCCATTACCGAAGCCAGCGGAGCGGCCGGGTTGATCCAGCCCCGTTCCCGCGTGGACGTGCTGTTCACCCGGACCGGCTCGATCGCCGAAGCCTCGACCGTTACTCTCTTGCAGGATGTCGAGGTGCTGAGCATCGGGCGCGCCATGGCGCCGGGCCAGACCGGAACCCAGGTGGATCCGCGGGCGCCGCGGAGTACGACAGCGACCTTGCTGGTGACGCCCGAGGACGCGCGCAAGCTCGAGCTGGCGAAGAATCAGGGCAGAATCAGCCTGGTCCTGCGCAACCCCATGGACCGTTCCAGGCTATCGGATGGCGGACCGGTCACCATTGACGCGTTGGATCCGATGATCTTTGCGCGCACAGCCCGAGCGCGACGGGGGCTGCCGCCGACGCCCGGCCGTCTGGCCGACGTGCGGGACGAAGAGGCTTGGCGGCGGCTGACCGGCGAGCCCAAGCCGCAGCCCAAACCCGAGCCGCCCAAGCCCAAACACGTGGTGGACGTCTTTCGCGGGGACAAGCACGTGCAGGAAATCTTTCCATGAGTTCAGCCAGATCATTTTTCGCCCTGATTGTTTTTGCGGGTCTTCTCCCGGCGCAGGATCCCGCGACCGCGCCCGTGGCTGCCGAGCACAGCCTCGCGCTGGTGGCGGGCCGGGGACGGCTGTTGCGTTTCGCCAGGGAAGTCAGTCGGGTGGCCGTGGCCGAACCCAAGATCGCCGACGCCGTGGTCGTCTCCCCGCGCGAAATCATGGTGAACGGAAAGACGCCGGGCCACACCACGCTGGTCATCTGGGAGGCCGACTCGGAGCCCGTCCAGTACAACATTCAGGTCTTGCAGGACACGACGTTCCTGGAAAATTTGCGGCGCGAGCTCAAGGAGCGCCTCCCGGAGGCGGAGATCAAGGCGGATGGAACGCCGGAGAAGATGGTCCTCACCGGAACGGCGCGCGACGAAGAGCAGGCCAAGCGGGCGGTGGCCCTGGCTTCGACTTACGCGCGTGTGGTCGAGAATCTGATCAAGGTGCCACCCCGGCCGGATCCGCGCCAGATCCTGTTGCAGGTCAAGTTCGCCAGCGTGGATCGGGTGGCCTTGAGCGAGCTGGGATTCAATTACTTCAGCCGCAACGACAAGACGCTCGGCTCGGTCAGCACGCAGCAGTTCACCCAGCCGCGCTTCAGCCAGTTCCAATTCCAGGACCAGCGGTTCGAGAACACCACGATCAGTTTCTCGGACTTGCTGAACCTGTTCATCTTCCGGCCCGATCTGAACATCGGCGCCACGATCCGGGCTTTGCAGGCGCGCAATTTGCTTCAGATCCTGGCCGAGCCGAACCTGATCACGGTCGAGGGCAAGGAAGCGAGCTTCCTGGCAGGCGGCCAGTTCCCGTTCCCGGTGATCACCACCACGCCGACGGGCGGCGCGATCGCTCCGGTCATCACGGTGCAATTCAAAGATTTCGGCGTGCAGCTCAAGTTCACGCCCACGCTGACCGATTCCGGGGCCATTCGCCTGCGTGTCGCCCCGGAGGTCAGTTCGCTGGATTTCACCAATGCGGTCACCTTGCAGGGCTTCCTGATTCCGGCCATTTCGACGCGGCGCGCGGAGACCGAAGTGGTCCTGAAGGATGGAGAGAGCTTCGCCATCGCCGGCCTGCTCGACAACCGGGTCGAACAGGTGCTGAGCAAGATCCCGGGCATCGGCGACATACCCATCATCGGCCACCTGTTCCGCAGCCGCTCGACGCGCAAGACGGCCAACGAGCTGCTGGTGGTGATCACGCCGCGCTTCGTACGCCCGCTCACGCCGGAGGAGAAGGCGACGCTGCCTGAGACCCTGGAGCCGTTCCTGCCGCCGGCGGCGCAGGAGAAGGCGCAGCGCGGCGCGAAGCCGAAGCGACAGCCGGAGTTTGTAGGACCCCGTGGGCACCAGGAACCCAAGTGAGGCTGGGCGTCGCTCTCACGCCGAGCGCGGCACGACCAGTGTGCAGATTTTGGTCCTGCTGGTCCCGGTAATTTTTGCCCTGATGGGCTTTGCGGTGGATCTGGGCAGGCTCTACTTGATCCGCGGCGAGCTGAAGACGGCCGCGAACGCCATGGCCCTGGCGGCGGCGCAGCAGTTGATCGGGACGGAGGCCGCACTGGAAAACGCCACCGCCATGGCCCTGCTCACCCTGGATCAGGGCAGCGGGATCGGCAATCGCTACAACTTTGGCATGCTTCGGCTGGGCGAAACCACGGGTCTGCTGGCCAGCGAGACGCCGCAGCCGGCCTATTTCGCCACGCTGGAGGAAGCGGCCGCGGGTGATGAAACCGCGTCGCAGGCTTCCGGGACCGAGGCGCGGTATGTCCGGGTGACGGTCAGCGCCGAGGCGCCGCTGACTTTCTGGGGCCTGCTCTCGCTGGGGGCCGAGCGCAAGACCCTGGTGCGCGCCCAGGCGGTGGCGGGGATCAGCGCGCCCTTGTGCACGGCCTGCGGCATCGAACCGATTGCGATCCCGGCGCTCGATCAGGAAGACCCGGTGCATTTCGGCTTCACGCCCAACACCAAGTACACATTTGCCTATTCGTGCACGGGAGCGCCGGCGCCGGGCACGCTGGCCAACACGGTGCAGGTCCTTTCATACGTGCTGCTCGATCACTACAATGCGGAGGCCGAGACCCTTGCCGACGAGCAGACGCAGCTTTACCGCATCGGCGCGCAAGGCCTGCTGCCTTCCACCAACACGGCGGTTTCCTGCCTGAGCATCAACGCCGAGAAGCAGATCTGGACCAATGCTGCGCCGCGCGCCTGCAATCAGATCGTCGTCTCGCAGGTTACCTCGTTTTTGTGCGGGCTGACGACACGCTTTTCGGCCGAGACGCCCGAGGCCTGCGCGGGCATTCCTGAAATCGAGTCGCTGGCCGGAGTCTACGCTCCCGACACTGATTTGACGGACGTGGAGGACTATGCCTCGTATGCGGGCAACGCGCGGCGCGTGATCACGGTCGCGGTGGTGGACCAGATCCAGAACACCAGCTCCATGATCGTGCTCGGTTTCCGGCAGTTCCTGGTGGAGCCGAATCCCGACGACGTGACCATCAATCCATCGGACCGGTACGGGCGCTTCGCGGCTCTCTACATCGGTTATCCCGTACCGGTGCGGCAGGGACGTTTCGACGGCTGCACGGTAGCGGCCGGTCCCGGCAAGGTGGTGTTGCATCAATGAGGCGGCGCGGCAGCACGACCATGGAAACCATCCTGTTTCTGCCTCTGCTGCTATTGCTGTTCATGGGGATGGTGGAGATCGGCCGCCTCACGTACACCTACTACAGCCTTTACAAGGCCCTGTACACCCTGGCCAGGCAGGCCGGCACGGCGCAGGGGGCCAACTTCTGTAACGAGGAGGACGCGGTCCTGCAAGCGGTCAAGAACTGGGTGCTGACGGGCACGGAAGATGGCAGCGGGGAACCGCTGATCCGCGATCTGACGCCGGATCGGGTCCAGATCCGGCTGGAGCGTTACAACGCCGACACCGGCGAGCTGGAAGAATGCCCCTGCGGCGTGCCGGGTTGCGACGTGGCCAATGGCGGTCTGAGTCCGGACTACATCGTGGTGAGCGTGCCGGAGGGCTATCCTGTGCAGTTGCGAATTCCGTATCTCACGCTGGCGCCGATCCCGCTCCGGCCGCAGGTGCGAGTGCCATTCGGGGGGTTGTGACATGCGAGGGCAGCGCGGTCAGAGCACGCTCGAGTTCGCGCTGATCTACGGCGGCGTGTTGATGCCGCTGACCTTCATGATCATTTTCACCGCCGAGCTGTTGTGGGTCTGGCACAGCGTGGTGGAGTTCACGCGGGATGGCGCGCAGTACGCGGCCACGCACTGCTGGCAGGCGGGCGCGGAGAACGTGTTGAATTACATGCGCAGCCGCGTGCCGCCTATGATTGACCGGGAGCAATTTCAGAACGGCCCGGCCGAGATCGTCGTCGAATACTATGGGCGCGATCCGGAGACCGGTGCGCTGACGGAGTTCAGTTGCGACGGCGGGGATTGCTCGACGGCCTGCGTGCCCGACGTAGTCACGGTGCGGGTCCGCAATTACGAGTTCCGCCGGTTCACGAATTTTCTGGGTCTGCCGCCCATTCCTTTGCCCGACTTCCGCATGACGCTGCCCATGGAGAGCGCGGGCTGCGTAGCCGGAGAGCAGGAAGTCACGTGCACGCCATGAGAGCGAGGAGATTCTGAGCCTATGCCCATCACCCTGTTGGTCGCCTCCAGCGATGAGCACTTTCGCGAGATGGTGCGGGAAAGTCTGCTGAACATCGCCAACGCGAAAGTGGTTGCGGAGTATCCCGAGATCACGCCCAACCTGTATATCCGCGTGCTCCAGGATCTGGAGCGTCACCCCGAAGCGGCCCTGGTTATCGACCTCGCCAGCGATCCCGAGATCGCGCTGAAGGCGCTGGAACGGATCAAGCAGGCGGCGCCCGAGCTGTACGTGATCGCTTCGAACTACCAGGCGGACGGCGAGTCGGTGATCGCCGCGGTGCGGGCTGGGGCTAACGACTTTCTCGTCCAGCCGTTCAAACGGCTGGAATTCCGGGAGGCCATGGCGCGGCTGGAGCGGGCCCCGCGGCGGGCAACGCCCGGCGTCAGTCGGCTGGGCAAGATCTACACGTTCCTGGGCGTCAAAGGGGGCGTGGGTACGACGACCCTGGCGGTGAATTTCGCGGCCGTGCTCGCGCAGCGCGGCCAGCACACCGTCCTGATTGATCTGGACTGGGTGGGCAACGATGTGGCCATGCAGCTCGGGGCGCAGCCGCAGAATACGTTGCTCGAAATTGGTGAGAACCTGAGCCGCATGGACCAGGCTCTGTTCGAAGGGCTGGTGACGCGGGACCCGCTGGGCATGTTCGTGGTCAGCCCGGCCGACAGCTTCGAGCACCGGGGCTATTTCACCGAGCCGATGTTCCGCGAGTTCTCGGCCTTCCTGGTAGACAAGTACGAGGCCATCGTGATTGACGCCGGGCGCTGGATCAACGACGACGTGGTGCTGGGCGCCTTGCAGGTTTCCAACACGATCTTTCTGGTGATCACGCAGGAGTTCCCGGCGATCCGCAACGCGCAGCGCTATTTGGGCTACCTGATGCGCATGGGTTTTACGCAAGACCAGGTGCGGGTGGTGATCAACCAGTACAGCAAGCGTGCGGATTCCAACCGTGCTACACTGGAGCAGGTCCAGCAGACGCTGAATCAGCCTGTCTTTTGCGGGATCCCCAGTTCGCCGGCGGTGCTGGCGTTCATCAACCGGGCCAGACCCTTCGTCAGCGATCCCAAGGCTGCGGGGGATCTGGACCGGGCTTTCCGGGCCTTCGTGGACAAGGCTACGGGCGCCAGGGCTGCCCTGGCCAAGGCAGGCTGAACCAGAGGGGTTGAACGATGGCGACCAGAACTCTGACCCGGCCGACCACAGGAACCGAGCGCTGGTTTGAGATCAAGAGCGAGATCCACAGCAAGCTGCTCAATTCGCTGACTCCCGAGGAGCTGCGCGCGCTCAATCGCGACGGCATGCGCGATCAGATCGGCCTGGTGGTGGAGAAACTGGTGGCCGAGGAAGCCATTCCGCTCACCATCGCCGAGCGCGAGCGGCTCATCGAGGAGGTGCTGGACGAGGTCTTCGGCCTGGGGCCGCTGGAGCCGCTCCTGAAGGATCCTTCCATCAGCGACATTCTGGTCAACGGCTTCGACAACGTCTACATCGAGCGCAACGGGCGGCTGATCGAGACCAACGTGCGTTTCAAGGACACGGCGCACGTGCGCATGATCATTGACCGCATCGTTTCCAACGTCGGCCGGCGCATAGACGATTCCTCGCCCATTGTGGATGCGCGCCTGCCCGACGGTTCGCGCGTCTGCGCCGTGATCCCGCCCATTTCTCTGATCGGGCCGGTGCTGGCCATCCGGCGCTTCGGCAAGAAGCTGCTTTCCACCGAGGATCTGCTCAAGAACGAGACGCTGACTACGGGGATGCTCGATTTTCTGAGCGCCTGCGTGGAAGCGCGCATGAACATCGTGGTTTCGGGCGGCTCCGGCTCGGGCAAGACCACGATGCTGAACATGCTCTCCCGGTTCATTCCCGAGGAAGAGCGCATCATCACCATCGAGGACACGGCCGAGTTGCAGCTTCAGCAGCCGCATGTGGTGCGCCTGGAGACGCGCCCGGTCAACATCGAGGGCGTGGGCGCGGTGACGCAGCGCGATCTGGTGATCAACTCGCTGCGCATGCGTCCGGACCGCATCGTGATCGGCGAGTGCCGCGGCCCCGAGGCCCTCGACATGTTGCAGGCCATGAACACCGGTCACGAGGGTTCGATGACGTCGGTGCACGCCAACTCGCCTCGTGACGCTTTCGGGCGCCTGGAGACCATGGTGATGATGGCCAGCGAGCACATCCCGGATCGCGTGATCCGGCAGATGCTGGCTTCGGCCATTCATCTGGTCGTGCACACCGTGCGGTTGAGCGACGGCACGCGCAAGGTCGCGTCCATCACGGAGGTTCTGGGCACGGAGGGCGATCACATTCTGATGGAGGACGTGTTCGTCTTCGAGCGCTTCGGCCTGAGCCGTCGTGGCCGGGTCATCGGCAAGTTCCGCGCCACCGGCTATCGTCCGGCGTGTCTGGAGCGGTTGAAGACGCACGGCATCCACCTCTCGCCATCCATCTTCGAGGAGGAGTACGAGGTCAAGGACCGGTGAGCCCGGTTGGGTTTTTCCTCGTCAGCTTCCTGATAGTCTCCGGCTGCCTGCTGGCGGCGGCTTACGTGGTGTGGTCGTTGCCCGCACAGCAGGCCAACCGGATGCTGGCGGCGCGCCTGCGGGAGGTGCGCGTGCAGGCAGGGGGCCGTTCGCGGGGCCCGGCGGATCTGATCGTGCGCGAGCGGACGAGCGGGGCAGCGGCCCTGGGACGGTTGCTCAGCCGGCTGGGCGGGATCGAGCGCCTGCAAGAGTACATTGATCAGGCCAATCTCAACTACCGTGCGCCCGAGGTGGTGCTGGCTTCGCTGGCCATCGGCGTAGTGAGCTTCGCTCTGCTGGGCGTTTTGGGATTCCGGCTGGCGCTGTTGCGGCTGTTGTTCGCCGCGGCTCTGGCGTCGCTGCCTCTGGTCTACATCCTGCGCGTTCGCCGCATCCGGCTGCGCAAGTTCGAGGAAGCGCTGCCCGACGCGATTGATCTGTTCAACCGCTCGATGAAGGCGGGTCACAACATTCACGCGGGGCTGGAGACGCTGGCGGCGGAGACCCTGGATCCTGTGCGTGCCGAGTTCCGCAAGGTGATGGAGGAGCTGGCGCTTGGCGCGCCCTTGGAGACCGCGCTGCACAATCTGGGTCGGCGCGTGCCGCTCATGGACCTGAAATTCTTCGTCACTGGCCTGATCTTGCAGCGGCAGACGGGCGCCAACCTGATCGGCGTGCTCGAGAACCTGTCGCTTTTGATGCGCGAGCGCTTGTCGCTGGCGGCCAAGATGAAAGCCCACACGGCGCAGCAGCGGTTTTCGGCCGGCCTGCTGTGCGCCTTGCCTCTGGTGGCGGCGCTTGGGATCTGGTTCATCAAGCCCGATTACATCCGCTTGCTGTACACGCATCCGGTGGGCAGCAAGTTTCTGACCTACGCCATCATTTCCGAGATCGTGGGGATCCTGATTATCCGGCGCATCGCCAATATCCGGTACTGAGCCATGCTGGCGATTTTCTTCGTGCTCGCGTTCCTCACCGTGGCGGCGCTGTTGTGGTCCGGGCTGATGCTGCTGCGCAGCGATGAGAACCCGTTGCGCGACCGTCTGGAAGAGTTGCAGCTCCAGGCGATGGTGAATCCGGCGCGCCCGTCGCGACGCCGCGCGGGCGGCGGAATCGCCAACTTTTTCCTCTATCTGATCAGCCTGGTGCCGGGCGGCGACGACTGGCTGCGGCGAAGCGAGCGCGAGCTCAACCAGGCCGGCATCCGCCGACGGGAGGCGCTCGCCATCTATGCGCTGGGCCACCTGCTGTTTTTTGCCGGCGCGCTGGCGGCGATGGCGTGGGTGCAGCGGCACAACACGGGCGTCACCTATCTGACCGGGATGGTGGCAGGCGCGATCCTGGGCTGGCTCCTGCCACAGCAGTTTCTGCATTATCTGGTGCGGCGCTACCGTCGCAAGCTTCAGGAGGCGCTGCCCGACATGGTGGACATGCTGGGCGTGGTGCTGGGCACGGGTCTGGCGCTGGACCAGGCCATGCTGCGCGTGGCCGAGGAGATGCAGTTCATCTACCCGGAGCTCTCGAATGAATTTCTCACCGTGGTGATGCAGGTCAAGGCCGGTCAGGAGCGCAGCAAGGCTTTCCAGCAGCTCGTGCGGCGCACGGGGGTCGAAGACATCAAGTCGCTGGCGGCCATGATCGTTCAGAGCGAGCGGTTTGGGACGAGCCTGGCGCAGGCCTTGAAAGTTTACTCCGATGCCCTGCGGACGCGCCGGCGGTTGCGGGCGGAAGCTATGGTGGGCCGGGCGGGCATCAAAATGCTGTTCCCCATTGTCCTGTTCATCCTGCCGGTGCTGTTCGTGATCACGCTGGTGCCCGGACTGCTCAGTGTGCTGGACAACTTGCAGTTCCTGGGCAGGCCGCGCTGAAGGGAATCATTCGCCGCCGGCGCGTTGCCGCAACGCTTCGTTGAGCGATCCCTGACGGTAACCTTCCAGATCGAGTGTCACGTAGTGGAAGCCCAGGGGCTTGAAAATCTCCACGAACCGACGCGCCATCTCCGGATCCAGGGCGCGAGGCAGTTCGTCGGCAGCGATTTCGATGCGCACCAGCTCGCCGTGATAGCGGACGCGACACTGGCGGAAGCCCAGCGCGTGGAGCGCTTCCTCACCGCGCTCGACGATCTTGACTCTCTCCGGAGTGACCGCCGTGCCGTAGGGGATGCGCGACGCAAGGCACGCGGAAGCGGGCCGGTCCCAGGTGGGCAAGCCGGCGCGTCGGGAAAGTTCGCGGATTTCGGCCTTGCTGAGGCCGGCCTCAACCAGAGGCGCTTTTACTTGATGGAGCCAGGCAGCCTTCTGGCCCGGCCGATAATCCCCTAGGTCGTCCGTGTTGACCCCGTAAATGATGTGAGGGATGCCGCGGCTTCGTCCCAATTCTTCCAGGCGGGTGAACAACTCGTCCTTGCAATAGAAGCAGCGGTCGGGATCGTTGCGGACGTAATTGGGGTTGTCGAACTCGCGCGTGGCGAGAAACTCGTGGCGGAAGCCGATGCGGCGGGCCAGTTCCTCGGCGTCGCGCTTGTGAGACTCAGGCAGCGAAGGTGAATCGGCGGTGACGGCCAGGGCGTTGTCTCCCAGCACGTGATGCGCGGCCCAGGCCAGATACGCGGAATCCGTCCCGCCGGAGTAAGCGACGATCACGCGGCCGAACCCGCGCAGAATTTCGAAAAGCCGCTGTTGCTTGCGCTCCAGCGTTTCTTCGTCCAGCCCAGCGAGGCGGCCCAGCGCCACAAAGCTGCTCATATGGCCATTATACGGGGGAGTCGGAGTTCAGCGGCAGTTCGGGCTGCTGTTCGCCGTTTGCGCCGTTGCTCTCGCTTTCCTCCGCCTCTTCTTCCGGGATGACCGAGGCGGCGGCCACGCGATCGCCAGGATCGAGCGTCACGATCCTCACGCCCTGCGCGGAGCGTCCCAGTTCACGGATTTTGTCCGCTTCCAGCCGGATGATCTTGCCGTCCTTGGTGATGATCATGACTTCGGAGTTTTCCTTGACGGCGAGGACCGCGGCGACCGGCCCGTTGCGCTGGGTGGTCTTCATGTTGATCACGCCCTGGGCTCCGCGACGGGTCTTGCGGTACTCGCGCACCGGCGTCCGTTTGCCGTAGCCTAGCTCCGAGATGGTCAGGATCAGGTCGTCGTCGTTGACCACCTCCATACCCACCACGTGGTCATCCTCGGCCAGGGTCATACCGGTGACTCCGCGCGCCTGACGGCCCATGGGCCGCACTTGCTCTTCCGGGAAGCGGACGGCCTTGCCGCGGTAGGAGCCCAGGAAGACCTGGTCGTGGCCGGAACTGAGGCGTGCTGCGATCAGTTCGTCTCCCGGCTCGAGAGTAATGGCGATGATGCCGCGCGCGATGGGGTTATCGAACTCGCTGAGCTCGCATTTTTTCACCACCCCACGACGGGTGGCCATGATCACGAAGCGATCGTGAACGAACTCGCGCACGGGCAGGATGGCCTTGACGGAATCGTCCGGCTGCAACGCCACCAGGTTCGAGATGTGTTTGCCCTTGGCGCCGGCGGCTGCTTCCGGGATCTCGTACACCTTGAGCCAGTAGACGCGGCCCTTGTCGGTGAAGACCAGCAGGTAGGCGTGCGTGGAGGCGATGATGAGGTGCTCGACGAAGTCCTCATCGCGCACTTCCATGCCCTTGCGGCCGCGGCCGCCGCGACGCTGGCTGCGGTAGGAGTCTACCGAAGTCCGCTTGAGGTAGCCCTGATGCGTCACGGTGACCGCCATGTCCTCGTCGGCGATCAGATCCTCCAGGGTGATCTCCGCAACGTCGTCCACGATCTGGGTGCGGCGCGCGTCGCCGTACTCCTTGACGACTTCGCGCAGTTCTTTGACAATGACGCCGCGGAGAACTTTCTCCGAACCGAGAATTTCCAGGTATTCGGCGATGCGCCGCTGGGTTTCCGCGAGCTCTTCCAGGATCTTCTGGCGCTCCATGCCGGTGAGCCGCTGCAATTGCAGCTCCATGATGGCCTGGGCCTGACGCTCGCTGAAGTCAAAACGGAAGTCTTCGGCGACAACGACTTCCTCGATCACGCGCTGCGGCAGCGGGGCAAGTCCCATCAGGATGTCCCGGGCTTCTTTGGGGGTCGAAGAAGCGCGGATGGTTTCGATCACCAGATCGAGCTGGTCCAAAGCCTTCTGGAAGCCCAGCAGGATATGTTCGCGTTCGCGCGCCTTGCGCAGCTCGAACTCGGTGCGGCGGCGGACGACCTCGATGCGGTGGTCGAGGAACCGGCGCAGCATCTCCGCCAGCGTCAGCACGCGAGGCTGGCCGTTGACGATGGCCAGCATGGTGACGTTGAAGCTGTCCTGGAGCTGGGTGTGCTTGTACAGGTTGTTGAGCACGATCTGCGCCGGCTCGCCTTTCTTGAGCTCGAAAACGATCCGCATGCCCTCGCGATCGCTCTCGTCGCGGATGTCGGCAATGCCCTCGATTTTCTTCTCGTTCACCAGGGCCGCAGCTTGCTCGATCAGGCGCGACTTCTGGACCTGGTAGGGAATCTCGGTGACGACGATGGCCTCGCGATCCTTGCCCAGCCGCTCGATGGCGGCGCGGGCGCGAACTTTGATGTGGCCGCGCCCGGTCAGGTAGGCCTCGCGAATACCCTGGCGGCCGCAGATGATGGCACCGGTCGGGAAATCCGGCCCTTTCACGTAATCCAGCAGCTTCTCCGGGGGCAAGTCCGGATTTTCGAGGAGGGCGATGGCGGCCTCGACAATTTCACCCAGGTTATGAGGAGGAATGTTGGTGGCCATGCCCACGGCAATGCCTGAGCTGCCGTTGATGAGCAGGTTGGGGATGCGCGCCGGCAGGACCTCGGGTTCGCGTTCGCTGTCGTCGTAGTTGGGCCGGAAATCAACGGTCTCCTTGTCAATGTCGGCCAGCATGGCGGAGGCGATGCGAGCCAGCCGGGCTTCCGTGTATCGCATGGCGGCCGGCGGATCGCCATCAATGGAGCCGAAGTTGCCTTGGCCTTCGATGAGGGGGTAGCGCATGGTGAAGGGCTGGGCCATGCGCACCAGGGCTTCGTAAACAGGCACGTCGCCGTGAGGGTGGTACTTGCCCATCACCTCGCCGACGATCTTGGCGCACTTGCGCGTGGGGCGATTGAAGGTCAGCCCCATTTCATGCATGCCGTAGAGGATGCGGCGCTGCACGGGCTTGAGGCCGTCGCACACGTCCGGCAGCGCTCGTCCGATGATGACGCTCATGGCGTAGTCCAGGTACGAGCGCCGCATTTCGTCCTCGATGTCTACGGGGACCAGATGCGCGGCGGCAGGCGGACCAAGGGGGAGTTGGTCGGGCGTCTGCGGCTCAGGGTGTTCAGAGTTGGGCACGGATCATACCCCCGGGAAGTTTGGTATTTTCGCCTTTCTTTTGCCTCTTTCCGGCGCGGCGAACCAACTTATCAGTCTAGCACAATTCATTGAAGAACAAAGGGATTGCTGTTACGACGGGGCGGGATATCGCCGTGCTGCTTCCCGCACTGCGCGCCGATGCTCACTTTTTCATTGACAACGTTAAACGGAAGCGTCATAATCCAGTGAGACGTTAGATCGCTAAGAGGAAGGACAACAATGTCAGGCCAATTGTTTTCTTCGCGGCGCGCGCGGGCCATCCTTGCCCTCGTCGCAGGACTGCTCATCGCGGCGGCGCCCACGGCCGCCCAGGAGGTCAGCGCCGGCATCACGGGTCGCATTACCGATCCCAGCGGAGCTGCCATCGTGGGCGCTACGGTGACCGCACGAGACGTGAACCGCGGAACGGTATGGCCGACCCAGACCAACGAGGAAGGGGTATATGCGTTTCCGCGCCTTCCGGTGGGAACTTACGAAATCAAGGTGGAAGCCAAGGGCTTCAAGACCCTCACTTACCCCAACGTTGTGCTCGAGTTGAACCAGCGCGCACGGCTCGACTTGCGGCTGGAGATCGGCGCCGTCACGGAAACCGTGCAGGTCACGGGCGAGGCGCCGTTGCTCAATACCGAAACCACGATCGTGGGGTCGGTCCTCACTTCCAACTCGATCGTCAACACGCCTCTCATTTCGCGAAATTACATTGCTCTGACCTTGCTGGCGCCGGGAGTGACGACGACCGACCCGTCGGCGTTCCGGAACGGCGTGCGGACAAGCGGCGGCGGGCGGCCTTACGTGAACGGGAATCGCAAGGAGGCCAATAACTTCCTGCTGGATGGCGTGGACAACAACCATACCTCGGATAACTTGACGGCGTATCAGCCTAACCTGGACGCTATCCAGGAAGTCAAGATGATCACCAACAATGCTTCGGCCGAGTTCGGTAACTTCCAGGGTGGCGTCATCAATGTAACCCTGAAGTCGGGCACCAACGAAGTGCACGGCACGATCTTCGAGTTCTTCCGCAACGACAAACTGAACGCCAATAACTGGGCGAGGAACTGGTCGCTCGCTCCGGACCCGCGCACGGGCAAGGCGCCGCGTTCGCCTATCCGGTGGAACGAGTTCGGAGGCACGATCGGCGGTCCCATCAAGCGCGACAAACTCTTCTACTTCGGCGACTACCAGGGGATCCGGCGGTACACCCCGCCTTCCATCAGCACGATCAGCGTGATTCCCACGGCGTTCCGGCAGGGCGATTTCTCCCGCCTGCTGACCGAGCGCAACACGCAGCTCTACGATCCGCTCACCATCAACGCCCAGGGCATCCGGCAGCCGTTCCCCAACAACCAGATTCCAGTCTCCCGCCGCAACATCGTGGCGACCAATCTGTTCAACTCCCCCGATCTTTATCCCGCGCCGATCAACAACGAACTTCGTTTCAATCAACTGAACGCTTCGCGCAGCCAGCTCATCACCGATCAATTCGACGTGAAGATTGACGCCAAACTGAGCGACAAAGATGATTTCTCTTCGCGTTATTCCTGGAGCCGGCAGGAATTGCCGGGGAAGAATACGTTCCCGCTGTTTTTCAACAGTTTCAATCACGCGCCCTTCCAGAATGCGGTGGTGAACTGGACCCGCTCCATCAGCCCGACCAAGGTCAACGAGCTGCGCATCGGTTTCAACCGGATTGTGCTCTGGAACGGCGGCGAGGACAAGGGCCTGGGCAACGTGGCGGAGAAGCTGGGAATTCGGCAAGGCAACGAGCGCGGTCCGGGTCTGATGGCGATCATTTTCTCGGGCGGGCTGGCGAGCACCATCGGCAGCGCCAACATCGGCACGCAGCAGAAATTCCCCAACAATACCTTCCACTACGCGGATAACCTGACCATCATCCGCGGTCGCCACATGATGAAGACGGGCGGTCAGCTTTTGCGGCAGCAGATGAACCCGTTCTATGCGGGGAACTGGGGCCGCACCGGTCAGATTCGGTTCAACGGGCAGTACACCGCGGGGCCCAATGCCGGGGCTCCGGTATCGCGCGGTTTTGCGGAAGCTGATTTCTATCTCGGTTATGTGGAATGGGCCGGTCGCGGCGTGGATACCGGGAGTTGGGGCCATCGCAAGATCATCCTGGGCTTCTATTTCCAGGACGACTGGCGAGCGACCGACGAGCTGACCTTGAACCTGGGCATCCGCTGGGAGTATCACAGCCCGCTGGTGGAGGTCAAGGACCGGCAGTCCAACTTCGAGCCGTTCAACGGACGGCTGATGCTGGCGGGCAAGGACGGCAACAGCCGGGCGCTCTACGAGCCTTACTTCCGCGATTTCCAGCCGCGGGTGGGATTCGCCTACACGCCGCGGGCGCTGGGAGGCAAGATGGTTTTCCGCGGCGCTTACACGATTTCATCCTTCATGGAAGGCACCGGGACCAATCTGCGGCTGCCCATGAATCCGCCGTTCAACTATGAGTTCGAGGCTATTTTTACGGGGCAGACGACGGTCAGCGCCACCACGGATCAGGGACTTACCATCCTGCGCGCGCAGGATCCCTGGAAGAACGCGACCATCCGGCTCTGGGATCCGTTCGTGCGCCCGGCCAATGTACAGCAGTGGAGCTTCATCATCGAGCGGCAGCTGCCGGCCCAGACCGTGATCACCGCCGGTTACGTGGGCCAGCACGGCACGCACCTGGTTGTGCCCATGCCTTACTTCCAGCGACGCCTCATCGCTCCGGGCGTCACCGAGCCCAGTCCGTACCTTTCGGGCAATCCGCTACTGGCCAGCATAGCCCAGATTTCGGGAACGGAGTCCTGCGGTAACCAGCGTTACGACTCGCTCCAGGTTACGGCGCGCAAGCGGCTCTCGGCCGGGCTGGAGTACCAGCTTTCCTATACCTGGTCGAAAGGTATGAGCGATGCGATCGGCTACTACGGCGAGGGCGGCCAGGCGGCGTCCCAGTCCGCTTACTGGCAGTATCTCTACAACCGGAAGGCGGAATGGGGGCCGACGTATTTCGACGCCACACACATGCTGACCTACGTGTACACTTATGAGATCCCGGTGGGTCGCAACAAGCGCTTCGGCGCGAACTGGAATCGGTGGGCTAACGGCCTGCTGGGCAACTGGCAGATGGGCGGCATCCTGATGCTGCACACCGGCTTCCCATTGACGATCACGGCGACCGACCGTTCCGGCACGCGGTCCCGCGGGCCGCGCGCCGACCGACTGGCCGACGGCAAAGGGCCGCGCGAAGTGGGGCCGTATCCCAAGACCTGGCTCGATCGCTCGGCCTTCAAGGAGCCTGCCGCCGGCACTCTGGGGAATTCGGGCGTCGGGGTGGTGCGCGGGCCAGGCTGGAAGACCTTCGACCTGTCGCTCCACAAATTCTTCCCGATTCGCGAGCGGATGAGGCTGGAGTACCGAGCGGAGTTCTTCAACCTGACGAACACGCCACAATTCAACGCGCCCAATCGCAGTGCGTCTAGTGCGACCTTCGGCGAGGTCACGAGCGCGCAGGGTGAGCGGAACATCCAGTTCGCGCTGAAACTCTATTTCTGATTGCCGGTCTGCGGGGTGCGTCGCGGGCCGGCGCACCCCGTCCCCTCAGAGCAAATCCTCGCGGTTTTGTTTCTCCAGGGCCTTGACGATTTCGCCCACCTTCTGGGCTTGCGCACGGTCGGCCACCAGCAGGGCGTCGGGAGTATCCACGACGATGAGGTTACGGACACCAAGCAAAGCCACCAGTTTGTTCTCGGCGTCCACATAGTTGCCGCTGCTCGCGTGGAAGAGGGCGTCGCCGCGCGCGGCATTACCGTCCGCATCGTGGGGCAGCAGTTCGTAGACCGCGTTCCAGCTTCCCACGTCGTTCCATTCGATCGCATTGCTGGGGAAGCCCACCACGTTGCGGCTTTTCTCGAGCACGGCGTAATCCACGGAAATGTTTTCGCAGCGGGGATAAATCTCGCGCAGCCGTGCGGCAAAGCGCCGATCCGCGAAACGGGGCAGTTGGGCGAGGAGGCGCGCCGTCTCGGGAAGGTATTTCTCCAGTTCCTCCAGAAAAACACTGGCGCGCCAGAAAAAGATACCGGAGTTCCAGTAGAAACGGCCGGCCCGGAGGTAGCGCCGCGCCGTCGCCAGGTCGGGTTTTTCGCGGAAACGGACGACTGGCACAGGCTTCAGGGCGTCCGGCTGGAAGCCCTGCGGGAATTCGATGTACCCGTAGCCGGTTTCCGCCCACCGGGGCCGGATGCCGAAAACCACGAGGTGGTTGCGGGCGGCGGCGCGATAGGCGGCGCGCACCAGGCGCTGAAACGGCTTGGGAGTGGTGATCAGGTGATCAGCCGGGAAGACGCCCATGAGGGCTTCAGGATCGAACGAGCGCAGAATGTGGGCTGCCAGCCCGATGCAGGGCGCAGTGTTGCGCTGCGCCGGCTCGGCGACGATCTGCCGTGGGGGCACTTCGGGCAACTGGCGAGCGATCTCCGGGCGCAAATCGTGGTTGGTAATCACCCAGATGCGCTCGGCAGGCACGAGGGGCAGCAACCGCTCGACCGTCTGCTGGATGAGCGAACGATCTCCGAAGACTTTCAAAACCTGCTTGGCGTGGCGCTTGCGGCTGCGCGGCCAGAACCGGGTCCCGCGGCCGCCCGCCATGATTACTGCGTAACAGCGTTCGTCCATCATCGTCATCGTCCAATGTGTCAGGATAACCGACGGGGACCGGGCCGGGCGAGAGGCGCCCGGGCCGCGCTAAACTCATGGATTCGGGCCGGACATTTCGGTCCCGGCGCGGCCCTTTACTTCAGGGAGAAGCAGGATGCGCGCACGGTTGGGTTTGCTGGCTGGCGCGTTGAGTGCGCTGGCGTTTCAGGGACAGCCGCCGATGAAACCACCGGTAGCCAAAGTGATTCCCCACAAGCTCGAGAAACACGGGCACGTTCGGATCGACAATTACTACTGGCTGCGCGAACGGGACAATCCTGAGGTCCTGAAGTACCTGGAGGAGGAAAACCGTTACACGGAAGCGGTCATGGCCCACACGGCTGCCTTGCAGGAACGCCTTTTCCAGGAATTCCGGACGCGGATCAAGCAGACGGACATTTCGGTCCCGTATCTGCGCGATGGTTATTACTATTACACGCGGACCGAGGAAGGCAAGGAATATCCGATCTACTGCCGCAAGAAGGGTTCGCTGGAGGCGCCGGAAGAAATCCTGGTGGACGTCAACGAAGTAGCGCGCGGGCACAAGTTCTGCTCGGTGACACGCCCGGCGGTCAGCACCAACAATAACCTGATTGCGTACGCCGTGGATACCGTGGGCCGGCGGATTTACACCTTGTATTTCAAGAACCTCGCCACCGGAGAATTGTTGCCCGACCGGATTCCCCAAGTGACCGGCAACGTGGTCTGGGCCAACGACAACCGGACCGTGTTCTATGCGCGGCAGCATCCGACCACGCTCAGGTCCTACCAGATCTACCGGCATGTTCTTGGGACGGATCCCGCCCGTGATGACCTGGTGTTCGAGGAGAAAGACGAAACATTCCGGTGCTTCGTCACCAAGACCAAATCCAAGCGCTACATCATGATCGCCTCCACGCAAACTTTGAGCACGGAGTACCGGCTGTTGGAGGCGGACAATGCGCAGAGCCAGTTCCGGGTCTTCCTGCCGCGCGAACGCAACCACGAATACGAAATCGAACACTACGGCGATCACTTCTACATCCGGACCAACTGGAAGGCACGGAACTTCCGGCTGATGAAGACGCCGGTGGCGCGGACGGGCAAGGAAAACTGGCAGGAGGTGATCCCTCACCGCGACGACGTCTTGCTCCAGGATTTCGAGATCTTCCGCGACCACTTGGTGGCAGTGGAGCGCAAGGACGGGCTGACGCGGCTGCGGATCATGCCATGGAGCGGGAAGGGTGAACATTACGTGGATTTTGGTGAGCCAGCCTACCTGGCTTTCCCCACGGATAACTACGAGTTCGATACGCCGCTTTTGCGCTTCACTTACAGTTCGCTGACGACGCCGACTTCGGTCTACGACTACAACATGAACACCCGGCAGAGGACGCTGCTCAAGCGGGAGGAGGTGCTGGGCGGTTTCGATCCGGCGAACTATCAGGCGGAGCGGGTTTACGCCCCCGCGCCCGACGGCGTGCGCGTTCCCATTTCGCTGGTCTATCGCAAGGGTTTCCGCAAGGACGGCTCGCATCCATTGCTGCTTTACGGCTACGGCTCCTACGGCAACAGCACGGAGGCCTCGTTCAACCCCTTCCGGATCAGCCTGCTCGATCGCGGGTTCGTGTACGCCATTGCGCACGTGCGCGGAGGCCAGGAGCTGGGCCGGCAGTGGTACGAGGACGGCAAGTTACTCAAGAAAAAGAACACCTTCACGGATTTCATAGCTTGCGCGGAGTATCTGATCCGCGAGAAATATGCCGACCCGAAGCGGGTTTTCGCGCAAGGCGCGAGCGCCGGAGGCCTGCTCATGGGCGCGGTGGTCAACATGCGACCGGATCTGTTCCGCGGCGTGATCGCGGGGGTGCCCTTCGTGGACGTGGTCACCACCATGCTGGATGAAAGCATACCGCTGACCACGAACGAGTACGACGAGTGGGGGAACCCCAACGACAAGAAGTATTACGATTACATGCTGTCTTACTCGCCGTATGATCAGGTGGAGCGCAAAGCTTACCCGAACCTGCTGGTCACCACGGCGTTTCACGATTCCCAGGTCCAATACTGGGAACCCGCCAAGTGGGTGGCGAAGCTGCGGGCCATGAAGACCGACAATAACTGGCTACTGCTGAAGACCCGCATGGACGCCGGGCACGGGGGCGCCTCGGGTCGTTACCAGCGCTACCGCGAGATCGCGTTCGAGTACGCGTTCCTGCTCGACCTGGCCGGGATCAAGGAATAGGGCGCGGTTCAGGGGAGTTCCTTGATGCGGATGTTGCGGAACTCGACGCGCGTGCCGTGTCCCAGAAATCCGATGTGACCGGAGGTCCGCAGCAGCCCGGGATGTCGCTTGAGGACGGCCGGCTCGCGAACAATGTCCAGGTTGACGTCGAGGATGATGACGCCGTTCAGGGTGACGCGAATGTGCCGCCCGTCGGCCATGATCTCTTCCTCGTTCCACTCGCCGGCCGGCTTGAGAAAGCCGGTGCGCGCGGGAATTACGTCATAAATCGAGCCGTGATGCTGCTCAGGCTTGATCCAACCTTTGTATTTGGGGTGCTGATCGTCGAGGATCTGGATTTCCATGCCCTGGTAGGCGGCGTCGCCTTGTAAGGGCGCGCGGATGCCCACGCCGTTGTTAGCCCCTGGCTCCATGCGGAACTCGAAACGAAGGATAAAGTTCGAATACTCCTTTTCGGTGAACAGATTGCCGCCGCCCTCGGCGGGGCAGACCAGGATGCCGTTTTCCACCACGTAGCCGGGGCCGCGCCCGCCCACCAGGATCCAGCCTTTGAGCGATTTCCCGTCGAACAGCGGGGTAAAGCCAGGCTCAACGGTCTGAAGCAGCAGGAACGCCGTCAAAGCAGCAAGCATCGCAGAACCTCCCTTTCACGTGGTTCTTCGGGGCAGAGCGCCCGGCGTGTACGGGGATCCGCCCCGACGTCGCGTCTCTTCGTAGTCTTTCCGGATCGGTTCGGGAAAGCCGGCCATCAACCGCTCGATGCGGTTTTGAATTTCCGCCACGATTTTGGGATTTTCCGGAGCCACGTCGTAACTCTCGTCCGGGTCGTTGAGCAAGTCGTATAACTCCGGGGGATCCACGGGAAAGTTTTGCCTGCCGCCGGGGGGCGCCGGATTGTAGGCGAAGGTGTTGTAGCGGGCTACGTGGAGTTTCCAGCGGCCCCATCGCGCGCATTGCAGGTGAATGTTGTCAAAGTACAGCAGCACCTCCCGCTCCAGTTCCTGGCGCTGACCGCTGAGGATAGGCCAGATATCAATGCCGTCCAGGGGCTTGGGTGGCGGCGGAGCGCCGGCCAGCTTGAGGAAAGTGGGCACGATGTCCATCATCGAGGTCAGCGCGTTCGACACGCGGCCTTTCGGGATGCGTCCGGGCCAGCGAGCGAGGAAGGGAACGCGCACGCCGCCTTCCCAGGTGCTGCCCTTGCGACCACGCAACCGGCCAGGGCTGCCCTGATACCACGGCCCGTTATCGCTGGAAAACAGCACCAGCGTCCTGTCTTCCAGGCCCAGTTGCTTGAGCGCGCCCAGCACCTCGCCCACGCTCCAGTCAATTTCTTCGACTACGTCGCCGTAGAGGCCGAGCGGGGAGCGCCCTCGGAAACGCGGCGAGGCGTGGAGCGGGATATGGGGAAAAGTGTGAGCGAAATAGAGGAAGAAAGGCGAATCTTTGGCTTCCCGCAAGAAGCGGAGCGCATGCTCGGTGTAACGCTGGGTCAGGGTTTCCTGGCGCGCCGGCTCTTCCACCGTCTCGGTGTTATGCAATAGCGGGGTGGGTTTCATGTCGTTGCTGTACGGGATGCCGAAATACTCGTCGAAGCCGCGGTTGGTGGGCAGAAACTCGGGCAGGTGCCCGAGATGCCATTTGCCGATGCACATCGTCTTGTAACCCAGCGGCTTCAACATTTCCGCCAGGGTAAGTTCGTCCTTGGGCAACCCGGTGGTGTCCTTGGGATTGAGGACGCGGGGCACGCCCACGCGAGTCGGGTAGCGCCCGGTGAGCAGGGAGGCGCGCGAAGGCGAGCAAACCGGGTTGGCGGAAATGTGTTGCATGAAGCGCATGCCTTCGGCGGCCATGCGGTCGAGGTTCGGGGTTCGGATGCGCGAGCCGTAGCAGCCCAGGTCTCCGTAGCCCAGGTCGTCGCAGAAAATGATCACGAGGTTGGGAAGCTGGGCGGCGCTGGATGCAAGCGATGAGAGGCTCCAGCCCGCGCCTGCGGCCAGGAATGCGCGGCGGGTCAGCGAATCCTTCATGTCACGTGATGATAGCAAAGCGACGGCAGGAGTGGGACCGTACAATAGGAGTCAGATATGCCCTTCGCCACGATTCCCGAGGCCCTCGAGGAGCTGCGCGCCGGACGCATGCTGGTCGTCGTGGACGACGAGGATCGGGAAAACGAAGGCGACCTGACCTGTGCGGCGGAAAAGGTCACTCCGGAGATCATCAACTTCATGGCCACGTACGGGCGAGGCCTGATCTGCCTGGCTCTCACTCCGGAGCGTTGCGATGAACTGGGACTTTCGCTGATCGCGCCGCAAAACACGTCGCGTTTCGGGACGGCCTTCTGCGAGAGCATTGATGCGCGGGAAGGCGTGACCACGGGGATTTCGGCCCACGATCGCGCGCACACGATTCGTGTGGCGATTGATCCGCGCACGCGGCCGCAGGATCTGGCGCGGCCGGGTCACGTTTTTCCGCTGCGGGCGCGTCCCGGCGGGGTCCTGGTGCGCGCAGGGCAGACGGAAGCCGCGGTGGATCTGGCGCGGCTGGCGGGATTGACGCCCGCCGGCGTCATCTGCGAAATCATGAATCCCGATGGCACGATGGCCCGCCTGCCCCAACTGGAGGAATTCTGCGCGCGCCACAACCTGAAGCTGGTCTCGGTGGCCGATCTCATTCGTTACCGGCTGCAACACGAGCGTTTCATCCGGCGCGTCGCGGAAGGGGTTTTGCCGACCGAGTTCGGCGAGTTCCGCACCATCGTGTACGCCACTTCGATTGACCCGGAAACGCACGTGGCCCTGGTGCGCGGCGAGGTACGCGGGCGGGAAGGCGTGCTGGTGCGCATGCATTCGCGCTGCCTCTATGGCGACGTTTTCGCTTCCACGGCGTGCGATTGCCATCGCATCATACGCGCCTCGCTGGAGCGGATCTCGCAGGAGGGCTGCGGCGTTCTCGTTTACCTGCACCAGACCGGCCCCGGCATTCGGATCGAGGGCCGCGAGGGAGAAGTGGGAAGGCTGGAAACCCACTCGCGCGATTCGGCCCGCTATGCTACGCGGGACGGCCAGCGGTTGCTGCAGTACGAAGTCGGCATCGGGGCGCAAATTCTCTCCGATCTGGGCTTGCACACGATCCGGCTGCTCACCAACCATCCGCGGCGGATCGCGGGTTTGGAAGGGTTCGGGATCCGCGTCGTCGAACAGGTTGCCGTGTAGGTTTTCGAGCCGGGACGTCGTCCCCGGATAACTCACCTCAGCGGCGCAGTTCTGCCAGTTGGGTCCTGGCGCCCAGATGATCAGGCATGTAACGGACCGCGGCTTCGAACTCCTGTCGCGCCTTGTCCGTTTCCGCCAGGCCCAGATGGCCCAGGCCTTTCAGGTAATGGGCGCCGGCCAGACGGCTGCGCTGCGATTGTTGTTCGCCGAAGGAAGCGAAGAAGTCAATCTCGGCCGAGGTCTGCTGCAAGGTCTGCGTGGCGCTGCGCACCAGCTCCTCGTAAATCTGACGTGCCTGCTGCGTCTGGCCCAACTTTTCGAGGGCGCGAGCTCGGTAGTAACTCTGGACTGCAAGCGGGCTGCCGGCTCGGGCAAGCCTCGAATCTGCGGCGGCGGCGGCTTTTTGCCAGTGTTCGCGGGCCTTTGACGACTCGCCGAGCGCCTCCCAGGCCAGGCCTATCCAGTAGTGGATCTCGGCCTCGCGCGATTCGCCAAAGCGCCGTTCGGCCGGCAGGTTGTCGGGAACGGCCAGCGCCGTCTCGTAGTCGCGCAGGGCCTCACGATAGCGACCCGCAGCCCTGTGCTGGTGGCCGCGCAACAGGTGAGCGTCGGTCCAGTCGTCGGCGACGCGGAGCGAACCGCCCTCCCAGACTGAGAAACGCCGTCCGCTCATGAGCCGGATGGCCTCGTCGTACTTGCCCAGCACCACCTTCAGAGTGATCTCGCGCGCCAGGGCATCGTCCCGCTCGGCCACCACATCGTGGTTGCGCTCGAGCACTGCCAGCCGTTTCTCGGGATCCAAGCCGGCGGCCTCGTAGAGGGCATCCAGTTCGGCGAAATGCAGGGCGTGCTTTTGGGGTAGCGAGATCGCCTTCTCCAGCCAGGCGATGGCGCGCTTGAGGTCGCTTCCCCTGGCCGCCCTTGCGTAAGCGATCCCCAGGTTGCGCAGCACAATGGGGAAGGAGCCGTCCAGTGCGGCGGACTTTTCCCATAACTGGACGGCCCGCTCGGGTTGCCAGTCATAGAGCAGGTTACCCAGATAGTAAGGTGCGCGGGCGTCGCGCGGATTGCGTTCCATAGCTCGCCCGAGTATGTCAATGACCTCGTGCTGGAAGGGGAAGACATAGTCGGGCGCGGCTTTCTCCGCCAGGTCGTAATAGCGCCCGGCTTGATCCGTCTGCCCGAGTTTTTCGGCAAAGTAACCCAGGTAGTAATAAACCAGCGGCGAGACTTTGCCTTTCTCGGAGGCTTCCAGCTCCGAAAGCAGCCGCGCTCCCTCGGACCACAGTCCGGCGTTCGCGTATTCAGCGGCGGTTTCCAGCGCGGTCGCGGGATGGGCGCGCATGACGTCCACTAGCTCCCTGCGCGCCTCGGCCGAGCCGCTGGCGAGCCAGTGTTCGGCCATGAGGCGAACGTCGAGAGGATCGGTCCGCCGGAAGGCCTCCGTCACCACGGCCAGGGCGTCCTCAGGGCGTCCGCGCAGCCGCAGCAGGGAGGCCTTCAGGCCCAGTGCGCGGACGTTCAGAGCGTTGGCCTCCAAGGCACGTTCCGTGAAATCGAGCGCGGCCGCGTGATCGCCGCGGGCTGCGGCAATCTCGGCCAGGCAGTAATAAGCGGGGCCCCGCCACGCCATGCTCCAGGTAGCACGGTAGCATTCGGTGAAGGCTTCCTCGAGCCGGCCCTGAGCTTTCAAAGCGAGGCCCAGATAGTAAATGGGCTCGGCGTCTTTCGGCGTGGTGTATCGGTCTGTGGCCCGTTCCAGGGCTTTGCGGAACAACCGCTCCGCGTCCGCATAGCGGGCTTTCTTGAGATAGTTGATGCCCAGCGCGGTGTTCACGCGCACGTCGCCCGGATCGCGCCGCAACGCTTCTTCCCAGTAAGGATCGGGATCGAGACTGGGATGATGGAACTGTTCGATGCGCAGGCCAGTGAGGTAGAGTTCCTCGTTGGTCTTGATCTGCTCGGGCGGCGGCGGGGGCTCGACCGGCTTGGGCATGGGTTGGGGAGTGACGCGAACCGGGGAGTAGCTGATCAGTTCGCGGCCGCCGACGGAGAGGGAGGCGCGCAGACTGTACTCGTCGGTGCCCGGCGGCAGCTCGATCTCGCGCCGGTAAGGCTGCGCGGGGCTGATGGCAACGGTCTCGCGCAACAGTGCCTTGCCCGCAGCGGTGAGCGAGACAGTAGCTGCGGGATGGGCGGCGGGAGTGTAAAAGCCCAGGCGCGCACGACCGCCCGTTACCTCCAGATTGACCGCCGCCTCGAGATTGGCGTTCTTGACGCCACCGATTTCGCGGAACGGATACCAATACATCGAGAAGGATTTGGTTTCGAAGGGCTGGAGCCAGCTATAGTCCGGCTGATTGTCGGAGTACGCGCCAACCATCAGTTCGATGTAGGGGCCATCGTCATCGGTCAGGATCTTGTCCCACATGCGGCCGCGCGGCCCGGTTCCCCAAGTCCACAGTTTCTTGCCGGGGACGATGTGATGGTCGGCCACGCTGATGATGCCGGCCTGCTTGCCGTGGTCATAGCCGGCGAAGAAGTCGTCTTCGTAATTCCAGGCGAAGATGGAGTTGGAGGCGACGTGGTTCTTGTACCAACTCACGTCCACGCCGCGGGAGAAATCGGCGCCGCCATAGCGTTCGCGCGCGATGGGCCATCGGATGAACTCACGCTTGTGGTGGTGGGTTCCCCACTGGGTCCGTGGCGGGAAAATGATCTGATAATTCTCGTTCACATGGACAGCCACGTTGGCCCAGCAGAGCATGGTCTGGACGAAGGGAGTACGGTTGAGAATGCGAATCTTCGCTTCCAGGTGAGCCCTTCCCGGGTGCAGCGTGTAACCCACCGCCCAGCGCATGCGGTGGCGGATCTCCAGCTCGCCCACCCACACCGTCTTGCTGCCATCGGGATTGCTTTCGATCCGGTACTGTACGGGGAGAACCGTGGTGGCGCGGTGATGATGAGGGATGTTCCACTCGATGCCGCCCGAAATCCAGGCCCCGATGAGGCCGATCAGGGCGGGCTTGATCACATGCTGCCTGTAAATGAAGTGATAATTGTTGGTTTTGTCTATAGCCTCGAACAGGCGGCCTCCCAGTTCCGGCACGATGCCCAGGCGAACGTACTCGTTTTCCAGATAGACGATCCTGTAAGTCTTGTCGGTCTTTCGGTAAGTCAGGCGGTCGTACAACGGATAAGGATAAACACGGCCTTCGGCCCCCTGGGAGGCGCGACCGAAGAAAAAGATGGGATTGGGTTCGGGCGGACCGATCAGGTAGGTGGGAACGACCAAATCTTGTTCCCAGACTTTAACCGCGGTTTGCGCCGCAGCCGGTGCAGGGCGCAGGATCGCGATCGCCAGAAGCATGAACCACGAACGCCACGTGCGCATGGTGACCTCCCGGGTTAGTTCAGCGGATCTGGGCTTTCTGGCTGAAGGGCGGCTCCTTGCCGGAGTGCACCGCCAGGAGCCGGCGGTGGGTAGCTTTGGCAGCCTCGACAAGCTCGACATAGGGCCGATCGGTTACATCCACCAGACCGATGTTATAATTTTCGCCGTCCATGCGGCCGGTGGCGGGCTGGTCCACCCACTGGAACCAGTGCGTGCCGATGAGGGCCGGGTGGGCGGCCGCGTTCTCCACGTAGTAGCGGTAGGCGACGCCGCGTTCCTGCTGGTCGCGTGTCTGGCGCAATCCCGCCGCCAGTCCTCGCCCGGGCGTCCCGAAGTGAAATTCGCCGATGATGACAGGCCGCCCGGTCAATTGATAAATGTGATCGAGCAGCGCGGGATCGGGCACGTAGTCGTAGACGTTGTGACTGTAAACATCGAAGACGCGCGCGGCGCGAATCGCTTCCTCCGGCGGCCGGCCCCCGAAACGTATGCCGAGATTGAGGTGATTCGGATCGTACTTGCGGATCGCCGCATTTACGGTTTCCAGGAACTTCTCGAAGCAGCGATACACGAAGGTGCGGCGGCGTTCGGGAGTATCTCCTGCGGCAAGGAACTCTTTCAGCGCGCGTTGGGTCGCAGTGGGCGGGCCGGAAAGCAGCATCTCCACGAGTAACTGCTCACGGCCCGGCCATGGCGGTTCATTGGCTACGAAGTAACCGAGAACGTAAGGATCGTTTTTACGCGGGGCGCACTGTTCGGCAGCAGCTTTGTCCACCTGCTGTGCCCATTCGGCCGAAAAGACGTCCGGCATGCCCAGGGGCCCGGTCTCGATTCCCCACCCGCGCAGCGTAACCACGTAAGGGACGCGCTGCGCAGCCCCGAGTCTCGGATCGGACCAGTTCGCAACGGTGTTGAAGCCCCAGGCCTGCATGCGCCGGAGCGTGAGCTCCACCCATTTTTGAGGCCAATCGTCGCCAAAGCGCCGCAGCAGATTCCACGTATAGAAAGAAACCTGGGTCGAGCGGACGCCGCCGCGTGCCGGAGGTCGCAGTTCCTCCGGCGGCAAAGCGGCAAAAATTGTCTGGCGGCCTTCGACGCGCGTGCCCGAGTAGGGCGTGATCACATCCACGCCTGCGGAAAAGAATAAGTGGCCGTCAGGATCCACGAACCACCACCGTCCGTCAATTTGCTCCACGCGGAAAAATCCCGTGGCTTTGGCTTTCGTGTTGCGGTAACCGCCGTAACGGCAGTACTCGAAATCGCCGGCGCGGAGCGTGGCTTCCTCCGCCGCCCATTCCTTGCGCAGTTGCGCGAGGCTGGTCGCTTTGCCGGGCCATTGCGCCGGAATCCACTGGCCGAACTCGTCCACGACGGGTCCGGGGTCCAGGACGGCATCACCCGGGTCATCCTTGGCCAGACGCACCGAGCGGATCTCCAAGGTCGGCTGGCCGACCGGATCCTGCATCGCCACACCCAGGCCTTCCACGTTTTTCAGGGATCCCACAGGCCCGGAGGCGCTGATCCAGAACGTACCGCGCGGCTTGTTGCCCAGCGACGCCAGATCATGGCCCTCGCGCTCCACCCGCGCGTAATAGCGCAGGGGAACGGCGGCCCGGATCCATACGCCGGAAAACGGGTGGATGCGGCGGCCCAGCGTGCGCTCGGCAGTATGGATGCGCAACTCGAAGCGTTGCGGCGAGGAGGCTTTCATTTCCAGCACCAGAAATTCAAAGCCCGACCAATCCGAAGGCAGCGCCGGGTCAATCTCTTTGAGCGACCACCGATGCTCGGAGAGGGCGCCTTCGAATACCACGCGCAACGGACCTGCATGGGCAGCCTGCGCAAGAACGGCCAGCGCGATGATCAAGAAGGGTCTCGACATGGCGTCATCTATTGAACCACCGCCGGAGGCCGTCCGGGTAGAGCCGCCCGGTTCGCCGCGCTTGCGCTCGGGATTGCGCAGGCGTATGCTTTGATAAACAGACCATAGGAGGTTCCCCATGCGAAGGTCATTATTCACTGTCCTGATTGTGCTCGGGCTGGGCGCCTGGGTGCTGAGCGCGGCCGAGTTTTGGGAAAAGAAGAAATTCTCAGAGTGGACCGAGAAGGAGGTCCGCAAGATCCTGAGCGATTCGCCTTGGTGCCGGCCTGTCGAGATCCGTCTCGACACAGCGGGTGGGGCACGGATGGCCGGGGGCGGCGGTAGAGGCCGAAGAGGCGGCGGGGGCGGCGGTGGTTTCGCGGACGCGTCCACGGGCAGCATGGGCGGGACGGACGAGAGCATGGGCGGCGGGATGGGCCGCGGGGCCGGTAGCATGTCCATGCCTGAAGCGGCGCCCACCATCACGGTGTACGTGCGCTGGCGGACGGCCTTGCCGGTCAAGCAGGCGCTGGTCCGTGCGCGCTTCGGCGATGAGGCCGCTACCTCGCCCGACGCCGCGAAGTTCCTCTCCGCCCAGGAAACCCATCACATCATCGAGATCGCGGGCATTCCCATGCCGATGCTGCGCATCAAGCCCGATCAGCTCAAAGCCGGCGCTCAGCTCCGCATCAAGGACAAGCCGCCGATTCAAGCCGTGGACCTGAAGGCGGGGCGCGAAGAGAATCGCGTGAACCTCTACCTGATCTTTCCGCGAGAGCAGAACGGCACGCCTGTGATCGCTCTGGAAGACAAGGAAGTGGAGGTCTTCCTGAAGGCCGGCCCGCTGGACATTCGCCGCAAGTTCCGGCTCAAGGACATGATCTTCGAGGGCAAGCTGGAGATCTGAGCGCGGCCGCGGATCAACCGGCCAACGGGCGCGCGTTGGCCAGCATGAGCAGGTAGAGCGCAGGCAAGTAGACCACGGTGGTGCGCAGCAGAAGGCGGGCGGCGGGCGTAGCGCGCTTTCGGTCCCATCGCAAGGCGGCGATCAACATTATTCCGCCTAGCAGAACGGACCCCGCTGCGTAAATCCCGCCCGCCATTCCCAGCGCGGCGGGCACCAGCCCGGCGGGAATCAACAGCAGGCTGCACAGGGTGATCTGCCGCGCGGTGCGCGATCCGTCGCGGTCCACTACGGGCAACATGCGGATGCCGCCGCGTCGGTAGTCCTCGCGATACATCCATCCGATGGCGAGGAAGTGCGGGAATTGCCAGAGCCAGAGAATGGCGAACAGCGCCAGAGCGCGTGCGTCCAGTGTGCCCGATGCTGCCGCGTATCCGATGAGCGGCGGCATGGCCCCCGGGATGGCCCCCACCGCCGTTGCCCAGGGCGTGCGCGACTTCAACGGGGTGTAGGCGAGCAGGTAAAGGCCCAGCGTGATCAGGCCGCACAAGGCAGCTACCAAATTGGCGCCCAGCCACAGCTCGACGAAACCGAGCAACGAAATGGCCAGGCCGAAGGCCAGGGCGCGCCCGGGTGCGATCCGACCTGCCGGAATGGGCCGGTGCCTGGTCCGGTGCATGCGAGCATCCGTGTGGCGCTCGTACCACTGGTTCAAAGCGGCCGTGCCCGAGGCCATCCACGCGGCGCCGAGCAGTGCGTGAACCAGCCGCCAGGCATCCCATGCGCCGGTGCGGCCAAAATAATACCCGGCGGCCACACTCATCACGATGAGCCAGGTGATGCGCGGTTTGGTGAGTTCCAGATAGTCTCTCATCCGGCGGCGCGGAGCCGGTCCAGTCCCGCCTCCTCTGCCACCCGGCGCACGCTGCGCTGCACTTCGGCAGCGAGCAGGAAGCCGCTGGCCATCACCAGCGCTCCCACGGCCACGTGCGCGACGGTGAATGTCACCATGACCGGATGCGGGCGGACTGCCTCCTCCCATATGATGCGGCTCAGGTACGCCACGATGCCGAGGACGATCTGGAGGCCCGTCAGCCAGAGAAGCCTGCGCGCTGCCCTGGCCAGAGCTGGGTGCCTGCCGTGAACGCTGAGCACGCTGATGCCCGCCATGAAAATTACCCCGCCCACCACCAGCGCGCCCACGATGTGGGGGATGATCCCCAAGGCTTTGTGCCGGTAAGCCGCGCCCAGCAGGAGTTGGATGACGATGGCCGGCGGCACGACCCAGGCCAGCACCTTCAACGGCGGGGATCCGGCATCCTCGACGATTTCAGGCTCAGACTGCCACTCGTCCGAGGTGGCTCGCGCGATTACCACCAGCGAGGAGAAGAACAGTTGCGCCAAGCACGCGTGGCTGACCGAAACGGCAGGCGGTAGCTTCAGCAGCACCGTGGCGCCGCCCAAAAGGCCTTGCACGATGACCGCGGCGAGCGCCGCCCAGCCGAGCCGCTTGACCCATCGCGGCGCCGACGAGCGCCAGAGCCAGATCGTCAGCACGACCGTCAGTAGTCCGACTGTGGCCCCAATCAGGCGGTGGGTGTGCTCATAGACCACGCCGCCTTCCATGGGCGGCATCAATTGCCCGAAGGAGAGCGGCCAGTCAGGTACGGCGAGACCCGCCTCGTTCGAGGTCACCAATCCCCCGGCCGTGATGAGAACCAATGCGCTCGCAGCCGTCAGCACGGCATACCGGTGCAGCCA
Source organism: Bryobacteraceae bacterium (assembly GCA_028275505.1). GTDB lineage: Bacteria > Acidobacteriota > Terriglobia > Bryobacterales > Bryobacteraceae > DTHT01. The sequence continues at coordinate 38,120 of JAPWUP010000008.1, forward strand.
CTTGCCTTGCATGTTTCCGCCCCCGCTTTTCCGGTGCCCGGAGCCTGTTTTCGACCATTGTAACAGCCCCGCCCTTGCGCGCCGAGAATCGCGTCGCGCGGGAACGCTCGGCTACAATGGCGTCGGTGACTTCGCTGTCTTTTTGGGACGCGCGCCGTTCGGTGATCGAGAACGTACTGGCGGCCCGCGGCACGCCGGCTGTGGAGGAAGCAGGCCTGGAGTGCGCCGAGGGGCGTGTGTTGGCCGAAGAAATTAGCGCCGATCGCGACTATCCCCCGTGCGACCGTTCCATGCGGGATGGTTTTGCAGTGCGTGCTTCGGACACTCCGGGCACGCTTCGTGTGATCGGTGAGATTCGTGCGGGCGGCGATGCCACGTTCAGGGTCGGTCCGGGTGAAGCCGTCGAGATCATGACCGGTGCCCCGCTGCCCGAGGGCGCCGACGCCGTGGTCATGTACGAACATGTGCAGCGGGACGGCTGCCTGATTACGGTGGCCGAGGCGAGCCCGCCGGGACGCTGGGTCATGGCACGGGGTGCAGAGGCGCGTTGCGGCCAGCGATTGCTCGAGGCCGGGCATCGCATCGGCTTCGCCGAGATCGCGTTGCTGGCCGCGCTGGGGCGACGCCGGGTGCGCGTGTATCGTCGTCCGCACATCGCGATTCTTGCGACGGGCGATGAAATCGTCGAGCTGGACTGCGACCCCATGGAACATCAGGTCCGCAATTCGAACGCCTGGTCGCTCGCTGCCCAAGTGCGCAGGGCCGGCGGGATTCCCGAGATCCTGCCCATTGCTCCCGATCGCCTCGAACCCACGCGGGAGCTCATGGCGCGCGGCTTGGAAGCTGACTTGCTGCTCATTTCCGGCGGCGTTTCGACCGGCAAGTACGACCTGGTGGAGCCGGCCGCGCGCAGCCTGGGCGCAGAGTTCTTTTTCACCGGAGTTCAGATGCAACCCGGCTACCCGCTGGTGTTCGGCCGCGCCCGCGGGACTTTTTTCTTCGGCCTGCCCGGCAATCCCATCTGCACCATGGTGGCTTTCGAGGTCTTCGCACGTGCGGCGCTCCAACTGCTGGCGGGAGAGGACGAACCCGTGCTGCCTTTGTTGCAGGCACGGCTGGCAGCGCCATTTCGTCACGCGCCGGGGTTGACGCGACTGGCGCCGGCGCGCCTGAGCGCGGACGGGTCCACGGTCACGCCGCTGGCCTGGCGAGGGTCGGCGGACATCTTCGCCCTGGCGCGCAGCAACTGTTTTCTGGTAGCCGAGGCGGAGCGCGAATCCTGGGCGCCGGGCGATCTGATCCGCGTGCTGCTACGATGAAGTTGAGGGCCGCGCCGGCAGGTCTGGGCGCGGCGTTCAGGAAACGGGGAGGCAGGTGGCCGCGTCACCAACAATGATGTGGCGGAGCTTGCTCTGCGCAGCGTGGTTGTGCGCCCTGCCCCTGGCGGCTCAACCGGACCAGGAGCCGGTCTTCCGCGCGGGCGTTCAGGTGGTCGTCGCCCCCACGATCGTGCTTGACCGCGACGGCAACTTCGTCCACGGCCTGGAACGCCAGGACTTCATCCTGCTGGATAACGGCAAGCCGCAGGATATCCGCGTGGATACGACGTATATCCCCATTTCGCTGGTGGTCGCGATCCAGGCGAACTCCGCCGTCGAAGTAGTTCTGCCCAAGGTGCGCAAGCTGGGCACCATGCTGCACTACCTGGTGGCGGGCGAGCAAGGCGAGGTGGCGGTGATCGCGTTCGACCACCGGGTGCAGTTGCTCCAGGATTTCACCACGGACACGGACAAGATCCGGCAAGCGTTGGAGAAGATCCGTCCCGGATCCACGAGCAGCGTCATGGTGGATGCCGTGCTTTACGGCATCCGCATGCTGCGCCGGCGCCCCCCAGACCGCCGTCGCGTGCTGTTGCTGATCAGCGAGACGCGCGATTACGGGAGCCAGGCGCGCAAGCGCGACGTACTCGAGATGGCCCAGTTCTCCGACGTCGTGATCTACTCGCTCAACATCAACCGCCTGGTAACTACGCTGACCGCCAAAGCCCAGCCGCCGCGGCCCGATCCGTTCCCGCCCGCGGCGCGCCCGTTGCCCGCCGGCGTGCCGGCCACGCCGCATACCGCCGCGCAGGTCAGCGGCAACCCGACCAACTCGGCCAACTTCGTTCCTGTTTTCGTGGAAATTTTCCGCGCCGTGCGCGATATCTTCGTGGACAACCCGGTCGAGCTGTTCACCAAGTGGACGGGCGGCACCGAGCATCCCTTCATCACGCAGGAACATCTGGAGCGCGCCGTGCGCCGCATCGGCGAGGAGCTGCACTCGCAGTACATCATCAGTTACACGCCGAACAACCGCGACGAAGGCGGCTTTCACGAAATTCAGGTGCTGGTCCGCGGGCGCAACGACGTCCGCGTGATCACGCGACCGGGTTACTGGATGGCGGCTCAGCCTTCAGGCAACTGAGGCGGGCGTGAACACGATGGCGGCGAAGCTGACCACGCTGTCCTCGTCTATATTCCACTGTTCGTAGCGGAGCACGGTTCCGCGCACGCCCGGCACGGCGCGCAGGAACGTGTACAAGGCCGAGGCGCCGCACCACTTGAGCGCATCCTGCTCGCCCTTGACCAGCTTCCAGAAGCCCTCCGCGTCGCCCGCTTCCACGCGCTCCAGCCGTCGCCGGTCCTGTTCTTCCACCGCGCGCATGCGCCCCTGCCGCGCCCGGGCGGAGAAGCCATCGCCGTAGCGACGGCCCATGTGCGCCAGGTCCACGCCCAGCACCCACCGCAGGCGGTCTCCTTGCTGCTCGGCGAGCTCGCGTAAGGCCTCCAGGAAGCGGCCCACGGCAGGCTGGTCTTCGGGAAGGCGGCCGCCTCCCGAGGAAAACGAGCCGCACAGCACGGGCAACACTCGCACCGAGGGTCCGTACAGGTGCTGGAGGAAAATGACCTGAAATTCGACGGAGTGCTCCACGGCGTGGCAGTAATCCTCCAGCACGACGGCATCTGGGGCGCGCGTGGCCAGCCACTCGACCAGCTCCGCGGCAGGACTGGTGTCACCCAATGGCGTGCGGTACGGTTTGCGCGTCAATCCGAAGGCATCCGGGGCGCCGTAATGCGAGGTTCCCAGCACCACGAAGGTGCATTCGCGCGCGTTGGGATCCAGGCAGGCGTAGGCATCCCGATAGCAGTGCCAGCCGCCCTCCGGGCTGACGTGCGGCGCCGCCACGCCGAGAACCGGTTCCCGCCACGGGCCGGCCCCGTCCAGGCAGCGGGCCAGAGTGACTTTCAGCACATCGGGGTCGGCCGGGTACGCCGAGCCTGCGTGAGTTGGCTCGCGCGCAGGGGCGGCTTCGAATGCGCGGTGCCGCTCCTGTCGCAACGCGGCGTACACTTCGTCCTCGAGGAATCCCGCCTCGCTCAGGGTGCGGACCAGGTGGTCTACCAGCTCGCCCACGCGCAGGTCGCCCGTGATCCGCACCAGCGCGGCGCGCAGATCCAGTTCGGTTCGCTCCCCGTCGAACAGCGACAGGCACTCCACCAGTGGCGGAGGGATGATCAGGGTGGCGTCGGAGTAACGGAAGGGATCGCGAATCATCAAGCCGGGCCGGTCGGGCACGGGCGACGGCATGAAGTCGAGGTTCGTTCGCAAACGGGGCAGACCGCGGGCCATCTAGTTCCCATTATCCGCCGGGCGGGAGGCAGGCATGGCTCGCTCAGATCAGGCTCCGCAGCAAGGATGCGGGCCCGCGCAGTCGGAGGCGTTCCTTGACGCCGCTTGAGGGAGCAGAGGGCGTTGTCTCGATTTGTCCGGTCATCAGGCGGTAATGGCGAACAAGCTCCTCCTCGTCGAACTGGATCGCTCGCGCGTATTGCCGCAGGTAGTTGAGATCGTAAATTCCGCCGGGCAGACAGTCGAAGCGGCTTTCTTCGATGGCCCGCAAATAGCCGAGGCTGATTTTTGTGGCTTCGGCGATCTGTTGCAGGCTCAGGCCGCGCTTTTCTCGCCATGCGGCCAGATCGGGCAGGACGCGGGACGGGGCAGCGGGTCGCTCGTTCATGCTCTCTCGCCACTATGACGCAGCCGGGCGGGAAAGTCAAATGCGGCGGGCGGGCGCGTCCACATCGCGGGCCGTCCCCGTTAATATGGTGCGGGAGCAGCCAGCGATGAAGCGACCGGCGCATCGTCCTTTGCAAGCTGCGGTGATTGGGGACGCCAGCCCGCCACCCGAAGTCGCGCAGGCCGCCGAGCAACTCGGCAGACGCCTCGCGCGCCTGGGCATCACGGTGATCACGGGCGGGCTGGGCGGCGTGATGGAAGCCGTGAGTCGAGGGGCGCGCCAGGCGGGCGGTCTGGTGGTGGGCATCGTGCCCTCGAGCCGGCTGGAAGAAGCCAACCCCTGGTGCACTGTGGTCTTGCCCACCGGCTTGGGGCACGCACGCAACGTCCTCACCGCGCTGGCAGGAGACCTGGTGATCGCGCTGGGCGGCGGCGCCGGAACGCTATCCGAGATCTGTTTCGCCTGGATCCACGGCCGCCCCATCCTGCTCTGGGAAGGTTCGGGCGGCTGGACGGACCGACTCGAGGGCGCTCCCCTGGATTCGCGGGCCAGTTCCACCATTCACCGCTGCCGCTCCCTGGACGAGATCGAGCGCGTCATCCGCGAGTTGTTCGGCGACGCGCCCTCAGCTTCGCTCTGAACTCTGGAGGCTTCCATGGGACAACTTTCCCGTCGCACGTTCCTGCAATCGGCGGCGCTGGCGTCCGCCCAGTCGCCCGCTGCGCCCCGCATGATCGGCATTCAGATTGGCGCCGTGTCTTTTCTGGACGAAGGCGTCGAACCGGTGCTCGACATTCTGCAACAGAAGGCCGCCATCAACACCCTTTTCGTGGCGACTTTCACTTACGGGCGCGGAATCGCCGGACGGCAGGTGCCCGGCCAGCCCTTGCCCGATCACGGCAAGCAGGAGTACGACCTGGATTTCCGCGGCGGATGTTTCACCCGCATGCGACCCGAGTTTTACCGCGATACCGTGCTCAAGGATGTGCGTTCCCGCGATTACGGCGATTACGACGTGCTCGAGGCTGTTCTTCCCGCCGCCCATCGCCGCGGTTTGAAGGTTTTCTGCTGGTACGAGGACGTGTGGCGTAACGACGTCCCCGGCATCGAAAAAGTGCAGGAAGTGGATCTTTACGGCCGCCGCGGTTCACGCACTTGCCTGAACAACCCGGATCATCGCGCCTTCCTGGCCGCTATTGCCGAGGACTGGACACGCAGTTACCCGATTGACGGCATCATGTGGGGATCGGAGCGGCACGGCGCGCTCGGCCTGGCGCTGGGCGCCAGTCACGGCGGGCGCTCCAGCGATCCTTCCCGCGTCGGCTGCTTCTGCACTTACTGCGAACGCAAGGCCCGCGAGCGCGGCCTCGACCCTGCCCGCGCCAGGGAAGGCTTCCGCACCCTCGAGCAGTTCGTGCGCGCGGCCCGCTCCGGGCAGCGGCCCGTGGACGGTTACTTCGTGCAGTTTCTGCGAATTCTCATGCGGTACCCGGAGATTCTAGCCTGGGAGCAGCTTTTCCACGACAGTCTGCGGGAATGCTACCGGCTGATTTACGATCGCGTGAAATCCGCGAGGCGCTCGGTCCTGGTGGGCTGGCATATCTGGCACAACAATTCGTTCAGTCCTTTCTATCGCGCCCAGCAGGATCTGCGCCAGCTCGTCCCCTGCTCGGACTTTCTGAAAATTGTCATGTATCATAACTGCGCGGGCGAACGCATGGCCAGTTACATAGACAGCGTCCAGCAACACATTTTCGGCGACATGAGCAAGCAGGAGGCCCTCGATTTTCACTACCGCGTCATGAATTTCGCCGAGGGAACTTACGAGCGCATCCCCTTTACCGGTTTCTCGGCGGATTACGTTTTCCGGGAAACGCAACGCGCGCTCCGGGCCGTGGAGGGGACTCCGACCCGCATCTGGCCGGGCATTGACATTGACATTCCCACGGCGCTGGAACATTCGCGCTCCACGCCCGAGGGAACACGGGCGGCCGTCCTGGCCGCTCTCCGCGCCGGTGCCCACGGCGTTCTGCTTTCGCGCAAGTATTCGGAAATGCGGCTGGCAAATCTGGCGGCGGCGGGCGAGGCCATCCGGGAGTTCGGGGCCGCCTGAGGAGGCGTGCGGCGATGTCGCGTAGCTTGCTGCCCCCTGTTCTTACGCGCCGCGCCTTTCTCGGGTCCGCCGCCGTGGCGCTGTCCGGCGCTCGTTCTTCCGGCGAGCCCTGGTACCGCCGGGTCTATCGCTGGGGCCAGACCAACATCACGGAAAAGGACCCGGAGCGTTACGACATCGAATGGTGGCGTCGCCATTGGAAACGCACCGCCGTGCAGGCCGTGATCATCAATGCCGGCGGCATCGTGGCTTACTATCCCAGTAAGTTTCCCTTGCATTACCGGGCCCGTTTTCTGGGCGGTCGCGATTTGTTCGGCGAACTCGTCGAGGCGGCGCACCGTGACGGCATTTACGTCATGGCGCGCATGGATTCCAGCCGCGCCAGCGAAGAATTTTTCCGGGCTCACCCCGACTGGTTTGCGCGCGACCGCCAGGGCAATCCCTATCGTGCGGGGGATCGCTATCTGGCCTGCATCAACAGCCCTTACTTCGAAGAGTATCTTCCCGGCGTCCTCGTCGAAATCATCGAGCGCTATCATCCCGATGGTTTCACGGACAACAGTTGGGCTGGCCTGGGCCGCGACAGCATTTGTTACTGTACTTACTGCGAGCGTTCCTTTCGCGCGGCTACCGGTCTGGCGCTGCCCGAGCGGCACGACTGGGACGATCCGGCCTTCCGGCGCTGGATCTTGTGGAGTTACCGCCGGCGGCTGGAAATCTGGGATCTGAACAATCGCACTACGCAATCGGCTGGCGGGCCGGAGTGTATCTGGTCGGGAATGCTCAGCGGCTCGCTTTCCGGTCTGGCTCGCAGCTTTCGCGATCTGCGCGAAATCGCCCGCCGGGCGCACATTCTCATGCTCGATCACCAGCGGCGCGAGGACGACCTCGGTTTTCCACAGAACGGCGATCTCGGCAAGCGCATCCACGAGCTGGCGGGCTGGGACAAACTGGCGCCGGAGAGCATGGCCATGTACCAGAACCATCCGGGCTACTTCCGCGTGACGAGCAAAACGCCGGCCGAGGCCCGGCTGTGGATGATCGCGGGCATCGCGGGCGGCATCCAGCCGTGGTGGCACTACGTGGGCGCCTACCACGAGGACCGCCGCATGTACCGCACGCCGGAGCCGGTCATGAACTGGGTCCGCGAGAACCAGGAGTTTCTGGTCCGGCGCGAGCCGGTGGCTTCGGTGGGGTTGGTGTGGTCCCAGCGCAACGCGGATTTCTTCGGGCGGGATCAGGCAGCGGACCGGGTGGAAGCGCCGTACTACGGCTTCATGCACGTCCTGGTGCGGGCGCGCATCCCCTATTTGCCGGTGCACGTGGATGACATCCCGGCCGGTCCCGAGCGCTTCGCCGTGCTCATTCTGCCCAACCTCGGTTCGCTCAGCGACGCGCAGTGCGAGGCGATTCGCCGGTACGTGAAGGCAGGCGGCTCGCTCGTGGCTACCGGCGCCACTTCGCTTTATGACGAATGGGGCGATCCGCGCCCGGATTACGCGCTGGCGGACGTGTTCGGCGCCCATCTCGATTCGGCCGCGCCGCGATTGCCCGCAATGCGCACAGCGACTGCCGGCCCGCCGGCGGACGAGCACACTTATTTGCGCCTGCATCCGCAGTGGCGCGCGCGGGTTGACGGCCCCAAGGCCGGGGATGAGCCCGCCCCGACCGGTTCGCGGCACGTTGTTCTGAACGGCTTCGAAGAGACCGATCTGATCCCCTACGGCGGAAATCTCCTGCCTCACCGCTTCGCCGCCGGCGCGATCGTGCCGCTGACCTTCGTGCCGGCGTTCCCCACCTATCCGCCAGAGTTCGCGTGGATGCGCACTGCCGACAGCGGCCTGCCCGCGCTGGTTTTGAGCGAGCGCGGGCGCTCGCGCATCGCCTTCCTGCCCGCGGATCTGGACCGGCGTTACTTCCGCCAGCACCTGCCCGATCACGCACGGCTGCTCGAAAACCTGGTGCGCTGGTGCGCCGGCGATTCGATTCCGCTGGCCGTCGAGGGACCAGGCCTGCTCGATTGCCACCTGTATCGCCAGCCTGGCCGCTGGATCCTCCACATCGTCAACCTGACCAACCCCGGGGCCTGGCGCGCGCCTGTTGAAGAGTTGTATCCGGTGGGGCCTCTGCGCGTTTCGATCCGGGTGGGGGACGGCGGGGCGCCGCGGCGCGCCATGGCTCGTGTGGCAGGCCGCTCGTTGCCGCTGAGGCGGCGCGATAGCTGGGTGCGAGTGGAACTGTCATCCGTGCTCGATCACGAAATGATCGTGCTCGAGTGAGAGGGTTGGCGTCAGTGCGGTGGCGGCTCTCGCCGCGGCCACAGCCCGCGCCGTTCCAGCTCCCGCAGGACGCTTTCGACGAGCGCTTCGCGCGGAGCCGTGCCATCGAGCACCAGGTCTGCCCAGACCCGGGTCGGCAAAATGTAGCGCTCCGCCATGGGGCGCACGGTGCTCTCGAACTGCCGGCGGACGGACTCGGGGGTGCGGCCTCGCTCGCGCACGTCGCGCTCCAGTCGCCGCGCGAGGCATACCTCGTCGGGCGCCTCGACGAACACCTTGAAATCGAGCAGCGCACGAATGTCTTCCCGATAAAGCGTGAACAGACCCTCGAAGACCACGCAGTCCGCGGCCGCCACCCGGGTGCGCTGGTTGGTGCGTACGTGCTGCGTGAAGTCGTAGACAGGGATCTCGACCGTCTCGCCGGCCGCCAGGGCTGTTAAATGAGAGGCGAGCAGGTCCAGCTCGAGGGCGTCAGGGACGTCGAAGTTCCAGCGCGTGCGTTCCTCGAAGCTGAGGTGGGACAAGTCGCGGTAATAGCGATCGAGGGAGACGACGGTGGCGGGCAGCAGGGCGCCCAGCCTGTGGGCCAGCTCGCTTTTGCCCGCGCAGGATGGTCCGGCGATGCCGATGAGCAGAGGCTTCAAATTTCGATGATAGGCGAGACAGGTAGCGCAGGGCGGGCCGCGCCTACCAGAATCCGGAGACGGTCTTCCAGCGATGGGAGCGGAGGGGCGGGGCTACCAGACATGCGCGTCGGTGCAGGGCATGGTCGTGTCTGCGAGTTCGGTGATGGGCTTGTCGGTTGGAGGGAAGCACGGCCTTTGCCGCGGCCTCGGATTGACCATTGACATCCCGGGGGTCCTGGCAGTATACTCCGGGGGATACGAGGCAGGCACCGGTCAGCGGACTGGAGAGGCCTTGAGATCACAGGTGGGGCAGTGCTCCTGGGAAG
>JAPWUP010000294.1 GCA_028275505.1 Bryobacteraceae bacterium
TCGGAATTCCGCCGGAACACCTCCCTCACCTTTTCAAACCTTTCTTCACGACCAAGCAATCGCTAGGCGGCACGGGCATGGGTCTGGCCATGGTTTACGGCATCGTCAAGAACCACGGAGGGGCAGTCAGGGTGAACAGTCGTCCCGGCCAAGGCAGCGTCTTCGAAGTGTACCTGCCACTCGTGGATGAGGAGCCTGCGGTGACGCCGCCGGCCCGCGAGCGAGCGGGGCGCGGGGAAGGAACGATCCTGGTGGTGGACGATGAACCCATGGTGGCCCGTGCCACCGTTCGCCTGCTCGAAAGCCTGGGTTACCGGGCCGCGTACGTGGACGATCCCCGCCAGGTGGTTCCGATGTTGCAACAGGATCCGGAACTGTTCGATCTGATCATCCTGGACATGCAGATGCCGGGAATGAGCGGACCGGAGTGTCTGGCAGCGATCCGTCAGGTTCGCCCTGACCTTCCTGTGCTCGTCACCAGCGGTTACGCGGGAGAAGGCGCCATCGCCCGCATGCAGGAGGCAGGGGCAGCCGGCTTCGTGCCCAAACCTTACAGCCTGCCCCAGCTTGCCGAGGCCGTGCGCCGCGCGTTGGGGGCCTGAGGCGGTAGCGCGCTATCCACACTGCGCTGCGGCTGCTCCGGCACTGCTCCGGCCAGCGTCGCATAATGGTTGGTGGAGACGGGCAGGCGCCGCCATGCGCACCGAGGCAGATCGGTTGATCCGGCAAGCCGAGCGCGACCTGGCCAATGCACGCAAGAACATTGAGGTCGAGGCCTACGAGGTGGCGGCGTTCCTTGCTCATCAGGCTGTGGCGAAGTACCTGAAAGCCGCCTGGTTCATCCTGCGCGGCGAGGCGCCCCCGCACTCGCATTATTTGGTGGAACTCGGCAGGGGACTCGAGGTGCCGGAGTCGCTTCAGCGAAAGCTGGCCTTTCTGAACCCTGATTACACGGTAAGCCGTTATCCCGACGCAGCCAACGGAGTGCCTTACGAGCTGTATGACCGTGACACTGCCCGGGAGAAGGTCGCGGCCGCCGAGGAAATCATCCTATGGCTCCGATCCAGGATCCGCGGGTAGCCGAGTTCGTCAGGGATTACCTGCCCCGGCTCGTGGCGGAGTGGCGCCCGTTGCACGTTATCCTGTTCGGGTCGCGCGCCCGCGGTGACGCGCTGCGCGATCGCAGTGACCTCGACTTGCTCATCGTCTCCGAGGCTTTTGCCGGCATGCCCTTTTTGGAACGGGCTTATCGGGTCATTTGGAGCCTTCAAACGCCGTTTCCCATCGAGGTCCTCTGCTACACTCCCGAAGAGTTCACCCGCAAGAAACAGGAGCTGGGCATCGTCCAAATAGCCTGCCGCGAAGGCTACGACCTGCTTGCGCTGCCGCCCGCCTGACCGCCTTCTGGCTTCGCTCCTGCCCGGTTTTCCGGATGCCATTCCCTTATGGCATAATGGCGCCGGAGGTTTAGTCTCTCATGCCCAGACGTCTGGTCTTGATTGGACTGTTTGCCTTCCTGGCGTCGGCCGCGTACTCGCAAGTCATCAGCGCCACGCTGAGCGGCACGGTGCGCGATCCAGCCGGCTCGGTGATCCCTAACGCTCAAGTGACCCTGACCAACCAGGCCACGGGAGTAAGCCAGAAGTCGGCCACCAACGAGGCCGGCCTGTTTGTTTTCTCGAGCGTGCTCCCGGGCACGTATTCGCTGGAAGTCAGCGCCAGCGGATTCCGAAGCTATCAAGTCCGCGACATCACGCTCACGGCCAACGAGCGCCGGTCGCTGGGCGACATCACGCTGCAAGTCGGCCAGCTCACCGAACGCATCGAGGTGACGGCCGAAGTGACGCCGATTCAGACCGCCTCGAGCGAACGGGCGGGGTTGATCAGCGGCGATCAGATCCTGAACCTGGCAGTCAAGGGCAGGGACTTTCTGGCCCTGCTTTCTACGCTGCCGGGAGTAGTGGACACCAATCTGGCGTCGCGCGAGGTGGTCATGACCGGCAACGTGCTATCGGGCCTGCACATCAACGGCGGTCGATCCACGTCCATCATGTACGCGCTGGACGGGATTTCGGCCGTGGACACGGGGTCCAACTCGAGCGTGCAGAACGCTCCCAACATGGACGCCATTGCCGAGGTCAAGGTGCTGACCACCAACTACCAGGCCGAGTACGGGCGTAACAGCGCCGGCACCATCAACGTGATCATCAAAAGCGGTACACGCGACTTCCACGGCAGCGCGTATTGGTATTACCGCCACGAAACGCTCAACGCCAATGGCTTCTTCCAGAACCGTACAGGTACGCCCAAGCCGATCTACCGTTTCAACAGCGGCGGTTACTCGATTGGCGGTCCCTTTTACATTCCGGGTAAGTTCAACACCAACCGCGACAAACTGTTTTTCTTCTTCTCGCAGGAGTACGTGCGGCGGCGCCTGTATCCCGGCGTGCGTTTCGTGACTACCCCCACGGCGATGCAGCGCAACGGCGATTTCTCGGAAACGCGCGACTTGAACGGCGCGCTCATCCCCATCCGCGATCCCCTGACCGCGCAGCCCTTCCCGGGCAACATCGTTCCCAAAGCCCGCATCAATACGCTGGGCCAGGCGATCCTGAATTTCTATCCTTTGCCCAACTATACCGAGACCGACCCCGCGTTGCGCTACGCCCGCAATTACCGCTCCAACGTCAGCGGGCGTAACCCGCGACGACAGGACGTCTATCGTGTGGATTACGTGATCACGCCGACGCTCACCATGTATGTCCGCGGCATCACGGACCACGATCACGAGTACTGGCCTTACGGCTCGTGGGTTACGGGCGACGTGAACTACGACTTAGTGGAGATTTTCCGTCCCCAGCGCGGTCGCGGCGGCGTGCTGAATCTCACCAAAATCTTCGGTCCCTCGACGGTAAACGAGTTCACCATGGGCGCCACCACCCGCGGGCAGACTTTCAATCCCGTGGACAAAAGCAAAGTGGCCCGCAGCCGCATGGGCAACATCCCGCAGTGGTTCCCTGCTTCCAACGAATCGGGCGCCATTCCCAATGTCACTTTCGGCGGCGTACCCAACTATATCAACTGCTCCCTGGGGAACATTCCCTACACCAACGAAAACCCCGTCTTCACGTTCGCGGATAACTTCAGCAAAGTCGTGGGCCGCCACAACCTGAAATTCGGCGTGTATATCGAGCGCATGCGCAAGGACGAAGTGGGCAGCCCCAACACGCGTGGCGCCTTCAGCTTCGGGCGCAACGTCAACAACCCGTTCGACGCCAATTATGCTTTCGCCAACGCGCTGCTGGGTAACTTCGAAAGTTACTCGGAGGGTACTTTCCGGCCCTACTCGCACTACCGCTACACCCAGGTGGAGTGGTACGGACAGACTTCGTGGAAGGTCAGCCGCCGGCTGACGCTGGAAATCGGCGTGCGCTTCTACAACATGCCGTCGGCGCACGACGAGCGCTTCGCCATCACGACCTTCGATCCTTCGCGCTATGATCTCAAGAGCGTGGCCGCGCTGATCTGGCCCGGCCGTGACGCCAGTGGCCGGCGCGTGGGAGTGGACCTGCGTACCGGCCAGATCTACCCGGTGCCTTACATCGGATTGTTCGTCCCCGGCTCGGGCAATACGGCCCCCGGCATGGTCGTGGGCGGCAAGGGTTACAACCCCAAGCTGTTCGACGTTCCGCATGTACTGGTCGGGCCGCGCTTCGGCTTCGCCTGGGATCCGCGGGGCAACGGCAAAATGGCGGTGCGGGGCGGCTTCGGCATCTTCTATGACCGGCCGCAGGGCAACCTGTACTCGGGTACCAACGGCCAGCCGCCCGTCGCTTACACTCCCACCCTCTTTTTCGGTAACCTCGATACCTTCCTGCAATCCCAAGGGACCTACGGCCCGAGCAGCGTGAACGCACCGCAGGTGGGCCGGCAGCCGCTGCCCCGAGTGATGAATTACAGTTTCGGGATCCAGCGCGACATTGGGTTCAACACGGTGCTCGACGCCGCCTACGTGGGCAGCCTTGGCCGCAACCTGCTTTACGTGCGCAACATCAACGCCATCCCGATGTATTCACGCTTCGACCCGGCCAATCTCGATCGCACCACCAACAGCCCGCTGCCGGATAATTTCTTCCGGCCCTACCTCGGCATGAGCACCATCAACGTGCGCGGCTTCGGCGCGACCCTGAATTACCACTCGCTCCAGGTGACGGCCAACCGACGCATGTCGCGCGGCCTTCAGTTCGGGGCTTCGTACACGTTCTCGAAAGCGC
>JAPWUP010000109.1 GCA_028275505.1 Bryobacteraceae bacterium
TTCAGAGTCTCTGTCTTGTCGCGGCGCTGGCCTGCTGCATTTACGCGCAGGACTATCGCGCCCGCATTCAAGGACAAGTGACCGACGCCACCAAGGCCGTCGTGGTCGGCGCCAAGGTCACTTTGACCAACGTGAATCAAGGAGTGGAAAGCGTCCGCACCACCGGGCCCACGGGCACTTACGTCTTCGACTTCGTAGATCCTGGCACGTACACTCTCACGGTGGAAGCGCAGGGCTTTCGCAAGTTCGTCCAGCAGAACATCCTGGTTCAGACCCGCGGCGACATCACGATTGACGTGGAGCTGCAAGTCGGCATGGCCAGCCAGACGGTGGAAGTGACCGAGGCGCCGGCCGCGATCCAGTTCAATACCGCCAACCGCGACCTTACGATTGACAACAAAATGGTGCGCGAGTTGCCGCTGATCACGCGCAACCCCTTCAAGCTGGCGGCGCTGGATCCCGCGGTGGTCAACACTTCGGGCGGCGAGCAGGCGCCTTATCATCACTGGGCGGCGCAGGACCTGGAGACGGGCGGCGGCACGAATCGCCGCAACGACATTTTGATTGACGGCACGCCGGTGGAAACCGGTCCCAAGACCGCTTACACGCCCAACATGGACGCCGTGGCTGAATTCACCATCCAGCAGAACAGTGTGGACGCCGAGTTCGGCCACAGCGCCGGCGGCATCATCACGCTGGCCATGAAATCGGGCACCAACGAGTATCACGGCTCACTCTTCTATCTGGGCCGCACGCCGAGGCTGAACGCCGTGGCCGACCGCACCGTCATTCCGCGCAGCCGCAACCGCATTCGCCATAACGTCTTCGGTGGGACGCTCGGCCATCCCGTGGTTCGCAACAAGCTGTTCAACTTCTTCTCGTTCGAGGACTGGAGGACTGTCCAGCCCTGGAATTTCACCCGCACCATGCCGACCGATCTGGAGCGCAACGGCGATTTTTCGCGCACGCTCACGGCACGCGGCACGCTGCGCCCCATCTACGATCCCTGGACCACCAAATTCGATCCGGCGCGCAACGTAGCCACCCGCCAGCCTTTCCCGGGCAATATCATTCCCAAAGACCGCATGGATCCACTCTCGGTGAAAATCATGGAGCAGGTCTGGCGTCCCAACAATCCCGGCGCCGATCCCAGCGGGCGCAACAACTTCCAGGTGGAATCCAACCGCTTTTACGATTACTGGAACCTCTCGGACCGCGTGGACTGGCATATCAACGAGCGCTGGAAGGTCTTCGGACGCTACAGCCAGTTCCATACCGTGGTTTCCGAAGATAACCTCTCCGGGAACAACTCGCAGTGGTGGCCTTACGATGCCGGCAGCATCCGGCACGGGCTGAACATCGCGGGAGACGCCGTCTACACGCGATCCGCCACGACAGTACTCAACCTGCGCGGCGCTTATAACTCGATCATTGACCAGTACGACGGCGGCCCCTTCGTGACCAACATCGAAGGGTTGGCGAAGCTGTGGCCGAACAAATGGTTCGAGCCCTACATGAAAGAGGTGCCGCAGATTCTGCCGCCGCGCTTCGATATAGACCAGAGCGGGCAGTTCGCCCGGGGTAATTACTGGTTCCAGCGCCCCAAGAGCTACAGCGTTCACAGCCGGCTCTCGCACTATCTGGGCTCGCACTACCTCAAGGAGGGCCTGGAAATGCGCGGGCATGGCGGACGTTCGGCGCGTCCCGATCCCATGCGTTTCTACTTCAACCGCGCCCTGACCGCCGACACGTTCATCGCCCCCAATACCGCCAACGTGGGCGATGGCTGGGCCACCTTCCTTCTCGGCGCTCTGGACGGCAGCTCATACGCACGCTACATCCCGATGCAAAAGGCGCGTTTCCGCTACTGGGGCGCCTTCTTGCAGGATGACTTCAAAGTAACTCGCCGGCTGACCCTCAATCTGGGCTTGCGCTGGGAGTACGAAACCGCGCCCTGGGATCCGGAGGATCGCGTCTCGCGCTATCTGGATCTGGACGACCCCATTCCCGAAATGGTCGCCAACCCGCCGAAGATCCCGGCCGACGTGGCGGCGATGATGAAGGTCCCCTACAAGTTCACAGGCGCCTGGTATTTCGCCGAGAAGCACGACCGCCAGATGTGGAACAGCCCCAAGTTCGTCTTCCTGCCCCGCGTGGGCGCCGCCTTTCGGGTCAACGACAAGACGGCGTTGCGCGCCGGCTGGGCGCGGTTCGTGATCCCGGCGATCTTCATGCCTCTGGGGAGCGTGGGGGACTCCCTGCTGGGCAGCCTCTACATGCCCGGCTTTAACGCCGATACGTACACCACTCCGGTACTCGAAGGCATCCCCACGGCCCGCTTCTACGATCCCTTCCCGCCTACCAACCCGCTTATCATGCCGGTGGGCAAGAGCCTGGGGCGTTATACCGGCATCGGCGGCGACACGCGCTGGAGTTACCAGGACGTCAAAGCGGCCACCAACGACCGCATCAATCTCTCCTTGCAGCGCGAAGTAGTCAATCACATCGTCGTGGACGCGACTTACTTCGTCAATTTGGGCCACAACCTGGCCTATGACAAGAGGCCGAATCTGATGGATCCCTCACTGAGTTACACCTACAAGGCGGAACTGAGCCGGCGGATCCCCAATCCCTTTTACATGTACCTGACGCCGGAAAAATTCCCCGGCCAGTTACGCAACCGGGCCGAAATTACCAAAGCCGATTTACTCAAGCCCTATCCCCACTACGGAACGCTTACCCAGCAGAACACGCCGGGGCCGCGCAGCCGCTACCACGCATTCCAGTTGCGCGCCCAGCGGCCTTTTGCCCAAGGCTTCAACCTGCTCCTGGCTTATAACTACAACCGGGAAAAGACCGAGGGGTTCTTCAATGCGGACGACGAGTACGCCGGGCGCTTCACCTTCCTGAACGGCACGCGCCCGCGGCACCGCATCGCGGGCGCCGGCGTGCTGGAGCTGCCCTTCGGCAAGGGTCGTCACTGGCTCAACCAGCTCCATCCCGTGCTGGAGGGCATCGTGGGCGGCTGGCAGGTCAGCTCGATCATCACCTGGGAGTCCGGCAGCCTACTCACCTTCGGACAGATGGAATGGAACGGGCAGGATCCCAAGGTGGACAAACCTACGCCCGACCGCTGGTTCAAAACCGAAGTCTTCGCTCGCGCACAGCCTTATACGCCGCGCACCAACCCGCGCGACTTCCCCGGCCTGACCGGCCCGGGCTATTTCGCCTGGGATGGCACGGTGTCCAAGTCCTTCGCACTCACGGAGCGTTTCCGTCTGGAGCTGCGCGTGGAAGCTTACAACGTGATCAACAATCTGACCATGGCCAACCCCAGCACCTCCGTGACGGATTCGCTGTTCGGCAAGACGACGCGGCCGCGCGATTACACTTTCGGTCGCCAGTTGCAGTACAGCCTGCGCCTGCACTTCTGACGGGCGGACGCTTTCGCCTCAAGGCTCGAGTACGCCCGGCCGGCTGTCACGGTGCCACAGCACGCGCTTGCGCATCAGGTTGGCGAAGGCGCGGTTGGGATTGAGAGCGCCACGCACGATGGCCCGCAAAACCGGCTGTGTGGTCCATCGCTCCACTCGGCGAACCACGTAACGATCGAGCACATCCTCGAGCACGAGGACCCCCACCCCGCCGATCGGCGTGACCACCAGATCCACCGCGCCGGCGCCGATTCCGTTCTTGCCCACGTTGCCTATGGAAGCTTCGCTCACCGGCCCCAGCTCGAACTGCGTGCTGGCCATGGCGGCGAAGGCCAGGGCCCGCAGCCGGCTCGTCCAGTAGGCCCGTGTGTTGGAGAATTCCAGGCGGCTATAACGCGGATCGTTCTGAATCTGAATGTAGCCGTGGACCGCTCCCTGGAAGGGATGGCCCACATAGTTCACGATGAAAGGATCGCCGTCGCCCCAGCCGTGCAATCCCTTGACCGCAGCGATGTAATCGCGGAAAAAAGGCCCGCGCAGTTCCGCTCGCGTACCAGGCTCGGTGGCGATCCGCCAGGCGTGCATGATCCCCAAGAAAAAACTCGCCTGACGAAGCGCGGGCTCCCACTGGAAGCCTTGTCCCGGCTGGGATTCGGGTTGGGGACGAATCACGGGACGGATGAAAGCCGAACCATCGCCCTCCTCGGGCGGGGTCGCTGGCGGCCCTGACGGTTCCTGGAGCGGCCGGAGCTGGCTCCTTTGCTGCCCTCCCAGCTCATCCGAACCGGCCAGGGGATGGCTTTCGCGATGCGCCCAAATCGGGGAAGCCAACAACAGCAACGAACAGTAGCCGTAGAGCAGCCTGTGCCACCGCATTCCAGTGATTATTCCAACACAACACGTGACCGCATTCGCAAGGGGCTGAGACATCCCGGCGCGCGCAGCGGCATGGTACAAGTACAAGCATGCCTGTAGCTACCTTGCGAACCGCTGCGGTCATCGGGACGGGAATGATGGGACCCGGCATCGCCGTCACCCTGGCTCTCGGCGGCCTGCCCACGCGCATCCTCAGCCGCAGTTCTGAAGGCGCCGCCCGGGGCCTGGCCAAAGCACAGGAGCAGATCGGGGTCCTCGCCGACAACGGCCTGGCGCCCGCCGAACGCACCAGCCGCGCACGCGAAATTCTCAGCGCGGGAACGGACTTCGATGAGACCATCGCCGCCGTGGATCTCGTCATCGAGTCAGCCCCGGAAGACATGGAGCTCAAGCAGCAGCTCTTTGCACGCATGGACGCGCTTGCTCGCCCCGAAGCGATTCTGGCCAGCAACACATCCGGCTTGAGCATCACGCAAATCGCTTCGCGTTGCCGCCACCCCGAACGGGTTCTGACCACGCATTTCTGGAACCCGCCGCACCTGATGCCGCTGGTGGAAATCGTCCGCGGGGCGCAAACTGCCGACGACGTGGTCGCCAGCGTGCGCCAGCTCCTTCTGGACTGCGGCAAAACGCCGGTTCTGGTAAAAAAGGATCGTCCCGGCCAGCTTGGCAATCGCCTCCAGCACGCCCTGTGGCGTGAGGCGCTTTATATCGTCGCCGAAGGAATCGCCGATCCGGAAGAGGTGGATCTGGCCGCCAAGACCGGTTTCGGCCTGCGCCTGCCCGTCTACGGCATCTTCGAGCACATGGACGCGGTGGGACTCGAGCTGGCGTTCGCCGTGTTGGATTACGTCGCCCGCGATCTTTGCAGCGAGCCCCGGGCGCCGGCGATCTTGCCGGAGATGATTCGCCAGGGACGCCTGGGCGCGCGCAGCGGACGCGGTTTCTATGACTGGAGCCAGCGCGATTTCAACGCCGTGATCCGCAGGCGGGACGAATTCCTGGTCGAGTTCCTGCGCTCACGGTTCCGCCAGCCCTGAGACCCGTCAGCTCCAGTCCATCACGAGCCGGATCAACGTGCGCACGGGCACGCCCGTCGGCCCCTTCGCCATATACGGCTTGGCTTCCTCCAGCCATGCCGTGCCCGCAATATCCAGGTGGACCCACGGCAGGGGATCGGCGAACTCTTTCAAAAACATGGCCGCGGTGATGGCGCCGCCCCAGCGATTGCCGATGTTAGGCAGGTCGGCCACCACACTCTTGAGCTGCTCCTTGTACTCGTCATCCAGCGGCATGGGCCAGAATTTCTCGCCTGCGGCGCGGGCCGCCGCCAGCACCCGGTCCAGGAGCGCCTGGTCGCTGCCAAAGGCGCCGACGTTCACGTGGCCCAGCGCCACCACGATGGCGCCGGTCAACGTGGCCGCGTCTACCAGGTGGGTGCAGCCGAGCCTTTGCGCGTAAGTCAGGGCATCCGCCAGGATGAGCCGACCTTCGGCGTCCGTATTCAGAACCTCAACCGTCTTGCCCGACAGCGTTCGCACCACATCGCCAGGCCGCTGCGCGCGCCCGCCCGGCATGTTCTCCACGGCTGGGATGAGCGCGGTCACCGGCAGCGAGGGCTTCAGTTGTGCGATGGCGCGCATGGCCCCGATCACCGCTGCGCCGCCCGCCATGTCGTACTTCATCTTGTCCATGCCGTCGGAGGGCTTGATCGAGATGCCGCCGGAATCGAACGTGACGGCCTTGCCCAGCAGGCCCAGATGCACGGCGCCCTCGGCAGCTAGCTGCGGCCGGTACTGGAGCACGATAAGCGCCGGCGGTTCCGCGGATCCTTGCGCCACTCCCAGCAAGGCGCCCATGCCGAGCTGGTTCATGCGGCCGGCGTCCAGCACGTCGCATTCCAGCCCGCATTCTGCGGCCATTTCGCGAGCGCGCTCGGCCAGCACGCTCGGGGTCATGCGATTGGCTGGCTCGGCCACCAGATCGCGAACGTAATTCTGCGTTTCACCCGCAATGCGCGCCTGTTCTAGCGCCGCTTCCAGGCCGGCATCCACCGCGGGAACGGCGAGCGTGAACCGCTCCACCGGCTTGCCGTTCTTCTTTTCGGTCTTGTAGCGATCCGGCTCGTAGTTGCCGAGGATCGCCCCCTCGGCGGTTGCGGAGACCTCCTCGGCGCCGCCCTCCACCACCATGGCGGCTTCCGTGACCGAACGTGAACGCAGAGCGCGAACCACCGCCCCCGCGGCTCGACGCAGCTCGAGAGAGCCGAAGCGTTCGCGCTTGCCGCCGCCGACCAGCACCAGCCGCCGCGCCTTCAAGTTCGGCGGACGGTGAAGGACCAGGGTTTCGTAAAGCTTGCCCGTGAATTCGCCGCTACGCAAGGCTTCGGTGAGCCAGCCGCCGGTTGCTTCATCCACCCGGCGCGCGGCGGCGTGCGCAAGTCCATCTTCAGGACGGTCCGCCTGGAAGGCCAGGACCACCAAAGCCTCGGTCTCGATCTGCTCAACCGGCAAGGAAGTCAAGCGAAGTTCCATGAGCGTCTACTCCTCGGGGATCTTTGATTTCAGTCGCCGGCACGACGTCGCGCCTCGCGCAAAGCCTGGCGGGCTTCCGCCTCGAGTTCCCTCTCGCGCTCGAGCGCGCGCTTGTCGTGCTTTTTGCGGGCACGGGCCAGGGCCAGCTCGCACTTGATCCAGCCCTTCTTCAGGTACAGGCGCGTGGGGATGATGGTCAGACCGCCGTCCCGCGTACGCCCGAGCAGCTTGTCTATCTCGCGCCGGTGGAGAAGCAGCTTGCGGTCGCGGAGGGGATCATGGTTCTGGCGATTGCCGTGCGAGTAGGGGCTGATGTGGGCGTTGATCAGCCAGGCCTCGTTGTTGCGGATCTGAGCATAAGCGTCCTTGAGCTGGACCATGCCTGCGCGCGCCGCCTTGACCTCGGTGCCGGTCAAGGCCAGTCCGGCCTCGAAGCGTTCCAGCAGGATGTAGTTGTGATGCGCCTGACGGTTTTCCGTCAGAACCTTGATGCCCTCGTCCCCGGCCACATTCCCTCTGCACGCGGGCGCGTCGCCCGGCGTCAATTCTGGTGTGAAGGTTCGGTCCCGGGAAGGACCAGTTTAACACAACCCTTTGGAAGCCAAGAGAATGCGGCCCAGTTACAGCGCTGTAGCCTTGTGCATGGTTTCGCTTCTGGTTTTGCCGGCCTCCCTTGCGGCGCGCACCCGCAAGGGCGACAAGCTGCTGGCCGAAGGCCGCAAGGCCGAGGTCCGCAAGGACTGGGAAAAAGCGCTCGAGTTTTACGAGGGTGCCCTGGCCGAGGATCCCGGCGATGCGGGCTACCAGCTCGCCGTGCGGCGTGTGCGTTTCCAGGCCGCCCAGGAGCGCGTCAACCGGGGCCAGAAGCTCCGCGCCGAAGGCAAACTGGAGGAAGCTCTGGTGGAGTTTCAGCGCGCTTTTGCCCTGGACCCCTCTTCGGCCATCGCGCGGCAGGAGCTCCAGCTCACCCTCGATATGATCGAGCTGGAAAAGAAGCGTCCCCAGCCCCTGCCGCCCGAGGAACGCGGCCTCACGCCCATCGAGCGCGCCCGCAAACAGACCGAGAAGAAGCTGGAGCGGATCGAGCCGCTGCCTGAGTTGCGGCCGCTGTCGCGCCAGCCCATCAACCTGCGCATGACGAATCAGCCGGCCCGCGTTTTGTTTGAAACAGTCTGCAAGCTGGCCGGCATCAACGTCATCTTCGACCCGGACTTCCGCCAGGACCCCGCCGCCTCGCGCAACCACAGCGTCGAGCTGGTCAACGCCACCCTGGAAAAAGCCCTGGATTACCTGGCCGTCCTGACCAGAGCCTTCTGGAAGCCCCTTTCCTCCAACACCATCTTCGTGACCAGCGACAACCAGACCAAGCGCCGGGATTACGAAGACTACGTGGTCAAGGTCTTCTATCTGCAAAACGTCACTCAGCCCCAGGATTTGCAGGAGCTGGCCACCAACATCCGCGCCTTGACGGACATCCGCCGCGTCTTCACTTCGAACGCGCAGAACGCCATCATCGTGCGCGGCACGGCGGATCAGGTGGCCCTGGCCGAGAAGATCGTCCACGATCTGGACCGGCCCAAGTCCGAAGTCGTCATTGACGTCTTCGTCATGGAGGCTAACAAGGTCCGCACGCGCGATCTGGCGGCAGCGATTGCCACGGCCGGGCAGGCCGGCCTGAACGTGCCGATTCACTTCACCCCGCGCAACCCGGTCTTGCTCGGCGGGCAGACGAACCAACCGGGAACCAATACGAGCGGGACCGATACCGGCGGAACCGGCACGACCACACCGCAGCCGACCACGCCTTACAGTCCCTATTACCCGTACGGGGGCTATGGCTACGGTTACAGCCCGTACGGCTATGGGGGCTACGGCTACGGAGGATACGGCTACAGCGGGTATGGGACCACCGGGACGAGCCTGGGCACGCAACTGATCTCGCTGGCCCGAGTGAACCGGCTTTCCACCAACGACTTCTCGCTCACCCTGCCCGGTGCGCTGCTGCAAGCCCTGATGACGGACCGCAGCACCAAAGTGCTCCAGTCACCCCAGATTCGCGTGGCCGACGGTATGAAGGCCTCGCTGCGCATCGGGGATCAGGTGCCGATCGCGACCGGCAGCTTCCAACCCGGCATCGGCGCCGTAGGCATCAGCCCGCTGGTGAACACGCAGTTCCAGTACAAGGACGTGGGCGTGAATCTGGATATCACGCCGCGCGTGCACGGCCAGGACGAGGTCACGCTGCACGTGGAGCTCGAGATCTCCACCGTGCGCGATCGGATTGACATTGGCGGCATCGCCCAGCCGGTCATCGGGCAGCGTAAGGCGATCCTGGACTTGCGGCTGAGGGAGGGCGAGGTAAGTTTGATCGGCGGCCTGATGCAAGACCAGGACACCAAGTCCGTCTCGGGCGTGCCTGGTCTGAGCAAGATTCCCGTGCTGGGCCGGCTGTTCTCGAGCGAGAGCGTGGAGCGGAGCCAGAGTGAGTTGCTGATCGCGCTGGTCCCGCACGTGGTGCGCACGCCGGGCGTCACCGACCTCAATCTCAAAGCCGTCGCGGCCGGTACCGATACTACCGTGCGGCTCAGCTACGCGCCGCGCGAGGCCGCGCCCGAGGAAACCAAGCCCGCGGCCCCCGCCGTCCAGCCGGAGGCGCCAGCCCCGGCGAAGCCAGCGGCGCCCAAGCCGCCCGAGGCCGCCGCGCCGGCTCCGCAACCGCCGCCTCCGAGCCCGGCAACGAAGTTGGTCCTGCGTCCAGGCGAGGTCGTGACGCAGCAAGGCGCTACCTTCACGGTCCAACTCGAGCTGGAGAACGTGCAGAACCTCTTCTCTGCGCCGTTCCGCGTGAAGTTCGATCCCCAACTGCTGCGGCTGAACGAGATCCAGGCCGGCGGCCTGCTTTCGGGCGACGGCAAGCAAATCGCCTTCACGCGCAACATTCTCAACGACGCGGGTGAGGCGATCGTGACGCTGAACCGGATTCCCGGCTCGGGCGGCGTCAACGGCTCGGGTACGCTCGCCGTGCTGACGTTCCAGGCGGTGGGCCGTGGCGTCACCACCGTGAGCTTCCCTGGCCTGCTGCTGCGCAATTACCAGTTGCAGCCGATCCCGGTGGAAGCGCCGCAACTGAGCGTTACGATCAAATAGATATCAGGGAGGCAACCTGGCAGCCATGCGATCGCGGCAACGGGGTCTTACCCTGGTGGAGCTGATCGTGGCCTTTACCATCATGTCCTTGCTAGCGGCCATGGCCGTGCCGCTGGCGCGAGCCAAAGTCCGCCGCGAAAAGGAACGCGAGCTGCGCTGGGCGCTGCGCGAGATCCGCGCCGCCATTGACAAATACAAGGATTATTGCGACCAGCAGTTACTGGGGCCGGTCAAGGTAGGCACGGAATGTTATCCCGAAAAGCTCGAGGTATTGGTGGAAGGCGTACGCCTGGCCGGCACGGTGGACAAGAAGATCCGTTTCCTGCGCCGCATCCCCAAGGACCCCATGACTAACTCTTACGACTGGGGCCTGCGCAGCGTGCAGGACGATCCCGATTCCACCAGTTGGGGAGGGCAGAACGTCTTCGACGTCTACACCAAGAGTACGGAGAGGGCTGCCGATGGCACGCCGTATTCGGAATGGTGACGCCGGCTTCACGCTCATCGAACTGATGATCGTGATGGCCATCATCTCCATCCTGGTCTCGATCGCCGTGCCTCTGTACCAGAAGTCCATCATCGCGACCAAGGAGAGCGTGCTGCGGCAGAACCTGTTCACCCTGCGTACGGTGATTGACGAGTACACCTACGACAAGGGCAAGGCGCCGCAGACGCTGGAGGATCTGGTCACCGCCGGTTACCTGCGCCAGATTCCGGTGGATCCCATGACCGGATCCAATCGCACCTGGAAGCTCATCATGGAGGACGCGCTGACCAGCGTGAACCAGTCCGAGCCCGGCATTTTTGACGTGCGCAGCGGCTCGGACAAGATTGCGCTGGATGGCACGCCCTACGCGGACTGGTGAGGCGCGGCCCAGGACGCCCGCGCTATGATGGCCTCCGGCCCGCGTGGCGGGCGCAAGGAGGCCCTATGTGCTGCGGACATCCCAGCCGCAGAGACTTTCTGCTCACATCGCTCGCAGCCGCTACCCCGCCCGCTCTTGCCTTACCCCAATCGCCGTGGCCGGCGGATCTGTGGGATCCCGAGCGGCCTTACCATGCGCCGGGCGCGGCGTTGCGGGTGCAGCCGGTGCTGATGTATCGCGTGCCCCAACGCCGCCAGGCCGCCTCGTGGAAATCCTGGGGCGGCGTGCAAAGCGAGGAGGCGGCTGCTGACGAAGCCAATCGCATCGCACAGGAGCTGCGGACGCTGGCCGCGGGGGCCGGGTTCGGCATCGAGGTCAAACCCGTCGTAAAGGTGTCGAGCCTGGAGGCAGCCGCGCGGCTCGATGAAGCCGAGGCCGACGTGCGCCTGATCTATCCCGCCACCGGCCCGGGCGATCTGCTCCGCAGTCTGATGCCGCAGAAAAGCCACGGCATCATTTTCGTGCGCCGGCGTTCCGGCCCCATTTACTACTGGTACGAAGCACTCAGCACCCGTTACCTGCGCAAGCGCAACCAGCCGCCGAGCCCGGGCGCCCCGCCGCTTTCGGTAGAGGACGTCGTCGTGGACGAGCCGGGCGAGCTGCTGTGGCGGCTGCGGTCGCTCTACGCCGTCAAGAACTTTCTCGGTGCGCGCGTGGTGGCGCTGGGGGGCGCCCGCGGCAAGTATGCGCCGGAAGCGCCGCAGGTGGCGCGCGAGCGTTTCCGGCTGGATATCGTCGAGGTCAGTTACGAGTCCTTCGCCCCGCGCATTCGCGCCGCGCTGTCGGATGCCCGCAAAGTGGCACAGACCGAACGGTGGGCGTCGCGGTATCTGGCGCTGCCCGGGACCACGCTCGAAACCGACCGCCGGTTCGTGGTCAACGCCTTTATCCTGTATGGCCTGTTCCGCGAGCTGCTCGATGAACACGCCGCGTCCGTGCTGACCATCGCCGGCTGCATGGGAACCATCCTGCCGCTTGCGGAGACGACGGCCTGCCTGACCCTGAGCCTGCTCAACGACGAAGGCCGACTGGCGCTGTGCGAATCCGACTTCGTGATCATCCCGGCCTGCATCCTGCTCTGGCGCATCGCCGGCGCGCCGGTCTTCCTCCACAATTCGACCTTCCCCCACGCGGGCATCGTGACTTGCGCGCACTGTACTGCGCCACGACGAATGAGTCGCACGCGCTACGAGCCGGCGCGCATCCTGACTCACTACGAGAGCGAGTACGGCGCGGCGCCCAAGGTCGAGGTTCCGGTAGGCCAGGCGGTCACGTTCATCAATCCCGAATACGCCACGTGTCGCTGGATCGGCATGCGCGGCGTCGTCGAAAACAACCCGTTTTACGAAATCTGCCGCTCGCAGCAGGACGTACGGCTTGAGGGCGACTGGCGACGGCTGCTCGACGAAGTCAGGGATTCGCACTGGGTGATGGCGTACGGCGACTGGCTGCAGGAAGCCGGCTACGCCGCCCCGCGCGTGGGTGTGCAGTGGGAAACCATCCAGGCTGCGTGACCCCGGGCGGTTGCGCGGCAGGGAGCTTCTGGCAGAGAATGTAGGCCATGGAAAGCGCACTGGGGTTGCACCGCTTCCACTTCGCATTCACCGTAACCTTCCACTACGTGTTCGCACAGTTATCCATGGGCCTGGCGCTGCTGATCTTTATCCTGAAAACGCTGGGTCTGCGCACCGGACGCGATCACTACGACCGGGCAGCGCGCTTCTGGATCCGGATTTTCGCAATCACGTTCGCCATAGGGGTCGTCACCGGCATCCCCATGGAGTTCCAGTTCGGCACGAACTGGTCCCGCTTTGCCCGCGCAGCCGGAGGGGTGATCGGCCAGACGCTGGCCATGGAGGGCGTGTTTGCCTTCTTCCTGGAATCCACCTTCGTCGGCTTGTTGCTTTTCGGCGAGAAACGCCTCTCGCGTAAAGCTCACTGGGCGGTTTCCCTGCTGTTGTGGCTAGGCACGTGGCTGTCGGGTTACTTCATCCTCGCCACGAACGCGTGGATGCAGCACCCGGTAGGGTACACGCTGCAACCGGGCGGACAGGCGCAACTGGAAAGCCTGTGGGCGTTGCTGCTGAATCCCTGGCTGGGCTGGATGTTCCTGCACAACCAGTTCGGCACGGTGGTGACGGCGGGTTTCGTGATGGCCTCGATCGGCGCATATTACTTGCTTACCGGCAAGCACGTCGAGTACGGCCGCACCTTCCTCCGCCTGGGCGTCCTTGCGGCGGGCGTCGCCAGCATCCTGATGCTGATTCC
>JAPWUP010000337.1 GCA_028275505.1 Bryobacteraceae bacterium
AGTTGCCGTGAGATAGATCACGGGCCCGAGCCTGCGGCCAAAGAGAGTGCGAGCTGAGGAGGGGGCAATGGAAACCTTGTGGTTCTGCCTGGTCGCATTCATGATCACCATGTATGTGCTGCTCGACGGCTTCGACCTGGGCGCCGGCGCCGTGCACTGGCTGGCGGCGCGCGACGAGGCCGGACGCCGCCAGATCCTGCGCAGCATCGGGCCGGTGTGGGATGGAAACGAAGTCTGGTTGCTGGCTGCGGGCGGCACCTTGTACTTCGCCTTCCCTGCCCTGTATGCCTCCAGTTTCAGCGGATTTTACCTGCCGCTCATGATCGTTCTCTGGCTGCTGATTCTGCGCGGCGCAGCGATCGAGTTTCGCAGCCATATTCGGAACGCCGTCTGGATTCCCTTCTGGGATGCGGTCTTCGCCGGCGCCAGCGCGTTGCTGGCGGTGTTCTTTGGAGCGGCGCTGGGCAACGTCGTGCGCGGAGTGCCTCTGGACGCGGAGGGGCATTTCTTCCTTCCCTTGTGGACCAACTGGGTGCCCGGACCCGATCCCGGCATCCTGGACTGGTACACCGTGCTGACCGGAGTGACGGCGCTGGCGGCGCTGGTCCATCACGGTGCTCTGTGGGTCGCCCTGAAGACCGAAGATCCCGTGAGCAGCCGCGCCCGCAGGCTGGCCGGCTTGTTCTGGTACGCGGTGCTGGGCCTGACGCTGGTGGTAACGGGAGTAACTTTCCGCGTGCAACCACACATTCCGCAGCGGCTCGCCGAGCAACCCTGGGGTTATGTGTTCGCCGTTGTGGCGCTGGGCGGGTTACTGTGGAGCCTGTTGCAGCGGCGACGCGGTGAGGACGGCAGGGCGTTTGTCGGTTCGTGCGCCTATCTGGCGGGCATGCTGGCCAGCGTCGCTTTCGGCCTGTACCCGTATGTTCTGCCCTCGGTCAGCGATCCCCGGACGTCCCTGACCATCTACAACGCCTCCACCGGCGCCTACGGCATGCGCGTGGCGCTGTACTGGTGGATTCCGGGAATGATCCTGGTGGCGGTATACACCTGGTTTACTTACAAACGGTTTGCCGGCAAAGTAAGGCTGGAAGAAGAAGGTTACTGAGCTGCCGTGAATATCGGGGTCCTGAAAGAACGCAATCCGGGCGATCGCAGGATCGCTCTGACACCCGCGGTGACGCGGCAGTTGACCGCGCGGGGGCATAAGGTCTGGGTGGAGAGCGGCGCCGGCGAAGGGGCAATGTTCTCCGATCACGACTTCCTGCGGGCGGGCGCCAGCATAGCTTATTCGGCAGCCGAAGTCATTCATCGCTCGGATCTGGTGGTGAAAATCTCCACGCCACGGCTGGACGAAGTGGACGAGGCTCACCCCGGCACGGCGATCATGGCTTTCTATCACATGGCGGTGGCCGGGCCTCAGATTTTCCAGCGGCTGGTGGCGCGCGAGATCACGGCGATCGGCTGTGAAATCATCGAAACCGACGACGGGCGTCTGCCCGTGCTGGCGGCGCCCAGCGAAATCGCCGGCCAGATGACGATCCCGCTGGCCAATCACCTGCTGCGCTCGTCCTCGGGCGGTCGCGGCATTTTGCTGGGCGGCAGTCCCGGCGTGCCGCCGGCGCACGTGGTCATCCTGGGCGCAGGCACGGTGGGGACGTGGGCGGCGCGGGCCGCGGTCGCCGCCGGCGCGCGCGTCACCGTACTCGATATAGATCCGGAAAAGTTGCGACGCCTGGTCCAGCACGTCCCCCACGTCGCCACCGCCTTGGCCGATCCGGAAACCGTGGCCGAAGCGGTGGCGTCCGCCGACGTGGTCATCGGCGCCGTGCTCATTGCCGGCGCGCGCACGCCGCACGTGGTGACGCGCGAGATGGTCGAGCGCATGCGACCCGGCTCCGTGATCATTGATGTGGCCATTGACCAGGGCGGCTGCGTGGAGACCAGCCGTCCCACCACCATCGCCGAACCAACCTTCGTTTACCGCGGCGTGGTCCATTACTGCGTGCCCAACATGACCGCCGACATGGGTCATTCCGCCTCCATTGCCATCGCCCAGGCCATGATGCCTTACGTGCTGCTGCTGGCCGACCGCGGCATCGAGGACGCGTTGCGCAGCTCGCGCGCGCTGGCCCGCGGCGTCTACCTCTATCGCGGCGTTTGCGTCCAGGCCCGGCTGGCGGCCGCCTGGAACGCGCCCTGCCAGGATCTGTACGCCCTGCTGTCCGGCGGCGAACACGGCCGCGCTCCCGCGCAACAATCATGAGGTGGATCGAGCAGTATCGCGCCAAGGTCACCACCGCGGATCGCGCCCTCGAGGTCGTCAAATCCGGGGATCGCATCCACATCCACGGCGGCTGCGCCGAACCCGAGGAGCTGGTGGAAGCCCTTCTGCGACGCGCGCCCGAACTGCGCAACGTCGAGATCGTCCACCTGACCACGATGGGCAACGCCGATTACACGCTTCCCCAGTACGAGGGCATCTTCCGCCATGTCGCCTTCTTCATCGGCGCCAACGTCCGCCAGGCCGTACACGAAGGCCGCGCCGACTACATCCCCATCTTCCTGCACGAAATCGAGAACCTGTTTCGCTCCGGCGCCATGCCGCTGGACGTCGCGCTCATCCAGTGCTCGCCGCCCGATGACTACGGTTACATGAGCCTGGGCGTGGGCGTGGACATCGCCCTGACCGCGGCGCAGTGCGCCAAACACGTGATCGTGCAGGTCAACGACCAGTGCCCGCGCACTCTGGGAGACGCCTTCATTCACGTCAGCAAGGTGGAAGCGATCGTCGAGACTTCGCGTCCGCTGCCCGAGTACAGAAAGCCCGAGCCTACCGAAGTCCATCACCGCATCGCACGGCACGTCGCCAACCTCATTCCCGACGGCGCCACTTTGCAGACCGGCATCGGCGAGATCCCGGACGCCGTACTCAGCGCCTTGAGAAATCACAAAGACCTCGGCGTGCACAGCGAGATGGTCTCCGACGGCGTCATTGACCTCATTCAGGCGGGCGTGATCAACAACGAGAAGAAGACGCTGCACCCCAACAAGGTCATCGCCGGTTTCGTCCTCGGCACCAAAAGGCTGTTCGATTTCATCCACGACAACCCGATCTTCGAATTCCACCCCACTTCGTATTGCAACGACCCCTTCGTGATCGCGCAGAACGATCGCATGGTAGCCATCAACTCGGCGATCGAGGTAGACCTGACGGGACAAGTGTGCGCCGACTCCATCGGACCGCTGCCTTACAGCGGCATCGGCGGTCAGGTGGATTTCATCCGCGGCGCCGCGCGCTCCAAAGGCGGCCTGCCCATCATTGCCTTGCAAGCCACGGCGAAGGAGGGCACCATCTCGCGCATCGTGCCCCTGCTCCGCGCGGGCGCCGGCGTGGTCACTTCACGCGGCGACGTGCACTA
>JAPWUP010000009.1 GCA_028275505.1 Bryobacteraceae bacterium
GAACCGCGCACCTGCCCCGTCCGGGATGCGCAACCGGGTCCGCTCGCCCACTGCAATGACCACGGTTTCGCCCACGACCAGCGGCTCTGCGTGCCGGGCCACATTCAGGCGTCGCGGTTCACCATCCTGAAACATCTGCAAAGAGCCTTCGAACCAGCCCAGCCACGCCGCATCGTCTTCCCAGCTTGAACGGACAAATAACCATCCGAACTTCGGATCGTGATGAAGCAGAGGCAGGCTATGATAAGTGAGACCGGGGTGGTAAGGATTGGCCCAGAGGAACTCGTAGGGAATGCCGAAAGGATGGCGCATGAGGTAACGGTCCTGCATTACCCAGCCTTGCAGAAACTGGGTTTCTTGTGCGTTGGGCTCGTAGGCCACTAACGCCATGTCCGCGGCGCGCGACAGCATGGCCGCGATCAGGTCCGGCCTGGCGTCGGCAGCGGCGGGGATGCGGTAGTCGTTCTCTGCTCCCGGGTAAGTCGCGGGATAGTAAGTGATAAGTCGGTAAAAGGGAAGATCCTTGAAATACCAGCGGGCGTCCTCACGTAAATCGAGATCCAGATTGTCGCGCAGGGCGTGGAGTAACTCGAAGAGCGCGTAGTGCTCGGATCTGGGAACGGGTGTGCCACGGTTCAGCGCGGGCACGATCTTTCCTTTCCACCATTGCTCCACGATGCGCTGCAGTTCCGCCTCGGTTTTCTTCGGTCTGTGGTCTGCCAGGGCGATCGCGGCCAGCGCGCGGGAACGCGCCTCTGCCACACTATCGCCGGGCGGCTTTTGCAAGGCGGCCTCGAGCCGGCTCACCAGGGCGTTGGTTTGCGCCTCATCCATGAGCGGGCCGCACCAGTCCATTACGAACGCAAGCTGGCGCAAATCGTTGCCTTGGGAGATAGCCCACGCCACGGCCTGGCGTCCGACGCGTTCGTCCCCGCTGACGCGGTAGTAGAGCGCCAGCGCGAACCCCGGTTCGGGCAACGACGCATGTCCCTCCACCAGAGCCTGAAATTGTTCCCAGCGCATGGACTGGCGACTCCGCTCGCGCTGTAACAGCCGCAGGCGCTGGGGACGCAACAGCAGGCGCGGTGGGGCCGTACCTGGCCGGTAATCAATCACGTCCTGGCCCGCCGCGGCAGCGCTGGAAATCAGGCAGGCCAGCAAAAGGGGGAACAGCCGCGAGCAGTGCAAATCCGATTGTGTCACAGTGACACAGGGCTGTGGCAGAGGTCGCCTGGCGCAGGCGGCCACCCGCTGTTCTGACTCATTATTTTCAATAGGTTAGGAGCGTTCGCGAGAGGAACCCGCTTTGCACTTTCCGAGGGCGAGTTGATGAGAGATCTCTGAATGACCTGCCCTCTGCTGCGTCAGGCAGATCGGCAGTGAGCGGTGCAGTGCGACACGACGTGCTTGCGGGAGCCGGTGTTTCATGCCAAGGCCGCTCACACGGCCGCCCTGCTGGTCGCAACAGAGGGTCTTTTTTTTGCACTTATAGCGTTTTCCTTTCCGGGACCGCAGGTTCCGGGTGCAGTCCGGCCTTACCGGCGATGGAATTTTCGGACGCGGGCCTCGTCGGTGAGGGTATGGCGAAGCGGGTGCTCCCATTCCGGACCGCCCCGGCGCCCGGTCCCAGCCCGAGCACCGGGCACCCGCGCTGAGGTCCCATCCCGTCGCGCGGGCTTTCCTCACCAGCACAGGGTTCCGCTGCGGGGTTCCTCGTCAGGATTGGGCAGGTACAGGGTCTTGCAGCGCTCGCAACGGTAGATTTCCGCGTCCTCGCCGAAGCGCCGTTTGATTTCCTCGCCGAAGAAATACCAGCGCTTCAAGTGGCCCGCGCAGAGCTTGCCCTTGGAGTCCTTTTCATTGCACGCGCGCTGGCGCGGGATTCGACGCTTGATCTTGGTGCCGTCGGGCAGGCGATCCACCAGATTGGGATCCTGAACCTGCGTCTCGCTGCTGGCTTCCATGGTCTCGTTCACGCGCAACCTCGAAGTATGCGAGTATAGCACCGCGGGTGAAGTGGACCGGGGCCGGGCGTCTTTGTTACCCTGAAATGTTCGCCGTTCGCTAATGCCGGCCCGCGTGAGCGAAGCCCTTGTGCTTCGTACCTATCCCTTCCGGGAGGCCGATTTGATCGTGAGTTTTCTGACGCGGGACGCGGGCAAGCTGCGCGGGGCGGCGCGACGCGCGAGGCGGCCGGGAAGCCGCTTTGGCGCGGGGTTGGAGCGACTTTCGCACGTGAGGATGACGTATTTTCAGCGCGAAATGCGGGAGCTGGTGACGCTCGACACCTGCGAGCTGATCTGGTCCCCGTTCGATCTGGCTGCCGATTACACCACGGGCGTCGCGCTCGATTACATGGCGGAAGTAACTGAGCAGTTGCTGCCGCCGGCCGAGCCGAACGAGCGCTTCTTCCGGTTGCTGCTGGCGGTTCTGGAGTTCCTTCGCAACAAGGGCGCCGCCGGAGTCTGGCAGGCGGTCGCTTACTTTACGTTATGGGCGGTCAAGCTCTCCGGCTGGCTGCCCCCTCTGGGAGTACAGCCGGATTCCCAGGCGCTGGCCGAGGAAATGCTGCGCACGCCCATCAGCCGGATGACGCCCCGCGTCTGGGATCGCACTACGGCCGCGGACCTGCGGCGCTTCCTGGTGCGCCAGATCGAGGAACATATTGAGCGCAAGCTGGTGACGGCGCCGCTCCTGGAGACGGCATGAGGATCACAAGGAGCGACCAGTCGGGCTGAAGACTATGTACACGTTCCAGGACATTCTGATGCGGCTCAAGCAATACTGGGCCGAGCGCGGCTGCATCGTGCAGGAACCCTACGATGTGGAAGTGGGCGCCGGCACGATGTGCCCGGAAACGTTCCTGCGTGTGCTGGGGCCGCAGCCGTATCGCGTCGCCTACATCCAGCCCAGCCGCCGCCCGGCCGACGGGCGTTACGGGGAGAACCCCAACCGGCTGTACAAACACTGGCAGTTGCAGGTGATCCTCAAGCCGTCGCCCGAGGACATCCAGGAGCAGTATCTGGACAGTCTTCGCGCCATCGGCATTGATCTGCGCAAGCACGACATCAAGTTCGAGGAAGACAACTGGGAATCTCCCACTCTGGGCGCCTGGGGCATCGGCTGGCAGGTCATGCTGGACGGCCTGGAAATCACCCAGTTCACTTACTTCCAGCAATGCGGCGGGCTGGACCTGGACGTGGTGCCCGTGGAACTGACTTACGGAATGGAGCGCCTGGCCGCGTTCCTGCAAAACAAATCCAGCGTTTATGACATCGAGTGGGCGCCGGGCATCACCTACGGGCAGGTGCGACGCGCTGACGAGCTCCAGTTCTCGGTTTATAACTTCGAACTGGCTGACGTACCCACCTTGTGGCGCCTGTTCGAACTGCACGAGGGGGAGTGCCGTCGCCTGCTGGATGCCTGGCCGCAGTACCCGGACAAGCGTCGCTTCCCGCTTCTGGCTGCCTACGACCAGGTGCTGAAGTGCTCGCACCTGTTCAACCTGCTGGATTCGCGTGGGGCGCTCAGTGTGACCGAACGCGCGGCCGTGATCGGACGCGTCCGCAAGCTGGCTGTAGGCGTCGCCGAAGCCTGGCTCGAGCAGCTCCGGCTGGAGGAAGCAGCGTGACGGACCTGGCGTTCCTGCTGGAAATCGGCACGGAAGAAATCCCCGACTGGATGATCCCGCCCGCGCTGGAGGACCTCCGCACCTCCTTCCAGCGCCTGGTCGAGGAAAGAGGCGTGGCCGGCGACGGGCTGGCGATCCAGGTGGACGCGACCCCGCGCCGCCTTGTGCTGCGCGCCGGGCCGCTGGCGGAGCGCCAGCCTGATCGCGAGGAGTGGGTCCTCGGCCCGCCCCGCTCGGCAGCTTTCCGCGATGGCCAGCCGACACCCGCTGCTGAAGGCTTCGCCCGCAAAATGGGCGTCGCAGTCACGGATTTGGTCGTGCGCGAAACCCCTCGCGGCGAGTATGTAGCCTGCCGGCGAGTCACGCCCGGACGGCCTACGCGCGATATCTTAGCCGAAGCGCTCCCGGACCTCATCCTGGGCATTCACTTCCCCAAGACAATGTACTGGACCGGCAAGGGCGGGCCGCGTTTCATCCGTCCCATCCGCTGGCTGGTGGCGCTGCTGGGCGACGAGATCGTGCCGTTCGAGCTGGCAGGCGTTCGCTCCGGCAATCACACCCGCGGCCACCGCCTGCTGGGTTCGGATCGCATCCCGGTGACGCTGGCCACTTACTCGGACCAGTTACGGCAAAATTACGTGTTGGTTTCCGCCGAGGAGCGGCGCCGAAAGATCGAAGAGGGGATCGAAAAGCTCCTGGCAGGAACGGGACTGCGGCTGCGTCCTGACCGCGCCCTCCTGGATACCCTCGTCTACCTCACCGAGTATCCTACCCCGATTCTGGGCAGCTTCGATAGGGAATTTCTCAGTCTCCCCGAAGAAGTTCTGGTCACGGTGATGCGCCACCACCAGAAATACTTCTCGGTGGAGGACGCGGAAGGCCGCCTGGCGCCTTTCTTCATCGCCGTCATGAACACGGACGCGGATCCGGAAGGGTTGGTCCGTCAGGGCAACGAAAGGGTGCTTCAGGCGCGCTTCACAGACGCCCGTTTCTTCTGGGAAGTAGACCAGCAGAAGAAACTGGAAGACCGCGTTCCCATGCTCGCCCAGGTCACTTACCAGGCCAAGCTGGGCACGTACCTGGACAAGGCGCACCGTATGGTTCGCCTGGGCCGGCGACTGGCCCGAATGCTGAAGGCCGATCCGCGACCCGTGGAACGCGCGGCCCTGCTGGCCAAGTGCGACCTGACCACCGAAATGGTCAAGGAGTTCACCGAGCTTCAGGGCATCATGGGCGGGCTCTACGCGCGCCGCCAGGGCGAGCCGGAAGAAGTCTGGCGCGCGATCTACGAGCATTACCGTCCGGAAAGCATGGAAGACGCCATCCCGGGCACCTTGACGGGATGCCTGGTTTCGCTGGCGGACAAGCTGGACGCACTGCAAGGATGCTTCCGGGTGGGCTTGATTCCCAGCGGCTCGCGGGATCCCTTCGCCCTGCGGCGAGCAGCGCAAGGCGTGGTCAGGATCCTCGTTGAAGCGAGGCTACCGCTGCCTCTGCGGCGACTCCTGGGGAAGGACCAGGCGCTGATCGAGTTTTTTGAGGACCGACTGCGATACTACTTCCGCGAAGTCCGCGGATTCGCCTACGACGAAGTGAACGCGGTCCTGGCCGCGGGCTGGGACGACCTGACCGATCTGGAAAGCCGGCTGGAGGCCCTGCGGCAGGTGCGGCCCACAGAGAATTTCGAGCCGCTGGCGGTCAGTTTCAAGCGAATCAAGAACATCCTGCGTCAGGCGAACTGGCCGGCGACGCCGGACTCCGCCTGCCAGGTCCGCGAAGAAAAGCTGGAGGCCGGACCGGAAAAGGAGCTGTGGGGCGCGTTTCAGCGCGTGCGGCGCGAAGTGCGGCGGCGCCGCCGAAACAAGGAGTACCGCGAGGCCCTGGAAGCGATCGCCTCGCTGCGCCCGGCGGTGGACCAGTTTTTCGACAAGGTTCTCGTCAACGCGCCGGATCCCGAGATCCGGCAAAACCGGCTGAACTTACTCAGCCACCTGTTGAGCGAGTTCTCATCCATTGCCGATTTTTCGGAAATTGTAACCAGACAAGAGGAGAAATAACCGTATGCCCAAGTACGTATACGCATTCGGCGGCGGCACAGCCGACGGCGACGGAACCATGAAAGACATCCTCGGCGGCAAGGGCGCCGGCCTGGCGGAAATGTCGCGGGCAGGCGTTCCTGTACCTCCGGGATTCACCATTTCCACCCAGGTCTGCAATATTTTCTTCGAGCGCGGCGGCGAGCTGCCTCCCGAAATCGAAGAGGAGATCCAGCAGCACCTCCGCCAGCTCGAGGAACGCATGGGCCAGAAACTGGGCGATCCGGAAAACCCGCTCCTGGTGAGCGTGCGCTCCGGCGCCAAGTTCTCCATGCCCGGCATGATGGACACCATCCTCAACCTCGGGTTGAACGACGAAACGGTGAAGGGTCTGGAAGCCAAGACCAACAATCCGCGCTTCGCCTACGACTGTTACCGGCGCTTCATCCAGATGTTCGGTAACGTCGTTCTCGGCATCCCCAAGGAGGAGTTCGAGAAAATTTTCGAGGCGCGCAAGAAGAAGGTCAAGGCCCGCTACGACACCGACCTGACGGCTGAGGACCTGAAAGCCATCATTGCCGAGTACAAGAAGCTGGTCGAAAAGAAGACCGGCAAGCCCTTCCCGCAGGACGCCCACGAGCAGTTGCGCATGGCGCGCAACGCGGTCTTCCGCTCCTGGTTCAATCCCCGCGCCCAGCATTATCGCCGGATGAACAAGATTCCTGATGACCTGGGCACGGCGGTCAACGTCCAGGCCATGGTCTTCGGCAACATGGGCGAGACCTCGGGCACCGGCGTGGGCTTCACGCGCAACCCCGCCACCGGCGAGAAAGAGTTCTACGGCGAGTTCCTGCCCAACGCCCAGGGTGAAGACGTGGTGGCGGGCATCCGCACGCCGCGGCCGATCAAGGAGCTGGAAACGCTCATGCCCGACGTATACAACCAGCTCCGCGAAATCACGGCCATGCTCGAGCGTCACTACCGCGACATGCAAGACTTCGAGTTCACCATCCAGGAAGGCAAGCTCTACATGCTGCAAACGCGCAACGGCAAGCGCACCGGACAGGCTGCCGTCCGGATCGCGGTGGACATGGTGGAAGAGGGCCTCATCAGCAAGGAAGAGGCCATCATGCGCGTGGACCCGCAGCAGCTTGACCAGCTCCTGCACCCCATGATCGCGCCCGAGTCGCGCAAGACCCTGCAAAAGATCGCCGAGGGCCTGCCTGCGTCCCCTGGCGCCGCGGTGGGCCGCATCGTGTTCACGGCGGATGACGCCGTAGCCCAAGCCAAGAAAGGTCCGGTCATCCTGGTGCGCTCCGAGACGGTGCCCGACGACATCCATGGCATGGAAGTGGCCAAGGGCATCCTCACTTCGCGGGGCGGCATGACTAGCCATGCTGCGGTGGTGGCGCGTGGCATGGGCACTCCCTGCGTGGCCGGCGCGGGCGCGCTCGAGATCAACGAGCACAAGAAAGAAATGTCGGTGCGGGTGGGCGATCGCACCATCACCCTGAAGGAAGGCGACTGGATCTCGCTGGACGGCTCTACGGGCGAAGTGTTCGCCGGGCAGGCCAAAACCGTGGATCCCGATCCCACCTCCGGCGTGCTCGCCAAATTCATGAGCTGGGCCGATGAGTTCCGGGGTTCCTTCGGGGTGCGCGCCAACGCCGATATCCCGCGCGACGCTGAGGTGGCACGCCGCTTCGGCGCCGAGGGCATCGGATTGTGCCGCACCGAGCACATGTTCTTTGCCCCCGACCGCATCCCGCACATGCAGGCCATGATCATGGCTCGCGACGAAAAGGAGCGGCGCAAGGCGCTCAACAAGCTGCTGCCCATGCAGCGGAAGGACTTCATCGGGCTGTTCAAGGTCATGAACGGCTACCCGGTCGTCATCCGCACCCTGGATCCGCCGCTGCATGAGTTCCTCCCCAAGCGCGAGCAGATCATGGTGGACCTGGCCAGGCTGCCGCACGCCGACATGAAGACCAAGCGCGAGATGGCCGAGCGCTACGGCGTCAAAGTCAGCGAGCTCAAGAAGCACCTGCCCGAGCTGCTCAAGCGCGTTGAGGAGCTGCACGAGTTCAACCCCATGCTCGGGCTGCGCGGCTGCCGGCTGGGCATCACGAATCCGGAGATCACGGAAATGCAGGCCCGCGCCATTTTCGAAGCCGCGGCCGAATGCCACAAGCAGGGCATCAAGGTGATCCCGGAGGTCATGATCCCGCTGGTGGGCTCGGTGGCCGAGCTGGCGCATCAGAAGGAGATCGTGGTCCGGGTGGCGCAGGAGGTGCTCGCCAAGCACGGCATCACTGACCTGAAGTACATGGTGGGAACCATGATCGAGGTGCCGCGCGCGGCGCTCACTGCGGATCAGATCGCTCAGGAAGCTGAGTTCTTCAGCTTCGGCACCAACGATCTGACCCAGATGACGCTGGGCATCTCCCGCGACGACTACGTCAAGTTCTCCAAAGTCTACGAGGACAAGAAGATCTTCAAGAGCGACCCCTTCGCCGTTCTGGATCAGGAAGGCGTAGGCAAACTGGTCGAGATGGGCGTCAAGCTCGGTCGTCAGACGCGGCCCGAGCTGGAAGTGGGCATCTGCGGCGAGCACGGCGGCGAACCGAGCTCGGTGGAGTTCTGCTACCGGGTAGGGATGAACTACGTCTCCTGCTCGCCTTACCGGGTGCCCATCGCACGGCTGGCCGCAGCCCAGGCCGCTATCGCCGCCAAGGCGGCCGAGGCCAAGGCCGAGCTGATGCGCACGGCGTGATCCCTTTTTCCGGCCGGCCCGGCGGCCCGTCCCCGTCGGGCCGGCCTTTTTCTTAGCGCCCGGGTTTGACGCAGAACAGGTCGGTCCGGGTTTTCCCGCCTTCGGTGATGCGCGAGAGCGCGTACACCGTGCCGTCCTTGCCCACCGCAATCGAGTTCACGTAACTCGGCCTGTCCCCGTTCTCAAAGAAAATGGGGCCGTGATCTTTGTAAGTCCCCGTGGGGATGTGGTAAGTGATGAGGTGCAGGTTTTCCCTGCCCTTGGCCTCCCCCATGGCCGTGGTGGCTTTGCCGGTGACCCGCTTGCCGCCCTCGTAAATCGGCCCTCCAGTCAGGTAATAGATCGTGTGACCGTCAGGCCCCAAGGTGAAGCCCAGGTAGCCGTAGCTGAACTGGTCGAACATGCCCGCGCGCTTGGAGGGTTCGGAAGTAATCCTCTCGAGCACTTCCACGCGCGGAACGCGAGGATCGAAGGCAAACAGATACCCGGAGTTGCCGTGCACCGCGTAAATGCGCTTCTCGGGCGCATACCAGAAAGTCTGCCGCCAGTTATAACCCATGTGGCCGGGCGAGGAGGGGTCGTACTGGCCGAAGTAGTCCTTCCGCAGGTCCTCGCCTTGCACCACTTCCACCGCGTCCTTGTCGTACACGTAGCGCAGGATCTGGCCGTCGGCATTGCTGAAGTAGGCCGAGCCGTCCTCGGGATCAATGGCGATGGAACGGCAGAGAGTGCGGTACTCGGCGCCGCGGCCGCTTTCGCCCTTGCGCGCGTACAGACCGAGGTTCTTCCATTCGCGCCGCGCAAGATCGTAGCGGAAGAAGTACCCCGTGGGCCAGGTGATGCCGTAAATGCGGCCCCGGCGCGTGTCCATGTTCATGGTCAGAATTCCCTCGCGTTCCGGCGCCACGCCGAAATCCTCGAAGGTGCGGTTTTTCATATCGAAGGCGAGGAGGTGTCCGCCCGGATAGGGTTTGTAACCCGGCGGAGGCACGCCGATGGTTTCCATGCCCTCCTTGATCGTGTAGTAACCGATGTGGGTGGCGAAATACAGCTTGCCGTTGCTCTCCACCGGGGTTACGTGGACCTTGCCCTGGGGTATCGCCTTCAGCCCCTTTTCCCCGCAAGCTTCCGTGATGTCGCCCAGAAACTCGATGCGATCCCGGAGCGGGTCGTAAACAAACATCCGCGCGCCTACGTCCACCGAGTCCGTGCTCAGGATGTAGTAGATACGGCCGTCGCTGCCCGTGACGATGCCGTTGTAAGTGTCATGGGCTTCCGGGAAGCCCGAGTTGAACGTGCGCGCCCGCAACTGTTTGGGCTTCACCGTCCGCGGTTGCGGCTGGCAGGAACAAAGAGCGACAAGAAGACCGACCGAAATCATCAGGCTTATCGTTCTCATGGCGTTGGGATCCTCCATTGTACTGGGGAGACGGTCCGCGAAAAGCACGCCGCGCGCCCTTGCACCGTGTCACCTCGAGCTATCGCCGGTTCCTCAAGGTGGAGAGCCATTCGCGGTACATCGCTTCGATGTGCCCCAGCTCGGAATCGCTGATCACCGCCAGGCTCGCTCTGGCTTTCGCGCTTTCGCCGGCGCGGATCGTGCGTCCGAACAGGCTCAGATACAGGGAATTGTGCGGGTCCTGGTGGTGAGGCGTGGCGACCGCGAAACAATCCTCGGGAGCGGCCATCAAAACGACGGCCAGACCAAGATCGCGGGCGCGCCGGATCGCGATGGGAGCAGCCAGTTCGGGGCGGATGGCCCAATCCACCGGATTGGGCGGGATCTTCCAACGCCCGTCGCGAATCAGAGCGAGCGCGCCGGTGTCGCGCGGAAACATTTGCCAGGCTCCATGTTCTGGCGCGGCTTCCACCCATCCGGGCGGGGCACCGGCCCAGGCCGCCGAAAAGTTGAAGTCTTTGGTGAAATAGCAGGCCAGAAACGACTCAAAATCCACTAGTTCCTCGATTGCGCGCACCCTCGTCTCCACCTCCACCCAGTTCCCCTCCCGCCACCGATACCTCGCCCCCAGCTCGAACGGCCTCCCGGCTTCCGCCGGCCAGAAAACCTCGACCTCCCCCTCAGGAGTCAGCTTCGCTTCTCCCGGCCAGCTCCACGCCCCATCCCCGTACCGCTTGCCTTTCGTGAACACACGGTAGTGGCTCAACAATCCCATGCTGCTCGACAAGGGGATTCCCTGCGGCACGTACTCCACGCGGGACAGCCCAGTCGCACGCCCTCCTTCGCGCAGCTTGCCGCGCAACACGCCGGTATCGAATACGAATTCGGCGCCGGCGGCCCGGAAACGCAGCCCGCCCGCCTGTCCCCAGACCGCGATGGCCATACCCAGCAGGCCGGTTCTCCAACGGACCCAGCACGTTGCCATCAGAGCAACCTCGTCACGCCGGGAATGAACACCGGGTAGATGCCCTCCGCATCGGGCCGCACGGGAGGCTCCATGTCCTTGTGCACCTCCTCCGGGCGAGGAGGATAGTAAAAGTCCGACTTGGAAATCCGCTCCCAAGTGATTTCCTCGCCCGTGTAGCAACTGATCTGGCCCATGATCGCAATCAGCGTGCTGCGGACCATGTAATCGCCGTTATTGATGGGCTGGCCGGAGCGAATGGCGCGGAACAGGGCCACGTGCTCCAGATCGTAGGGATTCACCTTCGGCCCCTGATACTGCCATGTGGTCTCGCCTTCGATCCGCATCTCGAGCAGGCTGGCCCGGCCCTTCGCCCCTAGGATCCGGCTCGAGGTCTCGTTGTAGCAGTTCGGGATCGTGCGACAGAAGGCGTACACGCGGACATGATTGGGGAATTCGTAAACCACCGCGTGGTGGTCGAAGACGCTGCCATAGATCTCTCCGCGCAGCGTGGACCGCCCGCCCATGCCGTGGCATTTCAAGGGAGCCGCCTCCTTGAGCACCCACGATGCGCGGTCGAGGTTATGGATGAGGGATTGCGGGACGTCGTCGCCCGAGAGCCAGTGGAAGTGATACTGGTTGCTGGCCTGGTACTCCACTTCGGTCAAGCCGGGCCGGCGCGGATACAGGACATAGGGGGCGCGCAGGAAGTTTTCCTCGATGGCGATGACCTCGCCGATGGCGCCCTCGTGGATGCGCCGCACGGTCTCGATATAGCCCGGGTGGTAACGGCTTTGCAAACCGGAGACCACGCAGAGCTTCTTGCGACGGGCGAGCTCACAGGCCTCGGCGACCACTTTGACACCGGCGGGATCTATGGCGTGAGGCTTTTCGACGAACACATGCTTGCCGGCCTCGATGGCGGCCTTCATGTGCAAGGGATGGAACTTGGCCGCGTTGGCGATGATCACCACGTCCGAGCACTCGATCACGCGGCGGTAGGCGTCGAATCCGGCAAAACAACGGTCGTCGGTCACCTGGACCTGATCGGGTTTCTTCAACCGCAGCGCCGTGCGCTTTTCCTGCACCCGATCCATGAGCAGGTCGGCCATGGCCACGAGCTGCACTCCCTTGTCCGCATTCATGGCGTTCAGGGCGGCGGCTTCGCCACGCCCGCCGCAGCCGATCAAACCCACGCGAATTACGTCGCTGCCCCCCACGTAACCGGCGGAGGCCGGCAACCAGCTCAGGCCGATGGCGGCGTTTCTCAGGAACTCGCGGCGCGATCCCGTGGTTCGGTCGTTCATAGGTGTTCGCTCCTCCGCAACAGTCTAGTGCAGGGGCGTGCCCGCCGTGGGGCGGTCGTCCCGGCAGCAAAAAGCTTAGTATAGGAAAGTGGCTATGTTCTTCCGACGCGTACGCCCGCGCGAACCCGATTTCGCCGAGCGCATCCAGGCTTTGAAGGACTGGGGCTTCCAGGTCGTGCCCCAGAGTGACGGCAGCGTCCTTGTTTTCCGTGACGGTTGCCGGGCGCGGGTGCGCCGCGGTCCAGGCGAGGTCCCTGAGGTGGATCAGGTGGGGCGCGATCTGGGCGGAGAAACGGCGCGGCTGGTGGATGCCGGCTATCAGAAATTCTGGCTGACACCGGGCGGACGGCGCCGGCCCGCTCTCGCCGAAGAGCTCAAGGCGCTTCATGCCTTCGAGGAAGACCTGCGCGAGGCGCTGGGCTTGACGAGCCTGTACAACACGTCCCTGGGCACCGTCAACGCTTACCATCGCTATGACCGTTTGCGGGATCGCCAGAACGGGACCTCCCTTTAGGCCACAACCTGTAGCCCTGCGTGCTCTCGCATGCGGGGCGAGCCGAGCCCTGGATCGCTCGTGGTGTTAAAATCGGGTGACGCGGATGATACTCGCCGCAAGGCCCCGGGGGACCTGGCCGGAGGAGATAGTTATGGACAAACCAGCGCAAAATATTCAGGAAGCGTTCCTCAACAATGCGCGCAAGGAAAAAATCCTGCTGACCATTTACCTGATGAGCGGGGTCAAGTTATCTGGCCGCATCAAGAGCTTTGATAAGTACTCGCTCATCCTGGAATCCAACAATCAGGAACAGCTCATTTTCAAGCACGCGATATCCACCGTGGTGGTTCCCAAGCCCAGCCACACCCACGCCGCAAGCCACTCCGCGGGGGAGACGACGCATAGCACGCCTGGCGCGACTCCGGCCGCGGAAGCCTGATCCGCGCCTGGCTGGACCCAACTATGGAACGCGCCATTCTGGTGGGCCTGGACCTCAAGGATCGCCGCCGCCGGCCGCGTTCCTCGCTCGACGGCGCCGATTACAGCGCGGAGGAATCTTTGCAGGAGTTGGTCGCGCTGGCTGAGAGCGCCGGCGCCCAAGTCATCGGGACCACCCTCCAGTCGCGACCGCGCCCGGAGCCCGATACCCTCATTGGCTCGGGGAAAGTGGAGGAGATCGCGCAGTGGGTCCAGGCTGAGGGCGCCGATCTGGTGATCTTCGACCACGACCTGACGCCCTCGCAGCAGCGCAATCTCGAGGAGCGGCTGGGCTGCAAGGTAGTGGACCGCACCCAGCTCATCCTGGACATCTTCGCGCGGCGCGCCCGTACCCGCGAGGGCCAGCTTCAGGTCGAGCTGGCTCAGTTGAACTACTTGCTGCCGCGGCTGACCGGACGGGGCGCTGAAATGTCGCGGCTGGGCGGCGGCATCGGCACGCGAGGGCCGGGCGAAACGCAACTGGAAACCGACCGCAGGCGCATCCGCCGCCGCATCCGCAAATTGATGGAGGAACTGGAAGCGGTGCGCGCCGCCCGCGCCGTTCAGCGGCGCCGTCGCAAGGAAGCCCCTTTGCCTACCGCGGCGCTGGTGGGATACACGAACGCCGGTAAATCTACACTGTTCAACCGGCTGACCGGAGCCCACGTGCTCACGGACGATCGCCTGTTTGCCACGCTGGATCCCACCGTGCGACCCGTGGTGCTGCCGTCGCACCGTCGTGTCCTGCTCAGCGATACTGTGGGCTTCATCCGCAAGCTCCCCGTCACCCTGGTGAAAGCCTTCCGGGCCACCCTGGAGGAGGTGACGGAAGCCGCCCTGATCCTGCATGTCGTTGACGTTTCCGCGCCCCAAGCCGCCGCGCAAATGGCGCAGGTGGAAAAGGTCTTGGCTGACATCGGCGCCGGTTCCACACCGCGCTTGCTGGTGCTCAACAAGGTGGACTTGCTGGAGCAAAAGGACCTGGACGCGCAGGCCTGGCTGACCCGACTGGCTGGCGAGGCGGCCCGATCCCAGACCCGAGCCGTGGCCATTTCGGCGCTCACCGGCGAGGGCGTGGACCAATTACTGAGCGCCATGGACGAGGCTCTCTCGTTCGATCCCCTGACAACAGCGACCTTCCGCTTTCCGGCTGGCGACTCATCCAAG
This sequence comes from Bryobacteraceae bacterium, assembly GCA_028275505.1. Taxonomy (GTDB): domain Bacteria; phylum Acidobacteriota; class Terriglobia; order Bryobacterales; family Bryobacteraceae; genus DTHT01. The sequence goes on from JAPWUP010000009.1 coordinate 14,251, forward strand.
GCGGGCCTGCTCTATCAACTGGGGCGCGTGATCTCGGCGCGCTTCGACGGTTCGGAATACGAAATCGAGGCCGAGGTCCCGCAATCGCTGAAGCTGAGGCTGGCAAACTACCTCGTGGAAAGCTGCTGAAGTCGCCGGGTCCCGGGAGCATCCGGCTGGTTTATCATTGAAAATACCTGATGAACATCCCGACCCTGCTGACCCTGCTGCGGATCTTTTTCGTCCCGTTGCTCGTCGCGCTTCTGGTGCAGGGCAAGGTGTCGCTCAACCTGCTGGGCGTGGTGGTCAGCAGCGAGCTGGTGGCGCTCGCTATTTTCCTCGCGGCGGCTATCACGGATCTGCTCGATGGCTATCTGGCGCGACGCTGGGGTCAGATCACCACGGTGGGAACCCTGCTGGACCCCATCGCTGACAAGCTCCTGATTTCCTCGGCCCTGATCGCCTTGGTGCAGGTGGACATGGTGCCTGCGTGGCTGGTGATCGTCATTGTGGGACGGGAATTTGCCGTGTCCGGCTTGCGCAGCATCGCGGCCAGCGTGGGTTATACGATTCACGCCAGTGATCTCGGCAAAACCAAGATGGTCACGCAAGTGGTGGCCGTGTCCTTGTACCTGCTGGCGATGCGCTGGCCCAAGCTTCAGCCGTGGGCGGCAGCCTGCATGTGGGGCGTGGCCGGTTTTGCCTTGTGGTCGGCGGCAGGGTATTTCCGCAAGTTCTGGCGCGCGGTGGACGAGGGAGTCAAACGGCGCAGACGCCTCGAATTACTGCGGATTGAACGCGAGCGGCGGCGGAGTCTCGCCGGACGGCGGCTCGGCTGAAGGCTTGGGCTCGGCTTCCGACGGTTTCGGCCTCGGCCCCGAGATGCGGTACGTTTCTTTCGTGATCTCCACGGTCCGCACCTGCCCCTCCGGGCCGATGGGACCCAACGGGGTGCCGTTCCTGAGCACTTGCAAACCTCCCGCGTTGCCCGTCAGAATCCGAATCCGCTCAGAAGCTTCGAAGGTGCGAGCCTGCCCGCTGCGGAGCGTGCCCACAAAAACGACCTTTTCGTCGGAGTGCACCTGGATCCAGGAGTCTTTCTGCGCCCGGATCTCGACCACGAGCGATTGTCTTTCGGGAGTACTCTCCGCCGCGGGCGCAGGCTGGGCGGTTTCGGCGGGTCCCGCGGCTGCGGGTTGAGGCGCTGGCGCGGGGCCAGCTGTCGGCGCAGGTCCCGGCAACGTAGATGCCGGCGGCTGCACAGCGGGCTGCGGCGTGACTGGCGCGACTGTGGTCTCAGCCGGGCGGATCGCATGCAACTCGGCCTCGGCGCGGACCCGCACCTGCCGCCAGCCCAGATAAACTCCAAGGATGCCCGCAACCACCAGGCCGGCCACCGTCACATAAGCCAACCACCGCGATGCGGGCTGGGTCCGCCACAAGACCGGGGACTTTTCCGGACCGCTCACGCTCAGGCCGGTCAGGACCTCCTGGGCGCTCACCACAGGGCCGGGTTCGCCAAGCTGGCGCTTGATCTCGGCTTCCAGCTCCGGATCATCCAGCCCGATATAGCGCGCGTACTGCCGGATGAAGCTGCGGGCATAAAAGGCTCCCGGAAGCTGATCGAACTGGTCATTCTCGATGGCTTCCAGGAAGGCTGTGCGGATGCGGGTAAATTCGGAGATTTCGGAAAGCTTGATGCCCTTTCGCAGGCGTTCCTCGCGCAGCCGCTGGCCGATCGAATACATCGCTACTCCGCCACGCGCCCCATCGCTATAATACAACAAATCCTGCGTGTATCCGCGGCGCGATCGTTGCGCCTCGCCAACTTGATCCGGCGTCGGGACTTTGCCGATGTCAGAAATTTCGGTGATCGTAGTGAACTGGAATCGCCGTGAGTTGCTCCGGCATTGCCTGCTTTCCCTCGCGGAGCAGCGTGAAGTCTCTTTCGAAGTAATTCTGGTGGATAACGGGAGCGAGGACGGCTCCGTAGAGATGGCGCAAAACGAGTTCGGATCCCGGCCCGGTTTCCCCTTGCGGATCCTGCGCAATGCCTCGAACCGGGGATTTTGCGCCGCCAACAACCAGGGCATTGCCGTGGCAAGCGGCGATTACGTGGCGCTGCTCAACAATGACGCCGTGGCGTCTCCGGGCTGGCTGGCCGCGCTGCGACGCGCTTTCGAGTACGGTGCGGACATAGGCATGGCGGCCTCGAAGATTCTGGTCAAGGAGGATCCCGCCCGGATTGACAAGGTTGGCCACCTGATTTATCCCGACGGTCAAAACCGGGGCCGGGGATCGGGCGAGCTGGATCAGGGCCAGTACGACGCCATGGAAGAAGTCCTCTGGCCGGACGGCTGCGCGGCGATGTACCGCCGGAGCATGCTTGAGCAAATCGGGGGTTTTGACGAGGATTTCTTCGCTTACGGGGACGACGCCGAGCTGGGCCTGCGGGCTCGCATCGCCGGCTGGCGTTGTCTTTATGTGCCGGACGCCGTGGTCTGGCACCACCGCGGGGCCACGCTGGGACTGACCTCCACCCGGCGCCTGCAATTGATCGAACGCAACCGTGTGCTGCTTGCCGTGAAGCTTTTTCCCTGGAGCCTGCTGGCGCTGAATCCCTGGTATTACGGCGTACGGCTAGCCGCCGGGGTCTGGGCAGCGATCCGCAACAGGGGCGAGCTGGCGCGCTATGCTGGTTTCTCCGGCAAGTTGCGGGCTGCGTTGGCGCTGCTCGCAGGGGATCTGGCTGCGATGGCCCTGATTCCCCGGATGCTCCGCAAACGGCGCGAGCTCCGGCGTATCCGGAAACTCAGCGATTCCGAACTGAGGCGCCTCATCCTGAGGCATCGCATCAGCCTCCGGCAAATGATGGGACTGGCAGCGTGATGAGCACTCAAGCAGCGGCAAGCAGACCTTGCCCGGCCTGCGATGAACCCGAATTTCGCGTGCTGTTTCACGCCGGTGACCGTCTTTACCGGACGACAGCGGAACAGTTTCGAATCCTGCAGTGCGCTCAGTGCGGCCTGATCCGACTCGATCCCTGGCCTTCCCGGGAAAAACTCGCAAGTTACTACCCGGAGGATTACTGGTTCGCGCCCGCCAATGGCGCGGCGGACCGCCTGGAGGAGGCCTGGCGGAGACTGGTCATCAGCGATCACGTGGAGTTCGTACGGAAGGCGTTGCGCCACGCGGGGGAGGACGGCCTCGTGCTGGACGTAGGATGCGGCGGAGGCTTGTTCGTCCGCGTTCTGCGCGAGCGCGGCATCCGTGCCATCGGCCTGGATCTCTCGCCGCGCGCGGCTGCCCTGGCCTGGCGCGCGAACGGGTCGCCCACGGTCTGTGGTTCCCTGAAGCAGGCGCCGCTGCCGCCTTCCAGTTGCGCCGTCGTAACCATGTTTCACGTACTCGAGCATCTGGAGGATCCCGCGGAGTATCTGGACGCCGCCTGGCGGCTGCTGGCGCCCGAAGGTCGCCTGGTCGTCCAGACCCCGAACGCAGCCTGCTGGCAGTTTCTTCTGCTCGGCGAAAACTGGAGCGGGCTCGACGTACCGCGCCACTTACTGAATTTCCGGGATCGCGATCTCGAATATTTACTGGATTGCTGCGGTTTTGAAGTTACTCGGCGGAAATATTTTTCCTTGCGCGATAACCCTGCAGGGCTCGCCACCAGCCTGGCGCCCTGGCTGGATCCCATGGCGCGAAGGGTCCGCAAGGTCCGCGAATCACCGGCCGTGCGACTGTGCAAGGACTTGCTCTATCTGGGGCTGGTGGTGGCCGCGTTGCCTTTCACCCTGCTCGAAGCCGCCTGTCGTGCCGGCTCCACCGTGATGCTGGAGGCGCGCAAGAAGCGGTGAGATACAAAGCCATCCGCCGCCACTTGCCCGCCTGGCTCCGTCGCCGCCTGCTCGCTTTCGAAGCCGCCATCCAGGATGCGGTCCAGGCCTTCGCCGCTAGCCTTCCCACAGACGCCCGTGTTCTGGACGCGGGAGCGGGCGAGGGCGCCTACGCAAGTTACTTTGCCCGGCAGCGCTACTGCGGCGTGGACCTGGCGGTGGGCGATCCCTCCTGGGATTACAGCCGGCTGGACGTGATTGCCGACCTTGCCGCCCTTCCCTTCGCCGACGGCGCCTTCGATGCCTGTCTGAACGTGGTCACGCTGGAGCACGTACCCGAACCGGCAGTCGTGCTTTCAGAAATCGCGCGCGTGCTGGCGCCGGGCGGTCGGCTGCTGCTGGTGGCGCCGCAGGAATGGGAAATTCATCAGGCGCCTCACGATTACTACCGCTTCACGCGCTACGGCCTCGCTTATCTCATCCGGAAGGCAGGCCTGTCCCCGGTCAGTGTGGAGGCAGTAGGCGGTTTCTTTCAGCTCCTCGCGCGACGATTGCTCAACGCGCTGCAATTTTTCCCGGGGCCGTTCTTTGTGGTGGCAGCGCTGGTTGCGGCCCCACTGGCTCTGGTCTTGCCGTTGCTGGATCGCCTGGACCGGCAGCGCGATTTTACCCTGGGTTACATATGCATCGCCGTCAAGCCCTGATCTTGACCCTGGCAGCGGCCTGGCAGGCTTGCGGGCAGGCCCGGCGCGGTGAATTCAACGCTCGCACGGCGCTGAGGCACGCGCAGCGCGCGACCGCCTTTGGACCCCGTCCGCCCGGCTCCCCTGCCCTGAACCAGCTCCGCGGCTACATTTTGAGCGAGCTGGAAAAAACCGGCTGCCAGATCCTTCGCGACCGCTTCACCGCGCAAACGCCGCTGGGGCCCATCGAGATGGAAAACCTGATCGCGCGTTTCCCCGGAACGAGCGGGCGAGCCGTGGCCGTCAGCGGCCACTACGACACCAAGTGGATGCCGGACATCGAATTCGTGGGCGCCAACGACGGTGGCTCTTCCACGGGCTTTCTGCTCGAGCTGGCCCGTGCAATCTCCGGCCTCAAGTTTCGCAACGACATCCTGGTGGTCTTCTTCGACGGCGAAGAGTCGTTCGGGCCGTGGTCGGACAAGGATGGCGTTTACGGCAGCCGTCACCTGGCCGAACGCTGGGCGAGCGACGGCACGCTGGCGCGCCTGAAGGCTCTGATCAATGTGGACATGATCGGCGACCGCGATCTGGGCATCGTGCGCGAGATGAATTCGACCGCCTGGCTGCGCGACCTGGTCTGGCAGACTGCGGCCGAGCTCGGCTTGCGCCGCTACTTCCTGGATCAGCCGGGCTGGATTGAGGACGACCACGTTCCCTTCCTCCGCCGCGGCGCCAGCGCCGTCAACCTGATTGACTTCGAGTATGGACCCAACAACTCCTACTGGCACACCGAACAGGACACCCCGGACAAACTGAGCGCGGACAGTTTCGAGGTCGTAGGGCGCGTCGTGCTCGAAGTCCTGCGCAAGCTCGACTGACGAAAGCCCTCAGGTTTCCGGACGATCCTTGCGCGCCGGATCCTCCGGATCGAACTGCGGTCCGTCCGGGCCCCAATCCTCCGCACGAAACATGCGGCCTTGCCCCGGCGACCCGCTCAGCTCTTTGACGGTGAAGCGGGCTTCCGTGCCCTTTACGTGGACCCAGACGTGGTGATAGAAAAAGCCACGCGAGAAGTTGGCCGGATCGGAAAGGTAGCGCGCTAAATTCGCACCCGAGCTCCCCACGATGATGTAGGTGACCCCGTCGCGCGTCATGCGGGCGAAATTGTGGGTGTGGCCGGAAATCACATAATCCACCCCGTATTCCCGCGCCAGTTGATGGAGCCGGAATTCGCCCGAGCCCAGCCGCAGGGGTGCAAGCCAGTACGGTTTGTGGAGAAAGACAAACTTCGGACGCCGATTGCGGTGTGCGCGCAGGTCGCGCTCCAGGAACTCATGCTGATCGTCCCCCAGGGTGGTCGTCTGGCTGTTGTCGAGGACCACGAAGTGGGCGTTCTGGTAGTCGAAGCTGTAAGGGACTTTCCGGCCCGCATACTTTTCGAACAGCCGACGTGAGTGCTCGCTCCAGATGTCGTGATTGCCGGGCACCAGGAAGAGCGGGTAGCGACGGTAGCGCTCCAGCGCGGGCAGGACTTGTTGCCAGTCCGACTCGGCGCGCTCGTCGCGTCCGCCCTGGATCGTGTCGCCCACGTTGATCACGAAAGCCGGCCCCAGCATGTCAATCTCGCGCCAGATGCGGCCATAGATTTCCGGCGCAGCCGAGCCGGTGCGATCACCCAGAATCGAAAAGTGGAAATCGTTCGCCGGCGCCTGCGGAGCGCTCGGACTCAGGCCCAAGCCCAGCAGCAGGAACGCCAGCAAGACCAGAATCAACCTTCCGAATTTTCGTCGCATGTCCTTATTGTGCGGGAGACGAACGACGCCATGCGACTTTCCTGACCTTGTGGCCACTATCTCTGGATGGACGCCTCCCTTTGCGGAGAAGCCGGATGAACTGGCTGGACGGCTGGATAGCGGCGTGGCTCGCTCCCCTGGCGGTCTGGTTGCTCGTGAGCGGCCTCGATGACCTGTTTGTGGACTTCGTCTGGCTGGCAAGCTTGCTCCGGCGCAAGCTGAGACCCGCGGCATCCCTGACTCCGCCCGATCCCCAATCGCTTGCCTCCGCTCCACGGCAGCGTATTGCCGTCTGGATCCCCCTGTGGCAGGAACATCGCGTGATCGGCCGCATGCTGGAGCGCAATCTCGCTGCCTGCCGCTACCAACCGGTGGATTTTTTCGTGGGGTGCTACCCGAACGATGAGCCCACTGTGGAGGCGGTGAAGGAAGTCTGCGGCCGCCACCCCAACGTCCATATCGCGCTTTGCCCGCACGACGGACCGACCTCCAAGGCCGATTGTCTGAACTGGATTTACCAGGGGATGCTCGACTTTGAGCGCGAACAGGGCGTGCACTTTGACATCATCGTGACCCACGACGCCGAAGACTGGATGCACCCGCTCGAGCTGGAGTGGATCAACTTCTACGCCCAGCGTTACGACATGGTGCAACTGCCCGTTCTGCCTCTGCCCACGCCGCACCGCTACCTGACTCACGGCGTGTACTGTGACGAGTTCGCCGAATACCAGCACAAGGATGTCCCGGTACGCCTGCGCCTCGGCGCGGCACTGCCCGGCAATGGCGTGGGTACGGGTTATACGCGGCGGGCCATCGAGCTGCTCGCCGCCTCCCACAACGGTCGGGTCTTCGAGCCGCGCGAGCTCACCGAAGATTACGCCAGCGGTTTGCGCCTTCGCAGACTGGGTTGCTCGCAATACTTTGCCGGAGTCCACTTGCTGGAGGGCGTGCCGGTGGCCACGCGAGAGTACTTCCCCCAGTCGCCGCGGGCCGCCATACGGCAGCGCAGGCGCTGGGTGACCGGGATCGCCTTGCAAGGCTGGGAGCAGTTCGGCTGGCGCGGCAGAGTCGCCGAGGTGTACTTCCTGTGGCGGGATCGCAAAGGCCTCATCGGCAATCCCCTCTCCGTGCTGGTCAATTTCATCTTTCTCTACGGCGCGCTGACGTGGATCGCGGCAGAGATTGCAGGTGAGGCCTGGGGATTCGGCCAGGCCGCGCACACGCAGTGGTTGCTGGCCGCAACCCTCGGCATGCAATTGTGGCGCATGGCTGTGCGCTGCGTCCTGGTGGCGCGAATCTACGGCTGGGCCTTCGCCATAGGGTCGCCCTTGCGAATCCTGTGGGCAAACGCCATCAACGCAGTGGCCACCGTGCAGGCGGTGTACGACTACGAGCGCGCCCGTCTGGGCAAGCGTTCCCTGGCGTGGCGCAAAACCGAGCATCGCCTGCCGCAGCGCGCGACCCTTGCCGACAACCGCAGGCGGCTGGGAGAGCTGCTCGTGGAGTCGGGCTGGCTCACCGCGCGCGATCTCGAACAGGCCCTGGCCTCCAAACCGGCGGATCTGCGCCTGGGCGAGTATCTCGTCCGGCTGCGCAAGCTGGACGAGCGCCAGGTCTATTCCGCTTTGAGCTCCCAGCAGGACCTGCCTTTGGAAAACCTCCAGCCCGAGCAAATCCCGCCCGCCGTGGCTCGCAGCCTCCCTGCCCATCTGGTCGAGCGCTGGAAGGTGCTTCCGTTCCGGGTGGCTAGCGGCAATCTGTTCGTGGCCAGCCCCGAACTCCCCAGCGAAAAACTCGAGCGCGAACTCCGCCAGCACACACGACTCGAAATTCGTTTCCATCTGGTGACCCCCAGCGATTTTCGCCGGCTGGCCGAGGCGTTGCTCGCAGGGTCAGAGAGCCCCGCCGCACATTCGTAGCGCCCGGCCACACCGCACGGTGCGCTATCGTGATGGAGGGGCGAAGCCCCGAGTCCAGGTTGTCTTCCGCTGCGACTGACGTCGCCTGACCGCCATATGCCCCGGCGCCGTTACCGCTGGCTGCTGATCGTTGCAATCCTGCTGCTACTGTTTGTGGCCACGGTAGCGCTGACTCTGCACTTGCTTCCCCGCCCGTGGGGACGGGGAGATTACCTGGTCGCCGGTTCGGTTGCCACGCTCGTCACGCTGCTTGCCCTGTTCATCATTTTGCTGGTGGCGGGTCTTCTGTCCGGTCGCATTTCATTCCGGAAACGCGGACCGCGTTGAGCTGGCAGCGCCAGGCGCACCGCGCACGAGTCCGAGGACGTCCTTTCCCGCAGCCGTGGCGTCTCCGCTGCGAAGGCGAGCCATCGCCTCCGTTTCGCGGCAGTCGCAGGTTATTGCCCACAGGGCTCAGCAGCCCTTCCTGCGACATACGGGCGGTGATCAACCCGGTCCCCGGCTCGCCGTAACGCGGTTGCGCAGTTGCCGAAAGCTGCCGCCTGGAACTACACAGACGCCAATGCCGATGCTATAATTGAATTCGGCCCACGGTGGGCGGCTAGCTCAGCTGGGAGAGCACGGCGTTCGCAACGCCGGGGTCGTGGGTTCGAATCCCATGCCGTCCACCAACCTTCACCTGCCGGAAGATCCGAAGCCGGAAGTTCCGCGCCGCGAATCCCCTAGTTCCCCTTCTTCCCACTCCACCGGCTCGTACCGCGCGACGACCATCTGAGCAATGCGATCGCCGCGGCGGACCTGGTAGGGCTGCGACCCCAGATTGAGCAGGATCACGCGGATTTCACCCCGGTAGCCGGGATCTATCGTGGCCGGGCTGTTGGGTAGCGTGATGGCGTGGTTGAGGGCCAGACCGCTGCGTGGCCGGATCTGCGCCTCCCAGCCCGGGGGCAGCTCGATGGCAAGACCGGTTGAGACGGTAGCCGGCACGCCGGGCTGAAGCGTGACGTCCTCGCGTGCCCGCAAATCCATGCCCGCATCCTCGGCGGGACCGTGTGCATATTCCGGCAGATATGCATCCGGAAAAAGCCGTTTGATCCTGACGCGCACCGGATTAGTATCATAGCGTGGTGGACAAGCCGTCTCGCGTCCTCGTACTCGCGCCGATGCCGCCGGAGGCCTGCGCGTACGCGTTGGCGCGGTACAGCCGTTCTCCCGATTCCATTCGCGAGTCGCTCGAATGGGTGCGCCGGCACGATTCCCGCCGTTTCCTCGAGCATTACTATTTCCAGTACGGTCACGCCTCGATCGCCGATCTTGGTCACCTGGCGGTGTGCTTCGAGGGCGTCTCCGAGCTGGCGGCGACGGAAATTGAGGACGAGCCGTTGTGGGACGGACAGGCCAAATCATCGCGTTACCAGGATTACTCGCGCGCCCAGCCGGTCACGCCCCCCGAACTTACTGAAGAGCAGGCGATGACTTACCATCGCATCGCCACTCAATTACTGGCGACTTACTCGAAGGTCCACGCAGCAGTCCTTGGCGCCCTCCAGGAGCGCCTTCCCCGCCCTGCCGACATGTCGCCTGAAAGTTACCAGCGCAACCTCGCGGCGCGAGCCTTCGACGTAGCCCGGTATCTGCTCTTTCTCGGCGCGCCCACCAATGTCGGCCAGGTGACCAGCATCCGCACGCTCGAAAAACAAATCCGCCGCCTGAAGATCTCCGAGTATGCGGAACTGCGGGAATTGGCGGAGGAAATCGCCGCCGCGCTGGCCGCGCCGCCTGCCTGCACGTGGTATTCCGGCGTGCCCGCCGATCCCGTGGCGCCGACGCTTGCCCGCTTCGCCGGTCCCGACGAGTACCAGCGCAGCGTGCGCGAACAACTGCGTCTCTGGGCCCAGCAAAATCTCCCTGCACCGCAAGCCGTTGAGCCGCGCGCGGTAGATCTGGTCATGCCGCGCGACCCGGCCGCCGACGCCGTGGCTACGCTGCTCTATCCGGTGACCGACCGGCCCTATCGCGAGCTGTACGAAATGGCCGCAGGCTGGAGCCCGTCCATGCGCCGGGAAGTGCTGGAGCTGGCAACCCGCCCGCGCGGCGAACGGGACGAGCTGCCGCGGGCCTTCCGCAGCGCGCCGTACGTCTTTGACATCGTCATGGACATCGGGGCCTGGCGCGACCTGCACCGTCACCGCCGCTGCCACCAGTACCGTCAGGCCTTCACCAGCCGGCTCGGTTACGACACGCCGCCGATCCTGGGCGAAGTCGGGCTGGAGGCCGATTTTCGGCGCGCCATAGAAGAGGCGTTGACCGCGGCCGCGAGCCTTCCCGAACCCGCTTCCCACTATTTGCTGCCTTTCGCTACGCGCTCGCGCTTCCTCTTCAAGATGGACTTCGCCGAGGCCGATTACATCTGCCGGTTGCGCACCAGCGTCAAGGGCCACTTCAGCTACCGCCGGATCGCCTGGGAAATGAAGCAGGCTCTGGAGCGCGCGCAACCGGAACTGGGCCGGCTGATCCAAGCCACTCCGCCCTGGGTCGAGGATCCTCTGCGTCGCTGAGCGCGTCCCCGGCTCGAAGCGGGCTGCGCGGAGCGGTTTTGCTAAGATAACGCCGATGCAAGAACCAACCAAGCCCGACTCCTCGACTGCGACCGAATTCCGGCCCTTCGTCCCCGAGAACGTGCAGATGAGCGAGTTCACGCTGCGCGCGGTCTTGCTCGGCCTCGTGATGACGGTCATCCTCGGCGCTGCCAACGCCTACTTGGGCCTGCGCGCGGGCATGACTATCGCCGCCACCTATCCGGCGGCGGTGATCTCGATGGCCGTCCTCCGTCTCCGGCGCGGCTCGATTCTGGAAGAGAACATCGCGCGCACGGTGGGCTCGATCGGCGAGTCGGTGGCGGCAGGCGCGATCTTCACCATTCCTGCATTCGTGATCACGGGCACCTGGGCGCGCTTCGACACCTCCGAGGCGTACTGGAAATCCAGCGTGCTGATGCTGGTGGGCGCTTTCCTCGGCATCCTGTTCGTGGTCCTGCTGCGGCGCGTCATGGTGCGCGATCCCGAGCTTCCCTTCCCCGAATCGCAAGCCGCCGCCGAGATCCACAAGGCCGGCCAGCGAGGCGCGCAGGCCGCCCGCCTGCTCTTCTACAACATGGGCGTGGGCGCCGCCGTGTACTTCCTCGGAGTGATCCATGTCTTTGCAGCCAGCAAGGATTTTCTGGTGCGCGTGGGCGAGCTGGGTCGCAGCCTGGTGCGTCTGGGAACCACCGAGCAGGCACGCGCTCTAGGCGCCGGCGGCGTGACCACGTTCTCGGCCCCCGCGATCAGCCCGGCCTACCTGGGCGTCGGTTACATCATCGGACCGCGACTGGCGGCGCTGAACTTTTCGGGCGGCGTTCTCGCCTGGGGGCTGCTGGTGCCGCTGCTGATGTATTTCCTCGGACCGCAGCTGAGCCAGACCCTGCCGGCGGGGGCAGGCGAAGAATCCTGGGCGGCGCTGGCTGCGGCGGTGTGGCGCTTCATCGTGCGTCCCATCGCGGTGGGCGGCATGCTCGTCGGCGCCGGCTTCACGCTCTTCCGGATGCGCAAGAACCTGGCCGCGGGCATGAGCCGCGCCATTTCCGACTTGAAGAAGGCAGGGGAACAGGCCGCCACGACGAGCCGGCTGGATCGGGACATCAGCGCCCGGGTCACGTTTGCAGGACTGGCGGTGGCCTTCCTGTGCATGATCGTCCTGTACTCCTATCTTTCGGGCCGGATCGCCGGAGGCATCCTCGCGGCCGCGGTGATGATCGTGCTGGGATTCTTCTTCGCGGCAGTGTCGGGCAATCTGGTGGGCATGATCGGGTCCTCCAATAACCCGATCTCCGGGCTGACCCTTTCCACCCTGATCGTGGCGGCGCTGCTCATGGTGACCATCGGCGTTTCCGGTCCCAGCGGCGTGGCAGCGGTGCTAGGCGTGGCGACGGTGGTGTGCGTATCGTCGGCCGTGGCCGGCGAGATGCTTCAGGACCTCAAGGTGGGCCACCTGCTCGGAGGCACTCCGCGCTACATGCAGATCGGCGATTTCCTGGGCGTCGCCATCGCGAGCTTCGTGCTCTACTTCCCGCTGCTGGTGCTGCACGTGGGCAACATCAATGCGGGCGGGATCGGCTTCGGCGACAAGGCGCTGCCGGCGCCGCAGGCCGGCCTGATGGCCATGCTGGCCCAGGGCATCGTGGGCGGGCAGATGGCGTGGCCGCTGATCGTGGTGGGCATGCTGATGGGCTTCACGCTGATCCTGGTGGGCGCCCGCAGCCCCATGCTGTTCGCAGTCGGCATGTACCTGCCGCTCGAAACAACTTTTGCAATTTTTGTTGGAGGTCTGATCCGTTGGGTCACGGACCGTCTCAGGGACAGCCGCGGTCTGAACGAAGCGCAGCGGGCGCGCGTGGAGAACGCGGGGGTACTCACGGCAGCGGGTTTGATCGCCGGCGAAGCCCTGATGGGGCTGGTGGTGGCTACGTTCCGCTTCTTCGAGTACCCGCTGCCCAAAGTGACTGCGGAACCTTCCTTCTTGCTCGGTCTGGTCGTGCTCGCAGCACTGGCTTACCTGATGGTGCGCGTGCCGCTGGCCAATGCGGGGCGTCCCGACGAACCGGCGCCGCCCACAGCCATCATGTGAGGTCACAGCGATGTCCGCGTTGCTGATGGATGAAATCCGCGCCTTTCAGGTCCCGGCGGGCAAGGTGGCCCTGTGGTGGCTGGGCCAGATGGGCTTTATCTTCAAGTCTCCGGCGGGAACCACTCTCGGTGTGGATTTGTACCTGACGGATACCCCCTCCAGCTCGCAACGCCCGCTCGACCTCAACCGCTGCTTTCCCTCACCGATCGAACCGGAAGATCTCGATGTGGACGTGTTCGCCTGCACGCACAATCACCGCGATCACACGGATCCCGGCACCATCGCCCGCCTGTCGCGAAAGGATTCGATGTTATTCGCTGGCCCGGCCCCTAGCTGTGAGACCTTCCGCCGCCTGGGGGTTCCTTCCGATCGGATTCGAATGCTCTGGGCGGGCGCCGAGCTGGAGCACGCCGACCTCCGGCTGCGCGCGACGTTCGCCCTGCCTACCGACCCGGGCGACCTGAATCATCTGGGCTACGCCATCCGCTTCGCCGACGGTCCGCTGATCTACCTGACCGGGGACACGGCCTGGCACGAGCTGGTGGCCGAGGCCGCTCCGCAGCAGCCCGACGTGCTGATCACCTGCATCAACGGCGGGTTCGCGAATCTGTGTCACTGGGAAGCGGCGGGGCTGGCGGCACGCATCCGGCCCAAAGTCGCCATCCCCTGCCACTACGACATGTTCCCGGACAATGCCGCCGATCCCCGCCAGTTCCGCGCCGCTTTGGTAATCCGCGCCCCCGGCGTGCGGTACCAGCAACTGGAACGGGGCAGGGTCTGGGTTTATCCGGACGAGTGAGGGGCCTCGGACGCTTTCATGCGATTGGGCCGCCGGCCAGGGGAATCCGGCGCTGCCGCTTCGTCTCCAGCATGCGCTGGTCGGCCTCCTGCAAGCTGTCCCGGGCGGTCGAACCCGCCGGGATCGCCGCCACAGCCCAGCTCAGCCCCACCGAAGCGGGTCCGTGGTTGCGGACATAAAAGTTTGCCAGCCGTCGCTCGAGCGCGCGCAGCCGGTCCTCCACCAGCGCCTGGTCTTCGGTCCGGAAGTAAATCACGAACTCGTCCCCGCCCCAGCGAAACGCACGGTCCTCCTGGCGGATCGAGCCGCGGATGAGCTGGCCGATGTCGCGCAGCACCTGGTCGCCGACGAGGTGCCCGTAGCGGTCGTTCAGCGCCTTGAAGTTATCCAGGTCGCAGACCGCCAGCAGACCCGCGCAGGGCTGCACCTCCTCGATCCATTTCTCCAGGGCCACGCGACTGGACAGTTCCGTGAGTGAATCGGTGTGAAGGTGACTTGCCGCGCGGGCTTCCAGCTCCTGCACCTGCTGCAGAAGCTGGCCCACACGCCGGCGTAGATCGAGGGCGTAGATTCCCAGCCCCAATCCCAGCGCGAGCGAAATGACCAGCAGAACCGTCACCGCCTGGCTCTCACTCAGGATCTTTCGCGGAAAACCCGCAATACCTCCTGCGCCTTGCCAGTTTGGTCGTCTATGCGCACCACGAGCCCATGTAGTTCTACTTTACCCCGAGCGGCCTCCAAACGCACTGGGGTAGAAGTCAGAAACCGGCGTAAGGCAATATCCTTATCCATGCCGATGACCGAATCGTAAGGCCCGGTCATGCCGGCGTCCGTCTGGTAAGCGGTCCCGCCCGGCAGAATGCGGGCATCGGCGGTGGGTACGTGGGTGTGGGTGCCGATCACGGCGGAAACCCGCCCGTCGAGGTACCAGCCCATGGCCATTTTCTCGCTGGTCACCTCGGCGTGAAAGTCCACGATGCGGATCCGGATGGCCGGATCCAGGGAAGCGAGAATTTCGTCGGCCTTGCGAAACGGGCAGTCGGTAAGAGGCATATAGGTGCGCCCTTGCAAGTTGATCACGGCCACCGCAGACCCGTTGCGCGCCCGCCCCGTATATACTCCGCGACCCGGCAGGCCTGGCGAGTAATTGGCGGGCCGCAGCAGGCAAGGCTGGCGATCCAGATACTCGATGATTTCTTTCTTGTCCCAGATGTGATTACCTGAAGTAAGCACATCCAGGCCCATCGAAAATAGCTCGTCCGCGACCGGAGGGGTGAGGCCGAAACCACCCGCCGCATTTTCCGCGTTCGCCACGGTAAGGTGAATCCCGTACTCGGAAATCAGATCGGGCAGCGCCTCAGCCACGAAACGCCGGCCGGCGGAGCCAACGATATCGCCAATAAATAACAGGTTCATGGAAGCAAAAAGCGAAAAGAAAAAAGAAAAAGGAGCGCTCCTACTGAGTCGCCGGCTCCCTCATTGACCCCGTACTCGACAGGGTGGGGATCCCCCGTGCGCCTTCAGGCTTCTCCCGCGCCCTCGTCGGGCCGGAGCTTGCTCACCGGCGCAAACCTACGAGTCGGAACCCCAAAACGTTGGTGTTGGATCAAGTTTTGGAGTCCGGCCTGACTCGGGATACGCTCCACTTGCATGATAACACGGCTTTCCTTGAATCCCAAGACTTTTTTAACGCCGCTGCAAGAAGCGCTCGAGCCGGCCCAGGGCCTCCTCGAGGATCCCCCGATCGGCCGCGAAGCACAACCGGACCGACCCCTCGCCTCCCGCGCCAAAAGCCACCCCCGGCGCCAGTCCTACCCGCGTCTCTTCCAGCAGCCGCAGGCAGAATCCGAAGGAATCCTCCACGCCTTCGATCCGGGGGAACAAATAAAATGCACCCTCGGGTTCCGGAGTGCGCACGCCAGGCATGCTCCGCAGCGCGGACAACGCGAAGTCCCGGTTTTCCTTCAGCCGGATGAGCATGGCCCGCAGCTCATCCTCGCCCCGCTCAAGCGCTGTTTCCGCGGCCTTCTGGGCAAAACTCGGCGCGTGCGAGACGATGAATTCGTTGAGCTGGGCCGCCTTCCGGGCCAGATCCGCCCGCGCCACCAGCCATCCCACGCGCCATCCGGTCATCGAGTAGCTCTTGGAGAAAGACTGGACGACGATCACCGCATCGTCCCGGTTGGCGAGTCTGAGAATCGAAGGCGCCGGATCACCCAGCGTGTCGGTACGCCAGTAAAGCCGCTCGTAGACTTCGTCCGCCAGCAGCCACAGCTCGTGCTCGCGAGCGAACTCGAGCAGCCGTGCCTGGTCCTCCACCGTGGCGACCCAGCCGAGCGGATTGGAGGGCGAGGTGTAAATCAAAAGACGGGTCCTGGGAGTGAGCGCCGCCTGTAACGCGTCGAAATCCACCTCGTAGCGTGCGCCGCATAACACGTGCGGCACTTCGCGCGGCCTGCCGTTGGCCAGCCTCACGTTGGCGGCGCCGTTGGGCCAGGCCGGCGTCAGCACGATCGCCTCGTCGCCGGGATCCAGCACCGCCCGGATCGCAACGTTCAAGGCCTGAACGCCCGAAGCGGTGATGACAATTTCACGCTCGGGGTCCAGCTCGACGCCGTGCAAGCGGCGGTAGTGGCGCGCCAGGGCTGCACGCAACGAGGGCAGGCCGGCGTTCTCGGTGTAATAGGTGTAGCCTTGTTGCAGGGCCTCCCAGGCCGCCTGCTTGATGTAGTCCGGCGTGGGAACGTTGGATTCGCCGAAGTAAAGCTTGAGTACCCCTGGCAGGCGCATGGCGCGTTCGGCAAGCTCGCGAATCCGCGAGTAAGGAACGCTTTCGGCCGAAGCGGCCACGCGTGCGGGCATCTCAGCGGCGGCTCCGGGTTTCGGCCATCAGCTCGTCGAGGTTGACCAGCTCGGTGGGGTAGCGGCCCGTGTAGCAGGCATAGCAGTACGCGCCGTGCAGGTCTTCCACCGCCATGCGCAGGCCCTCCAGCGAGAGATAGCCCAGCGTATCGGCGTCCACGAAACGCCGGATTTCCTCGATCGTGCTGTTGGCGGCGATCAACTCCTTCTTGGTCGGCGTGTCCACGCCGTAGAAACAAGGCGAGATGACGGGCGGGCAGGAAATGCGCAGGTGCACTTCGCGCGCGCCGGCCTGCCGCACCATGCGAACGATCTTGCGGCTGGTGGTGCCGCGCACGATGGAGTCGTCCACCAGAACGACGCGCTTGCCTTCCAGCAGGTGACGCACGGGATTGAGCTTCAACCGCACGCCGAAGTCGCGGATGGCCTGGGAAGGCTCGATGAAGGTCCGGCCGACGTAGTGATTGCGGATCAGCCCGTGACGGAAGGGAATGCCTGATTCGGCTGAGTAACCGATGGCCGCCGAAACCCCGGAATCGGGCACCGGAACCACCACGTCCGCTTCCACCGGATGCTCACGCGCCAGCAAGCGCCCCATCCGTTCCCGGGATTCGTGCACCGCCCGCCCGAAAATCACCGAATCGGGCCGGGAAAAATAAACGTGCTCGAAGACGCAGTACGCAGTGCGGCAGCTCGGTGCATATCGCTGCCGGACCAGACCCTCGGGACCGGCGATGATCATTTCGCCGGGTTCGACCTCGCCCAGGTACGTGGCCCCAATCAGGTCGAAGGCGCAAGTTTCCGAAGCGAACACGTAAGCAAGGCGCCCGCCCGGCATTTCCAGTTGAGCCAGCGACAGCGGGCGAAAACCCCACGGGTCGCGCGCCACGATGATGCGGTCCTGGGCCAGAAACACCATGGAGAAGGCCCCTTCCAACTGAAGCAGGGTCTCCCGCAGCGCGCCGGCCAGATCGGATTCGCGCGAGCGCGCCACCAGATGGAGCACGACCTCGGTGTCGCTGGTGGCCTGAAAAATCGAGCCTTCCCGCTCCAACCGTCTGCGCAAGGGACCGGCATTGGTCAAGTTGCCGTTGTGCGCCACGGCAATGTGGCCCTTGTTGCAAACCACGGCGAACGGCTGCGCGTTTTCGCTCGAACTTTCCCCAGCCGTGGAGTACCGCGTGTGACCAATGGCCAGCGAGCCGGGCAGGCGGGCCAGTTGCTCGGGCGTGAAGACGTCGGCCACGTAGCCCATGCCCTTCACGCAGCGCACGGTGCGTCCATCGCTGGCAGCAATGCCGGCCGATTCCTGGCCGCGGTGCTGCAAGGCATACAGGCCCAGGTAGGCCAGATTGGCCGCTTCAGGATGGCCGTAAACCGCAACCACGCCACATTCCTCGCGCCACATCGTCGCTCACCCCCTGAGGGCCTCCTCGAGTGCGGACTCCCAGGGGCGCCTCAACTGCTCCACCGAACAATCTACCAGCAACCGCCCGCGCTGCCGGATCCGCAAAGCGCCACGCACGGTGTGGCCGAGTCGCAGGAACTCGACGCCGTGCCGCGCCGCGATGCGCTCGACCCGATCCGGCTGCGCGGTCGAGATCACGATGCGCGACGGACCTTCGTGGAAGAGAACAAATTCCGGCCGATCATCGCCAGGCAAATCCACCTCGGCGCCCACGCCCCCGAGCGAGCACTCGGCCAGCGCCACGGCCAGCCCGCCGTCGCTCACATCGTGGGACGACTCCGCCAGCCCTTCACCCACGATCTCGCGAATGGCGGCCTGCACGCGCTTCTCGTAATCCATATCCAGCAGAGGCGGCAAGCCCCAGATCTCGCGCACGATGACCTTCGCGTACTGGGTGGCGCCGAAACGCTTGTCGTCACAGGCGCCCAAGCCGCCCACCAGCATCACGTGAAGGCCCTCGCGCTTGAACGCGGGCGTCACCGGCAGCCCCGTCTTCATCAGGCCGACCACGCCCACCACCGGCGTGGGATAAATCGCTTCCCCCAGCGTCTCGTTGTACAGGCTCACGTTGCCGCCGGTGATCGGTGTCTCGAAAAAGGCGCAGGCCTCGCCCATGCCTTCGATGGCCTCGACGAGCTGGGCCATGATTTCCGGGCGCTCCGGGTTGCCGAAGTTCAGGCAGTTCGTCGCCGCCACAGGCAGAGCGCCCACGGTGGAAACATTGCGGCAGCATTCGGCCACCGCCAGTCGCGCGCCTTGCCGCGGATCCAGATAGCAGTATCGCCCGTTGCCATCCAGCGCCATGGCCAGCGAGTTGCCGGTTTCCTTGATGCGCAGGATGGCGGCGTCCGCGCCCGGCCCCAGCACCGTGTTGGTGCGCACCATGTAGTCGTACTGCTCCCAGATCCAGCGCTTGTCGCACAGATCGCCCGAGGCCAGCAGGCGGATCAGGTCCGCCGTCAGGTCGTGGCTGGAAAACTCAGGCCCCTCCATGGGCGCCGTGCGGAAGGGACGCGTGCGCGGGCGGTCATAGACCGGGGCCTCATCAGCCAGCGCGCGGCTGGGAATTTCGGCCACCACTTCGCCATTGTGCTTGACGCGCAGCATGCCATCGCCGGTGACCTCGCCCACCGCCACGGCGTCCAGGCCCCATTTGCGGAAGATGCGGAACACCTCCTCCTCGCGCCCGCGCTGGACCACCAGCAGCATGCGCTCCTGCGACTCCGAAAGCATGATCTCGTATGGCGTCATGCCGGCCTCGCGCTGGGGCACGCGCGAGAGTTCGATTTCGACACCGGTGCCGCCGCGGCTGCCCATCTCGCAGGTCGAGCAGGTCAGGCCTGCGGCACCCATGTCCTGGATGCCCACCACGGCGCCCGTCTCCATCGCTTCCAGGCAGGCCTCCAGCAACAGCTTCTCCATGAAGGGATCGCCCACCTGCACGTTGGGCCGCTTCTGTTTGGATTCTTCGGTGAACTCGGCCGAAGCCATGGACGCGCCGTGAATGCCGTCTCGCCCCGTCTTGGCGCCCACGTAAACGACGGGGTTGCCGATGCCGCAGGCGCGCGCGTAAAAGATGCGGTCCTGGCGCACGATGCCGAGCGCAAAGACGTTCACCAGCGGGTTGCCGTTATAGCAAGGCTCGAACACGCATTCGCCGCCCACCGTCGGCACGCCGAAGCAGTTGCCGTAGTGAGCGATCCCCGCGACCACGCCTTGCAGGATGCGCCGGTTGCGCGGTCCGACTCGCGGGTCGTCCAGCGGCCCGAAGCGCAGCGAGTCCATCACGGCGATGGGCCGCGCCCCCATGGTGAAGATGTCGCGCAGGATGCCACCCACGCCGGTGGCTGCGCCCTGGAACGGCTCGATGAAGCTCGGGTGATTGTGGGATTCGATCTTGAATGCAGCCGCGTAGCCGCCGCCGATGTCAATCACGCCTGCATTCTCGCCAGGGCCTTGCAGCACGTACGGGCCCTTGGTGGGGAGCTTCTTCAAGTGGAGGCGAGAGCTCTTGTAGGAGCAGTGCTCGCTCCACATCACGCTGAAGATGCCCAGCTCGGTGTAGGTAGGCTCCCGGCCCAGCAGGCGTACGATGCGCTCGTACTCTTCCGCCGTGAGCTGATGGGCGGCAACGAGTTCGGGTGTGATGGCACTCATCGGGAGGCGTGCGAGAGCGCCGCAACCATGGAACGGAACACGAGCAGGCCGTCGGTGGAACCCATCAGCGGGTCCGAGGCGCGCTCGGGGTGCGGCATCATGCCAAGCACGTTGCGACCTGCATTCAAAATGCCTGCGATATCGCGGAGCGAGCCGTTGGG
The DNA here is from genome assembly GCA_028275505.1 of Bryobacteraceae bacterium. Classification (GTDB taxonomy): domain Bacteria; phylum Acidobacteriota; class Terriglobia; order Bryobacterales; family Bryobacteraceae; genus DTHT01. The sequence continues at coordinate 34,576 of JAPWUP010000009.1, forward strand.
ATTGTCCACGTAGCGGAAGGCCACGCGGTCCTCCGCTTCCAGTTCATCCAGCGTACGCGGATCGGCGTAGTAGCAACCCTCGCCGTGCGCAATCGGGATGCGCACGATCTGACCTTTCTGGAACTCCGAAGTGAACGGCGAGTTGATGGTCTCCACTCGCAGTTCGACCTGCTTGCAAATGAATCGCAACCCGCGGTTGCGAATCAGAGCGCCGGGCAGCAGGCCGCACTCCACCAAAATCTGAAAGCCGTTGCAGATGCCCAGCACCAGGCCGCCCTCGCGCGCGAAGCGCTCCACCGCACGCATGATCCGCGAGAACTTGGCGATGGCCCCGCAACGCAGATAATCGCCGTAGGAGAAACCGCCCGGCAGGATGACGGCGTCCACCGCGTTCAGCGACTCGGAATCATGCCACAGGAACTCGGCTTCGTGCCCGAGGTTGTGGGTCACCGCATACCAGGCATCGTGGTCGCAGTTGCTGCCCGGGAAGACGACGATCCCGAACTTCATCGAGCTTTCAGTCTAGCAAACCGGGGCAGCAACGAACCGGCTTGTCCCGACCGTGCGGATCAGCCGGCCGTGCCTGCCACCGCAGGCTTGGTTTTGCGACGCGACGATCGCTTCTCGGGCGGAGGCTGGCGATCGCTCTTCTTCAGCGCAGGCAAGACGATCGGCGTGACGAATTTCTTCTCACCGTAATCGTCGAACCGGATTACGATGTGCTCCTCATTGCAGGAAACGACGGTGCCGAAGCCGAACTTGCCGTGTTCGACCTGTGCACCCTGGGGGAACAGCGCCTTGACGCCCATGACAGGTAGCTCTCTTAATCCAATATAACAAAATCTTCACTTTTTGTGGGAACGGTCGAAACCCACTGCTGACGAATTGCGTCGCAACAAACAGCCGCCATGAGTCGCCTTTGGACGCTGCTCGCTCTACTCCTCACGCTGCTCTATCCCGCCGCGCCCCTTGATCGCGCTGCCGATCGCTACGCCTTGCTTCTGGAAGACCCGCCGCTCGTGGCCCAGATCGGGTCACGGGAAGAACTCGAGAGCTTGCACACGCGGCAGGCCGGACAGCGCTTGCTGGACCGGCAACGCGCCTTGCGGCAGGAGCTCGAGCGCCGCGGGATTCAGGTGACGGCCACCAGCCATATCCTCGTCAACGCGATCTTCGTCCGCACGAGCGCCGACCGCTTGGAGGAACTGCGGCGGCTTCCCGGCGTACGCCGCGTCGAATATTTGCCTCCGATCCGCCTGCATCTGAACCGCGCACTCGATCTGAGCAACGCGCGGGCCGCCTGGAACCGGATCGGCGGCTTCGCCAACGCGGGCGCCGGCGTGAAGATCGGAATCATTGACTCCGGCATTGACCACCAACATCCCGCTTTGCTGGACGACTCGTTGCGACCGCCGCCCGGTTACCCCAAATGCGTGCCGCGCGACTGCCCTTACACCAGCAACAAGGTGATCGTGGCGCGCAGCTACGTGGAAATGCTGGCGGCGGGCACCCCGCCCAATCCCGCGGAAGATTCGCGCCCGGACGATCCCACGCCGCGGGATCGCGTCGGTCACGGCACCGCCGTGGCAGTGATCGCCGCGGGCCGTGAGGTCTCCACGCCGTCGGCCACGATTTCCGGCGTGGCGCCCAAAGCATTCCTGGGCAACTACAAGATTTTCGGTTCGCCGGGCGTCAACGACACAACGTATGGCGACGTCGTGATTGCAGCCCTGGAAGACGCGTTCCGGGACGGCATGGACATCGTCACGCTCTCGCTGGGCAGCGCCGCCGTCTACGGGCCGCTCGATACGGGCGCGATCTGCGGAGCCAACGCTTCCGAACCTTGCGACGTGCGCGCGTTGGCTGTCGAAAACGCCGTGAAAGCCGGGATGCTGGCCGTGGTGAGCGCAGGCAACGATGGCGACACGGGCCTGAAATATCCGGCGCTGAACAGCGTGAACACGCCGGCCACGGCGCCATCGGCCCTCACCGTGGGCGCCATCACCAACGCCCACGTCTGGTTCTCTCGCGTGGGTCTGGAAGCCGATAACGCGCCTGCCGAGTTGCGCAAGATTCCCGCGCGCTTTGGCGACGGGCCGCGCCCGGTGGCGCCGCTCACCGCGCCCATCAAGGACGTCGAGAAGCTGGGCGACGACGGGCGCGCCTGCCGTCCCCTTCCCACCAGTTCGCTGGCGGGCGCGGTGGCGCTGGTGCAACGGGGCGGCTGCTCGTTCGCCTTGAAGGTCTTCAACGCCGAGAATGCCGGCGCAGTGGGCGTCGTCATTTACCAGCTCGATGGCGTGGACTCCATCTTCAGCCCCGCGGGCCTGGCCGGCTCGGGCGTCCCGGCGGTCATGATCCCCAACAGCGCGGGCAAGCAACTGAAAAGTTTCCTCGCCGGCAACCCGGACGCCCGCGTGATCCTCGACCCCACGCTGACCGAGTGGGAAGCGCCCTCCGATGAAGTGGCGGTGTTCAGCTCGCGCGGTCCCTCGATCGGGGAGTACGGGATCAAGCCGGAATTGGTTGCCGTGGGCACCGATCTGTTTACGGCAACGCAGCGTTACGATCCCAACAGCGAACTGTGGGATCCCACGGGGTACACCGCGGTGGATGGCACGAGCTTCGCCGTCGGATTGGCGGCGGGCGCGGCAGCGCTCGTCAAGCAGCAGAAACCGGATCTCACTCCGGGCCAGCTGAAATCCGCGCTGGTCAACACCTCGAGCGCGGATGTTGCCGAAGACGGGCAAAAAGCGAGCGTGGTGTCCGCGGGCGCAGGCAAACTCGACGCCGAAGCAGCCTTGCAAACCCCCGTAACCGTGGAGCCCGCTACGGTCTCCTTCGGGGCGGTGACGCAGGCGACGCTCGGCAGCTCGCGTACGCTGACCCTGAAAAACATCGGCAGCGCGCGGCTGACGCTGCGGTTCAGCGTGGCGCCGCGGGTCGAGGATCCCCGCGCACGGATCACGCTCTCGCCCGCGAGCGTGACGCTCGATCCGGGCAGCTCCGCGCAGGTGGCTGTGCAGCTGGAAGGAAGCCTGCCGTCCCCGGGGCGATACGAAGGTGAGATCCGCATCGAGGGCGGGCCGGGCCCGTTGCGGGTTCCGTACCTGTATCTGGCGAGCGACAACACACCGTTCAATGCGTTCCCGCTGATCGGCTATGACTTCGACGGCGTGGCGGGTTCCTATATCCCCGAGCGCGTCATCGCCTTCAAGCTGACGGACCGCTACGGCGCGCCGGTGCCCAACGTCCCCGTGCGTTTTCGCGCCACGATCGGCGGGGGCTATATCGAAGCGGCCGATCCTGCAACCGACGTCTACGGCATCGCTGCGGCGCGCGTGGTGCTGGGGCCGCTTTTGGGCGAACAGCAGTTCGTTGCCGAAGCGGGCGGGCTCGTGGTCCCCTTCGACGGGTGGGCGCGCCTGCGGCCTGCCATCTCCACGGACGGTGTGGTCAACGCGGCCAGCTTTGAGCGCGGTGCTCCCGTGGCGCCAGGCTCCTACATCGCGATCTTCGGCGTTGGATTGAGCGACACGACGATGGTGTTCAGCACGCCGTATCTGCCGCTGTCGCTAGCCAAGGTGAGCGTAAGCTTCGACGCGCCATCGCGGGGCCTCAGTCTGCCTGGCAGGATCTACTTCGTCAGCCCGAGACAGATCAACGTGCAGGTCCCCTGGGAGTTGCAGGGCCTGAACTCGGTGCTGCTCAAAGTGAGCATCGGTTGGATTTCGAGCGCGCTCTACACGTTGCCGCTCGCCGATTACTCGCCCGCCTTCTTCGAGCGCCAGGACGCTACCGGACGCAGGGTGATTGCCGCTCTCGATGAACAATACCGCGTCGTAGACAGCACGAATCCGGCCCAACGGGGGCGCGTGGTGCAACTTTTCGCCAACGGGCTGGGACCTGTGGATCCGACGCCTCCCACCGGCGAGCCGACTCCGGCGCAACCTTATCACGTGACGCGGGTTCAACCGGAAGTGACCATCGGAGGGCGCCGCGCGCAGGTCCAGTTCAGCGGGCTGGCGCCGTACATCGTGGGCCTCTATCAGCTCAATGTGGTCGTCCCTGCGGACGCTCCCACCGGGCTGCAAGAGGTCAAGATCACGATCGGCGGCGTAACTTCCAAGGCAGCGCTGCTGCCCATACAGTGATGCACGGCGCACGGGATGGATAACTGCCATAGAATGCGATAAGGGGCATATGAGGCGAACGAAGGGCTGGCTTTGGTTCCTGCTGGGGGCTGCGATCGCCGGGGCGCAGGTGGTTCCCGATCTCTACATCGTGGAGCTCGCCGGGGAACCCGCAGCATCGGCAGTGGTGGGGAGCGTCAAGGCGCGGCGCGAGGCGCTGGCCGACCGGCGCGCCCGGGTGCAGGCCGAACAGCGTGTGGTCCGCGCGGCGCTGGCGGAACGCGGCGTCGAGGTGCTGGAATCGGTGGACACCGTGGCCAACGCGCTCGTGGTGCGCGTGCCGGACCGAGAAGCTGCGCAGCTGACAAGTGTCCCGGGCGTAGTGCGAGTCCATCCGGTTTACGAGGTGCGGCTTTTGCTCGACCGCGCGCTCCCGCTTTCCCGCGTCCCGGAAGCATGGGAAAAAATTGGAGGCGAGCAGCGAGCAGGGGCGGGCGTAAAAATTGCTGTGATTGACACGGGAATTGATCACGAGCACCCGGCATTTCAGGATCCCTCGCTGGAAATTCCCGAAGGATATCCGCGGGTGGCGCGGGAGGAACACCGCCAGTACACCAACAACAAGATCATCGTGGCCCGCACCTATGAGAGCCTTCTCGGCAACAGCGCCGGGACGCCGCGCGACGACATGGGGCACGGCACCGCGGTGGCCATGGCGGCGGCAGGCGTGCGCAACCGGGGTCCGCTGGCCGAAATCGTCGGAGTGGCCCCCAAGGCCTGGCTGGGCAACTACAAGGTTTTCACCGCGAGCAGCGAGACCACGCGCACGGACGTGATTCTCAAAGCGATTGACGATGCGGTGGCCGACGGGATGGATGTCATCAATCTGAGCGTTGGTTCGCCGCTGGCGCCGCGGCCTGCGGACTCGATTTCCGTGCAGGCGGTGGAGCGAGCCGCCGCGGTTGGGGTCGTCGTGGTCGCGTCGGCGGGCAACGAAGGTCCGGATCCGTTCACGATCAGCTCGTACGCTACCGCGCCCTCCGCGATTGCCGTGGGCGCGACGGCGAGCGACCGCATTTTCGGAACCGCGGTCGTGCTCGATGGCGGCGGCCTCTATCTGGCCACGCCCGGCAACGGTCCTCGACCGGAGGAGCCGATCACGGCGCCGCTGGCCGACGTGGCGCGTTGGGATCAGAACGGGATGGCCTGCCAGGCCTTGCCCGAAGGCAGCCTGCAAGGACGTATCGCCTTGATCCTGCGCGGCGCCTGTTTGTTCGAAGATAAACTGAACAACGCGCAGCGTGCGGGAGCGCTGGCGGCGATCGTGTACACGGACGATCGGCCCGTAGCCATCATGAGCGTCGGTTCGGCCACGCTGCCGGGCGTGATGGTGAGCAACGCCGACGGGCTGGCGATCAAACAGCGACTGAAGGACAACCCGGACCTGATCGCGACCGTGAACTTCCGGCCCGGTCCCTTGCCGGCAAACGGCAACCGCCTGGCTTCGTTTTCCAGCGCCGGTCCCAATCCGGATGAAAACATCAAGCCCGATCTGGTGGCGGTGGGGACCAGCATCTACACGGCGACGCAATCCTGGTACTCCGCGGGCGAGATGTACGACGAATCGGGCTACACCACCGAGTCGGGCACGAGCTTTTCCGCTCCGGTGGTCGCCGGCGCTGTGGCGGCGTTGAAGTCAGGGCGGCCAGGCCTCTCCGTTCAGCAGTACCGCTCTCTGATCGTGAACACGGCGGATCCGTTCCCTCCGGATGCAGAAAAGCCGGCGGCGGTGCAACGCGCTGGCGCCGGGCGCTTGAACCTCGCTGCAGCAGCGGAGAGCACCATCGCCGCCATCCCTGTTTCCCTCAGCTTCGGCAGCGGAAGCGGCACGACGGATCGGGTGCGCGAGCTGAGGCTCGTCAACCTGGCGAGCGAGCCGGACGTAGTGAGCATCGCGGTTGCGCCGCGACGCGAAGGGCCGGCGCCCACGGTGAGCGTGAATACGCTTTGGCTCGACGCGGGAGCTGCGGCCACCGTTTCCGTGCGCTGGTCGGCGGAAGGGCTGACCTCGGGCGAGTATGACGGCTACCTGATCATCCGCGGCACGCGTTCGCCCGTGGAAGTTCGGGTGCCCTACTGGTATGCGGTGCCCACGGGAGAGCCCGCCTACCTGACCATCCTGAATGCGCGCGAGCAAGGCAACGCGGGAGCGTCCCTGCGGCGGGCCATTTATTTCCGGGTGACCGACGCCGCCGGCATCCCTGTGCGGGAGCCGCGGCCGGAGGTCACTTCGCTGACGGAAGGCGCCGAGGTGACCGACGTCTCGTTCATTGACGGCGAGATCCCGGGCGCGTGGGCCATCAGCGTGCGGCTGGCGCCCCAAGGCGGACGGAATGACTTCCGCATCCGGGTCAACGAGCTGGTGCGCACGGTGAGCATCGTGGGCCTGCGCAATCCCTGAGCTGCCCACCGCGTAACCTCCCCTCCCCCGCGACCGTGTAGTATGCTGAAGTAGGATTGTTCGGTACCGACTGGAGGTTTGCTATGACAGTGCGAAAACTCGCCTGGCTTGGCGCGGCCTTCCTGCTCGCGGCCAGCGTGAGCCTGGCGCAGACGTCATCCATTGCAGGGCAAGTCAAAGGTGAGGACGGCAAGCCCTTGCAGGGTGCTCTCATTCGAATCGAACGCCTGGATATCAAGGGCAACTACCGGGTGAAAACGAACAAGAAAGGTGAATACTTCCACGCCGGCCTGCCGCTGGGCACATACCGCGTGATCCTCGAGGTGGACGGCAAGGAAGTGGATCGCGTGGAGAACGTGCGGACGCGGCTGGGCGATCCTACCGAGGTCAATTTCGACTTGCAGCGGCTCAAGCAGCGCCGCGAAGCGCTCCAGCGCGCCGCCGAAAGCGGCCAGCTCACTCAGGATCAGTTGCGCGAACTGACGCCCGAGCAGCGGGCCGCCATGGAGCGCGCGGCCAAAGAGCGTGCCGCGCAACTGGCGCGCAACAAGGCGCTGAACGACGCCTTCAACGCGGGCATGCAGGCGCTCCAGGCCAAGCAATACGATCAGGCGGTGGAGTCGTTCACCAAGGCGGCGGAAATTGACCCCAAACAGCACGTGGTCTGGGCACACCTTGCTGACGCCTACATCGGACTGGCGGGGACCAAGACCGGCGCCGAGCAGGAGGCCGCTCTGAACAAGGGCCTGGAGTGCTACCAGAAGGCACTGGAGATCAAGCCCGAGGAGGCGGCCTACCACAACAACTACGCGCTGGCCCTGGCGCGTGCGAAGAAGTTCCAGGAGGCGCAGGCCGAGTTAACCAAGGCCGCCCAGCTCGATCCGGCCAACGCCGGGCGATATTACTACAACCTGGGCGCGTTGCTCGTGAATTCGGGCCAGAACGAGCAGGCTACCGAGGCCTTCAAGAAAGCGATCGAGGTTGATCCCAATTACGCCGACGCGCACTATCAGTACGGCGTCTCCCTGATGGCCAAAGCCCAGGTTACTCCCGACGGCAAGGTGGTTCCGCCTCCGGGGGCCCGCGAAGCGTTCGAGAAGTATTTGCAGCTCAAGCCCGACGGGCCTTTCGCAGAAGCGGCCAAAGGCATGATCGCCACCATTGACGCGGGTGTGCCCACCCAGTACACCAACCCTGAAGCGGAAAAGAAAAAGAAAGCCCCGCCGAGGAAGAAATAGCTTCTGAACGCGACGGCCGGAAGGCAGAAACATCGAAATGGTGCGCCTGATCCTTTACCTGCTTCTGGCCGTCCTTCTGATTACTTTACTCCGCTCCTTTATCGGAATTTTTCTGCGGCTGGCGTCGCAGTGGCTCTTGTCAGGCCCGCGGTCGGGCCCGCCGCGAGTAGAAATGGGCGGCGAGCTCAAGCAGGACCCCGTCTGCGGAGTTTACGTTCCCGCCAGCACCGCTATCAAGTTGAACTACGGCGGCAAAACTCTTTATTTCTGCTCGGAATCCTGCCGGGAAAAGTACCGCCGGGGCGAGCGCCGCACGCAGGCCTGAGGCCGACGGCAGCAACCCGAAAGCTCGCCCGGCTACAATAGCGCCTATGCGCCGAGCGGCGCCGCTTCTGGGCTTTGTGGCCTTCGCGCTTCTCTTCTTAATCGTCAACCGAGGCGCCTATCAGAGTTACTTCCACGGCGACGAGCTCGATAACATCCAGTGGACCCGCTATCTGACCCCGGGCGAGTGGATCCGCGGCTTCTTGTCCCTCAAGTACTATCCCCAGAACTTCCGTCCCGCCGGGCATCTTTACTTCAACCTGATGGGCCGCGCGGTGGGCCTTGACTTCCGCTGGTACGTTTTCGGCATCCATGCGCTCCATTTGCTCAACTTGCTGCTTCTGTGGCGGCTCCTGCGGCTGCGCTTTGATTTCACCGCATGGCCCGCTTTCGCGGGATGGCTGTTTTTTGCCTTTCACATGGGCGTTTTCGATGCCTTGTGGAAGCCCATGTACGTCTTCGACCTGCTGGCGACGACCTTTTCCCTGCTCTGCCTGCTGGCTTATGGCTCACCGCGCCGGGCCTCGCTCACCGTGGCGTTCCTGTGCTTCTGGCTGGCTGTCAAATCCAAGGAAATGACCGTGATGCTGCCTGCCGCACTCGCCGCCTGGGAATACTGGTTCGGGGCGAAACGCTGGAGGCGTCTGGCGCCGTTCTTTGCCGTCTCCCTGATTCTGGGCGTGCAGGCACTCTTGGTCAATGCCGGGCGACAGTCGGAATATACCCTGCACTTTACTCCCGGGGAGATCTGGAAATCGCTAACTTTCTATTCGTCCAAAGTATTTCTTCTGCCTTATGCGGGCCTGAGCCTGATCGCACTGCCGCTGCTGCTGCGCGACCGCCGGGTCAATTTCGGCCTGGTTTTCTCGCTTTTGCTGTTGACGCCGATGTTGCTGCTTTCGGGACGCCTGTTCGGCGCCTATCTTTACCTGCCGCTGGCCGGCCTCTCGATTGCGGCGGCGGCGGTGGCGGAAAAAATCCATCCGGCGGCCGTGGTTGCCTTCTACCTGATCTGGCTGCCTTTCAACCACGCCTCGTTGCGTGCGCAGCGTCGCGAAGCCCTTTCGCTGGCGGACGAGAATCGCCGCTACGTGACAAAATTGCAAGAAATTGTTCCAGCCAGTCCGGGCGCCCGCGCCTACATCTACGATGGCGTGCCCGCAGCGCTGCACACCTGGGGGATCGAGGCCGCTGTCAAGCTGTTCGCGGGCCGCGGCGATTTGAGCTTCTATCCCGCGGAGGGAGTGGATCTGGAGAGGACGCTCCAGGAGGGAAGCGGCGTGGTGTTGCTGAGCTGGGACCCTATATTCCGCGAACTCTCGTCCTTTTCACGCGCTCCCGGTGAGCCGGACGCCTCCTATATCGTGGTAAGCCGCCGTGCGCCGGTGTGGCAGTTCGGGGAGGGGTGGTACTTTCTGGCCGGACACTTTCGATGGTGCCGTCCTTACGCGACCGCCCGCCTGCGCCGTCCGCCGCAGGCCACAGCCTTCGAGCTGGTGGTGAACATGGGACCGCCGCCCGAGGGCGAACCGATTCGCGCCAGTGTGGCCCTCGATGGCCGCTGGATCGGCTCGGCCGATCTGCGGCGCGGCTCGGGCTGGCATACCCTTCGCTGGAACCTGCCCGTGGGAGCCCCTGGCACGGTGCGGATGGAAATTCGCGTGGAACCGCCGTTCGTGGCCGACCCCGTCCGCCCGCTGGGGCTGGCCGTGGGCGCGTTCGGATTCCTCCCCAGGGAGCAACCATGAAGATTCCGAAGCTGCGCTGGGTGATCGCGGGCATGCTCTGCGCCGCCACCATGCTCAATTACGCCGACCGGCTGGCGCTGGCCGTGGTGTCGGTCGAGGTGCGTCGCGAGTTCTCGATGGATGAAAGCGACTACTCCCACGTGGTCAGCCTGTTCATGCTCGCCTACGCGATCATGTACGCGGGATCGGGCTACGTGGTGGACCGGCTGGGGACGCGGCGCGGATTTGCCGCCTTCATCAGCGGCTGGTCGCTGGCTCAGATGTCGCACGCGCTGGCTCGTGGGAAATGGTCGCTTGCCGCTAGTCGCTTCGCACTGGGACTGACTGAGCCGGGCAACTGGCCGGCTGCGGCCAAAGCCATCGGAGAGTGGTTCCCGCCCAGGCAGCGCGCGCTCGGGGTAGGCATTTTCAACGCCGGGTCTTCGCTGGGTTCGGCCCTGGCCAGTCCGATGGTGGCGTTCCTGACGCTGCACTTCGGCTGGCGTTTCGCCTTTGTTTTCACGGGCGCACTGGGTTTGCTCTGGCTGGCCCTGTGGCTGGTGATCTACCAGCCGCCGCATCGCAACCGCTGGCTCGACCCGGCCGAGTACGAGCGAATGAAGCACGAGCTGCGTCCGCCAGAAGAAGCACGCGCGGCGCGTGAGGGCGTGAACTGGCGGCAGGTGGTGCGCAAGCCCGGCTGTTATGCCCTGATTCTCGCCCGCTTCTTTACCGATCCCGTCATCTACTTCGTGATTTTCTGGCTGCCGGAATACTTGCGGCGCGAGCGTGGATTCGATCTGGCCATGGTGGGCCGCTACGCATGGGTGCCTTATATCTTCGGGGATATCGGCTATCCGCTGGGCGGCTGGCTGTCGGGATATCTCATGCGGCGCGGATGGCCGCTGGGTAAAGCACGCAAGTTCGTTATGGCGCTCGGCGCGGCCTTCCTGCCGGTGGCGATCCTCGCGCCGTACGTGCCTGCGGCGTGGATGGCGATCGCCGCCACCTGCTTCGTCACGTTCGGCCACGCCTTCTGGGTGGCGAATCTGCAGGCGCTGCCGATTGATCTGTTCCGCGGACCGGAGGTCGGCACGGCGACGGGCTTTTCGGGAACCGGGGGCGCCATTGGCGGCGCCCTCGCGGCGCTGGGCACCGGCTGGGTCGTACGCAGATTCTCTTACGCTCCGATCTTTCTGGCGGCTGGCCTGATGCACCCGTTGTCCGCCCTGCTCATCTATCTTCTGTTGCCGGAACGGGAGTTCCGGGCGGCGGAAGCGCGGGGCGTTTAAAGCCCCTCAGGGTAGCGGACCTCGATCAGGAACAGCCCGCAGGCCGGCGCCGTAGGCCCTGCAGATGCCGGTTTGCCCGATTTCAGAAGGGCGACAACGTCGTCCTCGTCGAGGCGTCCCCGCCCGACCTGAATCAACGTCCCCACGATGTTGCGCACCATGTGTTTGAGGAAGCCGCTGCCCGTGACGCGATAAATCAGGCGGTCGCCCTCCCGAAAGGCGCGCGAGGAAAAGACGCGGCGTACCTTGGAGCCGCCCAGAAGGTCCTTCTCGTCCGTTGCGGCGAAGGCCGTGAAATCGTGTTCGCCCTCCAGCAGCGGCGCCGCGCGTATCAAACGCTCTTCGTCGAGGGGATAAGGAAAGTGATGGATATAGCGGCGTTCGAACGGAGAGCAGATCTCGCCGCGCCAGATACGGTATTCGTAAGTTTTGGAAATCGCGTGGCGGCGGGGATGAAAATCGGGCGGGGCTTCGCGCACTTCCAGGACCCGGATCGAGTCGGGCAGCAGACGGTTCATGGCGCGGCGCAGGTTGTCGGTGGGAATCCGGTTCTCCAGATCGAAGGCCGCCACCTGGGCCAGCGCGTGCACGCCCGCGTCCGTGCGGCCCGCGCCCGTCACGTGGACGGGCTTGCCCTCGATCTGGCTCAGCACGGACTGAAGCGTTCCCTGGATCGTGGGCAGCGACGGCTGCACCTGCCAGCCGTGAAAGTCCGTGCCGTCGTAAGCCAGCGTGATGCGGATGCGGCGCATGCGACGGCTAACGTCGGGATCCGGGCTTGACCAAGGGAACGCCCTGGCGGCACAATGGGCAATCCTGCGGCGGGTACGTGACGACCTCGAGCGTAGCCAGGGCCACGCGGGGCACGCCGACGTCCGCCTTGCCGCCGCTGCGATCAATGATGGAACCGGCGGCCACCACCAGGGCGCCTGCCGCCCGCAGCACCTCGATGACTTCGCGCGTGCTGCCGCCGGTGGTCACCACGTCCTCGATCACGACCGCCCTTTCGCCTGATCGGACCTGAAAGCCGCGCCGCAGGGTCATGAGGCCGGAGGCATCGCGCTCGGTAAAAATGGAGCGCGCGCCCAACGCACGGGCCACTTCGTGGCCGATCACGATCCCGCCCAACGCCGGCGAACCCACCACATCCACCTGGCCCTCGATCAGAGGACGCAACGCGGAGGCCAGCGCCGCGCCCAGCCGCGCCGCGTGTTCCGGATACTGCAGCACCACCGCGCACTGCAAATACTCCGGACTGTGAAGGCCGCTGGTGAGCAGAAAATGGCCTCGCAAATAGCCTCCGGTGCGCTCGAAAAGATCCAGAATGGCATCCCTGGTTTCTGTCACCACCGCATTACTATAGCTCAAGCCGACGGGACCGCTCGAAGGCGCGCTAGCATGGAGGTTCGGGAACATCGGGCCTGCCCGCATCGTCATACTGTAGTTGAGGCTCGGAAATCCACCGAGGG
>JAPWUP010000295.1 GCA_028275505.1 Bryobacteraceae bacterium
CGCACCGGTTACTCCCAGCAGTTCAGCCTGCAAGTGCAGCGCGAGCTGTCACCCACCACCGTACTCGAAGTCGGCTATCTGGGTAATTTGTCGCGCAAGCTTGCCAGCGATGACCTTTCGATCAATCAGATTCCGCCGTGGATCCTCGGGCCGGGACGCACCTCACAGGCCTATCGGCCCTTCCCCCAGTTCAGCAATGTCTCCATTCTGGCTCCCAGCCTGGGCGTTTCCAGTTACCACGCAGGCCTCATCCGGGTGCAGAAACGTTTCAGCCGTGGCTTCAACCTGCTCACCACTTACACCTGGTCGAAACTTCTGGACAATTGCAGCGGCGGCGGGGCGACCCTGGGCGATGAAGGGTCTCCCTATTCGAACTTTTACAATCGCCGCGCCGACTGGGGCCCCGCAGAAAACGACATACGCCACCGGTGGACACTGGGGATGGTTTACCAGCTTCCTTTCGGCAGGCGAGGCGCCTGGCTGCACGGGCACTGGCTGGGACGGATTCTCGGCGGATGGTCTACCAGCGTCGTGACGGTGATCCAGAGCGGCGCCCCTATCACCGTGCAGACTCAGACGAACACTACCCACGCTTACTCGGCCGGCCCTCAACGGGCGGACGTCTTGCGCGATCCGAATTTGCCCCCACGGCTGCGGCGGCCCGAGCGCTGGTTTGACACCGAGGCTTTCGCCCAGCCGCCCGAATACCAGTTCGGGAACCAGGGAGTAGGATTGGTGCGCGCCGACGGCCGCATCAACTTCAACTGCTCGCTCATTCGCTCCTTCCACGTAAGCGAGAAAAAACAGCTCCAGGTGCGCGGCGAATTTTTCAACCTGCCCAACCACCCCAACTTCGGCAACCCCGGCCACACTTTCCAGGGACCGGGCTTCGGCATCGTCAGCTCGGCTAGGCCCGGGCGCCAGGTCCAGATGGGCATGCGTCTCACTTATTAGTCCTCCTGGGCCGCAACAATCCCGCCCGCCCTCGCTCGCTTCCCGCGCCTCGGCCGAGTCGAGGCATCTGCCCCATCGCGTCCCGCCCGGATCCCGACAATTTATGATTGTCACCGCGTTCCGACTGCTTTACAATTGAGGGCGCGCGTTTCTCGAAAAGCGCCCCGGAGGTCGCTATGCCCGTATCCGTCAAGCGAATCGTACTCTGGCGGGCTGAAGTCCCTAACCAGCCCGGAGTCCTTGCCGCCACTCTCAAACCGCTGGCCGAAGCCGGCGTCAATCTGACCGTCGTCATGGGTTACCGGTTCCCCGGTGAACCCAGCAAGGCCGCCATCGAAGTGTTCCCGGTCAAAGGCAAGAAGGCCGAGGCCGCCGCTCAGGCCGCCGGCCTCGCAGCCTTGGAAATGCCTACCCTCCTCGTGGAGGGCGACGACCGGCCCGGCCTCGGCCACGCCATCGCCCAGGCCATTGCCGACGCCGGCATCAACCTGGCGTTCCTCGTCACCCAAGTCATCGGAAAGAAATACTCGTCCGTGATCGCCTTCGAAAACGAGGACGACCTGAAGAAAGCCGCCTCCCTGATCAAGAAAGTCAAACCCGGCCGCAGCAAGTAAGCCGGCCAATTACAGGGTCAGGCCGCCATCTACGAGCAAGACCTGCCCTGTCACATAGTTGTCCGGTTCAAGCAGGAACCGGACTGCACGGGCCACGTCGCCCGCCCGGCCAAAGCGGGGAATGATGCCTTCGCGCAAATAGCGGTCATACTTGCCCGACGCGATCGAAGCTTCGGCCATTCCCGCTGCCATCACGCCCGGGCAGATCACATTCACCCGGATGTTGGCCGGCCCGCGATACTCCTTCGCCAGCACCCGCGCCCCGTGCAGCAGACCCGCCTTCGGCGCAGCGTACGCCAGCGATCCCGGGAACACCCCCACCGCCTGCATCGTCGAGAACAGCACGATGGCCCCCGGAGTTCCCGCGGCTTTCATCCGCTCCGCCGCCTCGCGCGCCAGCATGAGTGGCCCGAGCAGGTTCACCTCCAGCGAGCTCCGCAGCACGGTCTCCATCCCGGCCGCATCCGTCACCCGCGCCGGTTCGCCCGCCAGCACCACCAGGCCGTAAAGAGCCGGCGCTGCGTCCAATAAGCGTTTCCGATCCTCCGCGCGTGTGATATCGCCCTGCACGATACGTGCTCCCAGCCCCGCCAGCCGCTCCGCCCGCGCCGCGTTCGAGCGGTAGCTCACGATCACGTGCGCGCCCTCGGCCAGCAGCAGCTCGGTCACCGCCTGGCCCAAACCTCCGGACCCGCCGGCCAGAATGATTTCACGCTCACGCAGCGATTCTCCCATGGCCCGCCTCCACCTGCTCCCGCGCCAGATACCCGCAGGCCAGTACCGCCAGAAACATCATCAGCACTTCGCTGTCCCCCAAGTTGACCTCGAAAAATCCCGCCACCGCCACCCCCAGCACGCACGCCGCCGCACCGTGCAACAGGAATCGCCCTTCGTCCCGGCCCGCAGGCGTGCGACGGGCCGCACGGTGCAGCTCCCAGAACGCCTGCGCCAGCAGCCACACTACCGCCATCGCCGTGGGAATCCCTCGCTCCGCCGCGTAGTGCAGATACAGGTTGTGCAAGTGGCCGTACCATCCCGTCGGTAACGGCTGGGGCGCATCCGGCGGCAGAAAATCGTGGAATCGGAGCCGCACCACCTCCGGCCCCAGCCCCAGCCACGGATGCGCCTGAACCATACGCAGGCCCGTTCGCCAGCAAACGATCCGATGCAGGTTCGAATCAACTTCTCTGCGCGGCTGCACGATCGAAATCAGGCGCGCTCGCAACGATCCCGGCCCAGCCGCCACCAACGCCGCCAGCGCCACGGGCGCCAGCCACACCAGCGGCCGCTTCCAGTGCCACACCAGATACAGCAGCGCCAGAGCGCCCGCCAGCCAGATGCTCCGCGTCATGTTCAGAGCCAGCGCCGCCCCAATCAGCGCCGCCGCGATCACGCCCATCCATTTCGCCCGCCCTCGCGCATGCGGTGAGAAGAACAGAAATGCCGCCAGCAGCAGGCCTGCCAGCATGAGCTGGCCCGCAAACGTCATCCAGTGACTCATGAAACCGCTGATCCGCTCGGCAATGTAGTAGTCGTAAAAGCCCGCGCCTGCGCTGCGCGCCGCCCGCAGTTTGTCCGCGAACTGAATCAACCCCACCGCGGCGGAAAGCGAACCCACTGCCACCCAGCCCAGCACCAGCGCGCGCGCCTGCCCCACCGTACGCACCGCCGAGTACACCACAGGGAGCATCAGCAGCACAAACATCTTCCGGATCTGGGGCCGCCCCGCACCCGGATCTTCCGAAGCCAGGATCGCAATCAGTGTGCCGGCGACGAATACCGCCAGCGGGACCCACACCGCCGGCATCCGCAGACGCAGCCGCGAAGCGAGCAGCGCGACCAGCGCCAGTGCCAGCAGCAACTGCGACGCTGCGATGGAAACCAGCACCGTAACGGCCGAGGCGCCCGCCAGATAAAGCGCGGCACCTGCCGCCCGATCTTCCCAAGATGCCGTGGACATGGAACGCACTCCAGTATGCCAAAGCGCAACGCCCTCCCGGCTCACCGCGCAGTTGCCTTCGGGGACGTCCCGCGCTACACTGAAGCGGGGGTTTGTGATGAAAGCACCGGCACACGTTCTTTGCTTGATCGCAGGCCTCGCAATCGTGGCCGGCTCAGCCTGGTCTCAGCGGGCCCGCCCGGAGTACCGCACCTACGGCTCGCCCCACGGCTTCGGGAACGTCGTCTTTCCTGGCACCGGGACAGCGCCGCGCGCCGGCGTACCTTTCTCGGCGCCTTCCAGCTTCGCCCAGCGCCTTGGCTGGACCGTCAGCGGCTGGCCCGGATACACGGGCGCGCCCGCCGTGGATCTCCTCCACCGCCGCGCCGCCGTCGTGCCTTTCATCTGGCCGGTCTTCGTCGGCGGCTACTACCCTTATCCCGAACCGCAGCCGAACATCACCATCATCATGGCGCCGCCGCAGCCCGCTTCCCCACCCGTCACCATCAACCAGTATTTCGCCTCTGAGCCGCGCACGCAGGAAAGGGAAACTGTGAACACCTATCAGGCTCCCGTGCGAGCACCCGTCGAGCCCCCGGCGGAGAACGTCACCTTCCTCATCGCTCTCAAGGACAGCTCCGTCTACACGGCCGTCGCTTACTGGGTCGAAGGCGACACCCTCCACTACATCACCCC
>JAPWUP010000296.1 GCA_028275505.1 Bryobacteraceae bacterium
CGCATGTACGGGGGCGTCTGGGAGGCATGGCGCGCCGGGGCCTGGCAGCAGTGGTTGCTCGGGCGCGGGGCCGGCAGCGCCGCAGACGTGGCGCAGCGACTGTTTCCCTACGCCTACCGCGGTGCGTCGCTCGATCCTAACCGCGTGGTGCACAACGAATGGCTGCGCGTCCTCTACGAGCTGGGCGTGGCGGGCGCGGTCTTGTGGCTCGGCGCGCTGGGCGGGCTGGTCCGTTTCGCCTGGTCGCGGCGCGCTGACCACACAGGCATGGCCCTGCTGAGTTACCTGCCTGCTTTCCTGCTAGGCGTGAGCGCGGAGAACGTGCTCGACGGGGCGGGCAACGCGGTGACTACCGGACTCCTGCTGCTCGCGGCGCGCGCCGCCGCGGCTGCGGAAGTCAGGGAGACGAGGGCAGATCCATCTTGACCATCCTGGCCGTTCACAACCGCTACCGTTACCGAGGCGGAGAAGATCTGCTGTTCGACGCCGAATGTGCCCTGCTCGAAGAGCGCGGGCACCGGGTCATCCGCTACGTCGAGGACAACGCACGCATCGCTTCGATGGGCGCGGCCCGGCTGTTGTCCGCGACCCTGTGGAACCGCCAGGCGTATCGCGAACTGCGGGCGCTGATCGCGCAGGAGCGTCCCTCGCTCGTGCATTTCCACAACACGTTTCCGCTGCTCTCCGCAGCAGCGCTGGCGGCGGCTCGGGATGCGGGCGTTCCCGTGGTGGAGACCTTGCACAATTTCCGGCTGGTCTGCGTGAACGGGCTGTTGCTGCGCCGGGGATCGCCTTGTGAGAAGTGCGTCGGTCGGCGCCTGCCGTGGCCCGGGGTGTGGCACGCCTGTTATCGTCGGAGCCGCGCCGCGAGCCTGTGGGCGGCACTATCGCTGGCTGCGCGCCGGCTGATGGGGCCGTGGCATGATGGAGTTGAAGCCTACATCGTGGTTTCCCGCTTCGCACGTACGGTCTTCCAAAGGGCCGGGTTCCCGGAGCGCAAGCTCATGCTCAAGCCGAATTTCGTTCATCCGGATCCGGGCCTGGGCCACGGAAGCGGCGGTTACGCGCTCTACGCAGGACGGCTCTCCGAAGAGAAAGGCGTTTTGGTGCTCGTGGAAGCATGGAAGAAGCTCGGGGGCCGAACCAAATTGGTTATCGCGGGCGAGGGTCCGTTGGCGGACCGGTTGCGCGAAATGGCTTCCGGTCAACCGATCGAGCTGGTGGGAGCGAGGCCGCGGGCGGAAGTGTTCGAGCTGCTGCGACGGGCGGCGTTCCTGGTGGCGCCGTCGCTGTGCTACGAGGGCTGTCCCCTGGTGGTTTTGGAAGCGTTCGCAGCGGGGACCCCGGTGGTGGCGAGCGATCGTGGCGGCCTGGCCGAGCTGGTGATTCCCGGCCAGACCGGATGGCTGGCGCCGGCTGGGGACGCGGAGGCTTTGGCCGCTGTGCTCGACGCCGCGCTGACGCAATCGGGCTTGCGTACGGAAATGCGCCGGCTGGCGCGCCGGCAGTACGAAGAGAATTACACCGCGGAAGCCAACTATCGGCGGCTCGTGGAGATTTACCATCGCGCGGCGGCGCGGGGTTGAGATGGACGGGCGAATCCTGCTCATCGAGAACTGCGATTTCTCTGCGTACCCGCCCGGCGGACAGTTGACGTTCGCCCGCAACCTGATCCGCGCCTTCGGCGACCGGCTGGCTCTGGTCGGCGTAGCGACCAACGGGGAGCCGGTGGGTGAATGGATCGAGCGCGAGTTCGAAGGCCGGAAGATACCGTTTCTTGCCGTCGGGCGGACCGATCCGCGCGTTTCGCGCCCGTTCATTCCTGCGCGCCTGCGTTTCTGGCTGCGCTTGCATCGTCATCGGCAGCGGATTCTGGCGTCGGGGGCGCGTCATGCCATCGCGCTGGCGCCGGAAACGTTGATGGCGGTGCACGGATGGGGCCTGGAGATCTGCTACCACTTCTCCGGCGTCGAAAATCCTTTACGCCATTCGCGATATCGCTGGGCGCGTCCACTGGCGCGCTGGTTCGATGCGCGGCACCTGAAAATCGCCAACCAGGCCGCCGTGTTACTGGCGCATGCGGATCGCGAGGCCATCGAGACACTGATTGAGCGCAGCCGCGGACGCCTGGATGGCGCGCGCCTGCAATGGTTCCCCACCTGCGTGGATCCGGAAGTATTCCGGCCGCGCGACAAGCATGAGGCGCGGCGATCGCTGGGTGTGCCCGACGAGGAGCGGCTCTTCGTGGCGGTCGGTCGCCTCAGTCGCTGGAAAGGATGGCCGCTGCTGCTGGAGGCGCTCGCTCACCTTCGCCAACGCGATCCGTCGGTGAGTCTGGCCTTCGTAGGCGATGGTGAAGATCGCAACGCACTCGCTTCCTGCGTGGAGAGGATGGGCCTGAAGGATGCGGTCCGGCTGCCGGGTTACCAGCCGCGGGAGAAAGTGGCGCTCTGGCTGAATGCCGCGGACGCAGCCGTCTTCGCTTCGCAAGGCGAAGGCTGGTCCAACGCCATGCTGGAAGCCCTGGCTTCAGGCAAGCCGATCGTGACCACCAAGGTGAGCGGGGCTGCTGACCTGGTCCGTTCCGGCGTCAACGGTTTCATCGTCGAGGAGCGCGATCCCGAGGCGTTCGCGCGGGCGATGGAAGCCGCACTCCGGTTGCGCGAAGCAGAAGCTGTGTCGGTGGCGCTGGCGGAGCGGTTCAGCCTGAGCCGAATGGCTGCGGCGCACGCGGAAGCCTGGCCCGCCTTGCAAGCGCCGCGCGTGGAGCGGCAACCGCAGCCGGGTTGGATCCTCGGCGTCCCCATCGCTCCGGTGACGCAGGAAGCCGTCATGCAGCAGGTCCTGGATTGGGCAACACGCGGCGAATCCCGTTACGTGTGTCTGGCCACGGTGTACAGTGTGATGCTGGCCCGCGATCGCGCCGACTACCGCGCAGCGCTCACGCAAGCCGATCTCGCAACCCCCGACGGGATGCCGCTGGTGTGGTGTCTCCGCTGGCTGGGCTTCAGAGGGGCTGGCCGCGTGGCCGGACCCGATCTGGTTCCGCCGCTGCTTCAGGCCGCCGCCGAGAAAGGAGTCCCGGTGGGCTTTTACGGAGCGCGGCCCGAGGTCCTTGCCAGATTGCTCGAGCGCGTGCGAGCCAGTTATCCCGGGTCGCGGATCGCCTACGCGTGGTCGCCTCCCTTCCGTCCCTTGACCGAGGAGGAAGACCGGCGCGTGGTGGAGCAAATCCGGGAGTCCGGCGCCCGGATCCTGTTCGTCGGGCTGGGCACGCCCAAACAAGACCTTTGGATGGCGGCGCACCGCGGCAGGATTCCGGCGGTAATGCTCGGGGTGGGGCAAGTGTTCGACCTGCTGGGCGGCGCCAAACGACGTGCTCCTCTGTGGATGCGGCGTTGCGGCCTGGAGTGGCTCTACCGGCTCTTCTCGGAACCACGACGGCTGTGGCGCCGTTACCTGCCTCATAACCCGCGATTCCTGGCGCTGTTCGCCTTGCAGGCCTTGGGGCTGCTGGACGGACGCGGGCGTCGCTGATCCCTGCCGCGAATTTCGTTCTCTCGCGCGGACTGTGGCCCCTCGCCGCGCTTGCACATTGCGGTTCACCGCCGCACCGCCTCCGCTTGACGGAGATGGACAACGGGTGTAAATTCTTTTTGACGGTCGCGACACCCGTCGGGACCGTCAAGGGTGATCCCTCGGGGGTCCGAGGGGAACAGGGAACAGGTCCGCTTGGGAGGACTGATACCTCCCTTGCCGGGGTACGAAGGAAGCAGGCAGGAGGGCTGCCGTGAAATCCCAACGCTGGTTGCTTGTCACGCTCGGTGTGTTGCTGCTGGCCGGCGCGTCGGCAGCGCAGGAATTTCGCGCCACCATTACCGGTACGGTGACCGACCCACAGGGCGCCGTAATCCCGAAGGCCCGCATCGAGGCCAGGAATCTGGAAACAGGCGCCGTCATCACCACCCAGACCAATGAAAGCGGTATCTACGTGCTGCCTTTCGTGCCCACGGGCTGGTACCAGCTCAGCGCATCGCTGGAGGGCTTCAAACGCGCGGTCCGCGATAAAGTCGAATTGCGCGTGGGCGACCGTTTGCGGGTGGACTTTCAACTCGAGCTGGGCGGCGTCACCGAACAGGTAACGGTAGTGGGCGAAGTGGAGCTGCTCGAGACGGCCACCGCGAGCAAAGGTCAGGT
>JAPWUP010000297.1 GCA_028275505.1 Bryobacteraceae bacterium
CGACGACGATGTCGAAATACTTGCCTTGCCGCACGTCGGCGATCGAGCTGTGCCCCATGCCGTTCAGCGCCCGGCAGATGGTCTGCCCTTGGGGATCCAGTACGGTCGGTTTCAGGGAAACGAAAACGCGAAATTTCATGCCTAGCCTATGATGACGCACCGCGATCAGGCCACGCGGAACCGGCGGATGGCCTCCTCATCCAGCTCCACCCCTAGGCCCGGTTCGCAGGGCACGTCGAGATAGCCGTCGCTGGCCCGCAACTTCTGTCGCGTCACGAACTCGCGCAGGTTGGTTTTTTCCTCCGCCACGAACTCGCAGATCAGGGCGTTGGGAATTGAAGCCAGCCAGTGCAGCGCCGCCGCCACATTGATGTAGGTCGTGAAGCCGTGATTGGCCACCATCAGACCGCGATCCCAGGCCAGAGAGGCGATCTTCATGGCTTCGGTGAAGCCGCCGCAACGTGTCAAATCTACTTGCACCACGTCAATCCGTCCCTTGTCCATCAGATCCAGAAAGGACAGCCGGTTGCTCTCTTCTTCGCCCGCCGCGATCCGGATGTCGGTGGCTTCCGAGAGCCTGCGATACCCCTCGTAATCATCGGGCCGCAGCGGCTCCTCGAGCCAGAAAATGTCGTACTCGGCGAAAGCGCGAGCGCGCTGGATGGCGGTAGCCGCGTCCCAAACCAGGCCGGCGTCAATCATCAGGTCCGCCTCGTCTCCCAGACCACGCCGCGCCTCGCGCACCAGCGCGATGTCGGTCTTCTCGTCACGGCCCATCGGATCCCAGCCGAATTTCACGGCCGTGAACCCCTGATCGCGATAGCGGCGCGCCAGTTCCGCGGTCTTGCGCGGCGTGGGCCCGAACAGCGAGCTGGCGTAACAGCGAATTCTTTGCTGAAACCCGCCGCCGAGCAGCTTCCACACCGGCAATCCCAGCGCCTTGCCTTTGATGTCCCACAGCGCCATGTCAATGCCGCTCATGGCGTGGATGCCGACGCCTCGCCGGCCGCCGTAGATGTTGGCGCGGTACATCTTGTACCAGATCTTCTCGGTTTCGAACGGGTCTTCGCCGAGCACGACTTGCGCCAGCCCGCAGGCGGTGGTGTGCGAGAACGGACCGTCAATGGCGCCTTTGGCCGCCATGGGGTTGGAGTCCACCTCGCCGATGCCCGTGATGCCGGCGTCCGTTTCCACTCGGACGATGAGAGCGTCCTGCCCGCTGTCGCATTGCTCCCGGACCTGTGCCTGTCGCAGATAAATGGTTTCTACCCGCGTGATCTTCATGGCCGTCCGATCTTAGCAGAGTCGTGAACTCCCCGGCGCCTTCCCGGCGCGCGCTAGAATGTCCGGTCATGGACGCACTGCTGCACTCGATAAGCTACGCCGGCACTTGGGGTCAGGCTTTCCTCACCGTCGAACAGTTCATTGCCAAGGCCGCCGAGCTGGGTTACGACGGCGTGCTGCTGGCGGCAAAACGCCCGCACGTCTCCCTGCTCGATTACGACCGCCGCGCACGTACCCGCCTGCGGCGGCTCATCGAAAAGCACGGCCTTCGCCGCGTGGCCATCGCCGGCTACAACAACTTCACCGCTGACCTCGAACACCCCGACATCCCCACCCAGGAAATCCAGATCCAGTACGTGGTGGAGCTGGCGCGGCTGGCTGCCGATCTGGGCGGCGATCTGGTGCGCATCTTCACCGGCTACGAACACCCGGCAGCCGGATACGCCGCGCAGTGGAACATGGTGGTGGCGGCGATCAAGCAGTGCGCCCGCCGCGCTGCCCGCTTCGGTGTCACCATCGGCGTTCAGAATCACCACGATCTGGCCTGCGGGTGGGAGAGTTTGCGCGACCTGATCCAGGCGGTGGACGAGCCCAACTGCAAGGCCTTGTTCGACGCCTGGGCTCCGGCGCTTCAGGGCGCCGATATCGTGGCGGCGGCGCGCCAGATGGGCGCCATCACCGCGCACACGACCATCGCCAATTACCAGCGTCGCCCGCGCTATCGGCTGGACGCAGGCATGGTGAACTACGTCCCGCTCACGCCTTACGTGCTCGCCGTGCCCATTGACGAGGGTTTCATTGACTACCGCGCTTTCCTGAACGCCCTGCGTGAAGGCGGCTTCCAGGGCACCGTGGCCTATGAGATGTGCTCGCCGCTCGCCGGCGGCGGCAGCATGGAAAACCTGGACCGCTGCGCCCGCCGCTTCCTCGAGTTCATCCGCAGCGTGTGAGCGGCCGCGGTGTCCGGGTTTGTTGAGGCGTCGCTCTCGGCAAGTGCGTCAGGGTCGTCCGGGTCGGTTCGCTGCACGCTTGCCCTGGCCGATTCGGGGCCTTATGGCGAACGGCTTGCCTGCCGCTATTCCCCGCTAACCCCCGCCGACAGCGCTAAAGTCTCTCTGCCAGCAGGGCCCACCGAACGTAAATCTCTGGACTCAGCGACTCCGTGTTGACAACGCGGTAGAGCTGGAAGTGGAAGCAGGTTGAAAACCGCAATGTGATCCGCTCCAGCAAGCTCTCAGGCGAATAAAACCTCCCGTGCCGGTTACCCCACCCGGGCGCCAAGTGAACGACACACGATGAGTCAACGCGGAGTGGCTCAGAATAGGCGCGAGGGTCGACTTGAATCGCGTGATAGGAATTCAGGTAAAGCGGTACGACCACGACCTTGCCGCCGCCGCAAAGGACCCGAGAAAGCTCGGTGAAAAGGCGAATATCGGCGTCGCCTTCGAAATGCTCGAACGAGCAAGTGAGCGCGGCCTTGGATATGCTACCGGCTTCGAACGGCAGTGCGCAAGCATCCCCGCCTACATACCTGCCATGAACACCGGGAGAGAAGATGAGATCTTGTGCATAGGCTTCGCATCCCACGAGACCTTCGACGATCTCCGCCAGCGGAGAATTGCCTGCTGCGATATCGAGAAATCGGTCGTGTCGCACCGGTTGCAACAACTGAATGGCCAGGTAGTGCTCGAGGGACTTCTCGGGTAAATTGGTCGGAAAATATTCCGGCCAGCGCTCTTGGTACCGGGCGCGGTCCAAGTAACGGTGATAGTCCGCGGCGTCCACAACGAGTGGTCGGGTTGTGACGCCCAAGGCAGTGAGTTTGCGTTCGACCAAGCTCACGGTCTCTGGACGGGCTGCGTCAACTGGCCCGAGGCGGATGGGCGGTACCACCCAGTCGGCGGCTGTGTCGAGTGTCGTACGGGTTCGATCGCAGTTCATTGCTATGGTTTCAATCGGTATTAGTGTACTGTAGCGCTGCCGCTCGTGTACGGGCCGAACTTGCTGGTAGCGGTTCACGCCGGACACCCAGGGGCCGCGGCCAGACCCGGTTAGATACGGGGCCAATGTCTGCATACCTGACGAATTCAGCGCCACTCCGAGGCGTGCTCCCAGAGCGTGTGAGGGTTTTCTCCAAAAAACGCAGTCCAACTTGTTACTCGCGTCTCTCTTTTTGTAGGGTTCACCGCAGTCGGGAGCGGGGCACCCGCGCAAGCCCCGGACCGCAAGCTGCCACAGGAAACCTAACCGGCTACCCTACCGGGACTAGCCCGTGTCATCTGACCCGCTCGAGTCCCGCCGCCCTGTTGTGCCTGCCAAACGGCCGCTCCACCAGTGGCCGCTGATGGCTAATCTGGGAAACGAAAGCCGCCGGTTGCCCTCATCCAGCGCACTATCCCGGTGGTGTTGGGCCGCGCACCGGCCTTCCCGCCCGGTGTGGCATTTCCATCGGCTCCAGCCACTCATCAATCCCGGTGCGCTGACAGCGTGATCTTCTCTGACGGTGTTGCCGCCAGGCACGAGGCTCCCAGCGGATTAACGTCAGCCGCTGCCTGACACTCAGCCTACACAAAGATGGCGCCCGGAATCTGCCGGCTGGCTGAAGCTCGGCGGTGCTGCAGCGCGCTGCGAGAGGTCGGCAGGAAGTGGCGGCGATCTGAAAGGCCCCGTTCTCCGCGCGCCAAGGGCCCGACACCAGCTGGTCGGTCCGTTCCCCCTTGCGCCCGGGTGGTTGAGAATGTGCTCGCGGCTGAACCCTTGGCCGTCGCTTTGGTTGGTAACGAGGTACCGCCCCGTCTCAAAAGCTGTACCGCAGCGTCAGGGTCGCGTGTGAGTTGCGGCGGTACTGGCCGAGGAAATCCGTCGGCGCGCCGCGAATCAGCGTGAAGGCCGCCGTGGCGCGCCAGTGCTGC
>JAPWUP010000089.1 GCA_028275505.1 Bryobacteraceae bacterium
GGCAGAAGTCCAGGTACCCCTGGATCCACACCTGCCAATCCGCCGGATCCGGCATCGTGCCAATCATACAATACTTCGAAAAATGTTTCTAGTGATTTGTTGATTGGCGCAGCCGGTGCCCCGGCCCTTTCAGCTCTTCAGGCGTCTCCGGCGGACCGGGTAGTACAGGGAAGGCCGAGCCTACCACGCGAGCAAGAGGCAGAGCTCGGTTCGCATACAGCGACCAACACGCCGCGTGGGAGTCTGCCAGCAGCCCTGCTCGCTCGCGGAACTTGGGCTGCGTTCCGGCCACCCCGCTCTCCCGACCGCGCCCGCGAATGTTCCTACGCACGCCGCTCATCCGGTGGTTTCCTGCGTTGGTGGCGCAGCAGGCTGGAAATGCCCCTCTTCCGTTTCTCCTTGTACAGCCGGCAGCGCCGGGCCCCGGAAGGCGCTCCCTGCGGGTTATCCCCTACCCTCCCAAGGCCATCGCGGCTGCACCCAGCCCCAAGCCGGCGGCAAAATTGATTGCCTTGATCAGCAGAAACTCACGCCTGGAATGCGCCAGCATGGGGAGCATGCCGTGTCCATCCTGCACCACCGAACTCGCCAGCAGAACGCTGAAAGGGATCAAGCCTTGCGCGAAGAGCGTGACAAAGATCAGGTGCGGACCGGACTCCGGGATCAACCCTACCACGCAAGCCAGCAGCAGCACCAGCCACTTGCCCCTGCGAATGGCCGGTTCCAAGTGCAGCACGCTGGTCAGCAGATGCATGACGATCAGCGCGCCCAACGTCCACAAGAAAACACGGGGGGCATGCTTGACCGCAATGTGCCGCCAGAGGTGTTCCTCCAGAAAGTGGTCCGGAACCGTGGCCACTATGAAGAGCGCCAGGGCCGAGACGAATACCAGACTGACGCGGACCCAATTCCACTCGCCCGGCCCTAACTGGCCGGTCAAAACCCCTGCCAGGAAAACTACCAGCACGGTTCCCAACGTCCCTCGCGCGGGAGAGCACTCTCTCCACTGCGCAAGGATCCGGCCCCGCGGGAAGCACTGGACACAGTCTGCCCCATGGAGTTCAAGGCCGACTCCGGGGACGTGTGTCCGCTGTCTTCTGCCGACCACATCCACCAGTACGCCTACTACGAGGCCGAAGACGAACAGGATGCCCATCAGCATCAGGGCCTGCTTCGGGAACAGAGCCAGCATGACGAATGCCTCGTCGCCGCTGCCCGCGATCATGGCGGTCACCACGGCGCCAAGCGTGAGCACTCGGTGGGAATAGAGCGCCACGGCAGTGAAGGCGCCCAGGCAACCCGGGATCACACCAAGGAGTGCCCCAACCAGATATTGCCCCCAGGTGTGCCTTGCCAGCTTCTCCTGCCACTTCCCCGCACTGAGTACGTTCAGGTATTCGATCAGCAGCATCATCACCACGACGAAGCCGCTGATCATGAGGGCTTGGGTGAACAGCGTGGCGAGGGACTTTGCCGACATGGCGATCAGACTAGGTTCCGCACGGCTTGTGGTCGCATACGCTGTTGCGGCCACAGCAAGGCCGTTCGCGTCCGCACTCTGGCCCCGCCTTCAGGTAGTCCGTGGCGTGGAAGCCGGAGCCTTTGGAGATTATGCCGGCGCCCCCGCTGACCAGCCGCTCGACGGGGCCGCCGCATTTCGGACAGATCTCGAGCGGCTCCGCCGACATGCTTTGGAATTGTTCAAAGCGGTGTTGGCACCTTCGGCACTGATATTCATAGGTGGGCATGGCTGCCTCCGGTCCGCAGGTCGAACGTGGGCCTTTGCAGAGAGGCTTCCACCTTTGCCCAGACGAGGCGAATGTCAGAAGCACAGCCATCCCCCTGATACTCGATGACTGACTTCCCCCGAATCTGGGCTTCCGTTACCGCCTGATCATAGCGCACCCGGCCTGCCAGTCCCAGACCTTGTTCCCGCGCCCAAGCCTCGATCCAGTCGCACGCTTGGGGGTTCAGGTCCCACTTGTTGACCACAACCAGCGTCGGAATTCCGAAGTGGCGCGTCAACGCTGCGACACGTTTCAGATCGTGCAGGCCGCTCAGCGTCGGCTCGGTGACCGCCAGGACCAGCGTCGTGCCCGTGACCGAGGCAATCACGGGACACCCGATGCCCGGCGCACCGTCAATCAACACGAGCTCAAGACCTCGCTCCTCGGCGATCTGCCGGGCCTTGGTCCGCACCGTGCTCACCAGCTTGCCCGAGTTCTCCTCCGCGACGCCCAGCCGCGCATGAACCATCGGCCCGAAGCGTGTTTCCGAGACATACCACTCGCCGGTGACCACGGGCCCAAACTCGATCGCCCCTTCGGCGCAGAACCAGGCACAAACTCCGCAACCTTCACACGCCACCGGATCCACCCGAAAAGTTTTTTCCACGATCCCGTTGCCTGGCCCGTCGAAAAAGATCGCATCGAAGCGGCAGAGCTCTTCGCACTTGCCGCAAGCGATGCAGTGACCGGGGCGGATTCTGGCGCGTTTCCCTCCCGAGAAGGGCTGGCGGCGAACCAGCTGGGGCGCCAGAACCAGCGCAAGGTCGGGGGCATCCACGTCGCAGTCGGCGAGCGCCACATTCCGCGCCAGCGCCGCGAAGGACGCCACCAAGGACGTCTTTCCCGTCCCTCCCTTGCCGCTGATGACAACCAGTTCCTTCACCCGGGGCGCACCCGTGGGACGAATCCTCACCAGTTCGCTCATTTCCTACATTCCCGGCCGGTCCTCCAGGACATCGTCACAGGCTTGCCTGCAATCCTGGTGAGCAGCTCTTGCATGGCGGCGCGGAACTCTGGCACTGCCTCGCACGCGAGATTGCCCCGCGAATAGGCCTCGGCGACACGGCGGTCGTCCGGGATTTCGGCCAGGATCTCGATGCCTTGGCGGCGGCAATATTCGTGGATTTCGGTTGGGGTGGTACGTGCGCGATTGACCACGACTCCCAGGGGCAGCTTGACGGCGTGCACCATTTCCACCGCGAGCTTCAAGTCGTGCAACCCAAAAGGAGTCGGCTCCGTAACCAGCAACACCAGGTCTGCCCCGCGCACACTTTCAATCACCGGGCAGGACGTCCCTGGCGGAGAGTCAATGATCACCAGGTCCGCTTCGGGCACTGCCGCTTTGACTTGCCGGATGAGCGGCGTGCTCATCGCTTCCCCGATGTTCAACACGCCCTGGACGAACTGGACCGCACCCGCTTGCCCGATTTC
Organism: Bryobacteraceae bacterium; assembly: GCA_028275505.1. Taxonomy (GTDB): domain Bacteria; phylum Acidobacteriota; class Terriglobia; order Bryobacterales; family Bryobacteraceae; genus DTHT01. The sequence continues at coordinate 3,219 of JAPWUP010000089.1, forward strand.
AAGCATGCCGGTCGGGCGCAGGACCTCGGTAATGGCGCCCGGGCCGCACACCAGCGCACATCCCCCACACGCATGACACTGGTCCGGATACGTCAGCACCTTCTCGCCCACACAGACGATGGCGCTGTACTGGCAAATTTCGCCACAGAGGCCGCAGTGTGTGCAGCGGCCTTCGTCCACCTGAGGGTGCAGCCTGCCGATGGGACGGCTCGAGGCGATCGTCGGCTTCAGGAACAGGTGCCCATTGGGCTCCTCGACGTCGCAGTCCACATACGCAACGCGACGCCCGTCCTGCGCTGCGACCCAAGCCAGGTTGGTAGCGACCGTGGTTTTGCCGGTTCCTCCCTTGCCGCTGGCAATGGCTAGCTTCATTCCTGCCGAAAAGAGAAACCCTCCGGCCCCGAAGCAACGACAGGCAGGCACGTGCCTGCCTGCCTCGGTGGTCGGTCGCTACTCGGCTTTCGCTTTGCTTTCCAATTCTTCGACCCGCTTGCGGAGGCCGTCCAGGACATCTTCGAGCCGCTTCGCTACACCTTTCAGCGCGGCGACTTCCTGTTCCGGTGCGGTGCTGACGAAACCCGGCCAGCCCCACGGTGAAGGCCAGAGGCTGGCGCGCTGCCAGTGGGTGAGGCCAGTGGCATAGAACCAGTTCCGCCACCCACGACCGCCTCCGCGGCCGAAGAAACCGAGGCCGATGCCCCGGTTCATAAATCCGGGCACACCGAACCCCCCACAAAATCCGGCGCCACGCCCCGTTCTGGGACCCAGCCCAGCCGGACCAGTTCGATCTCCAAATGGCATAGCGTCCTCCTTTTTATGCTCTGGTCATCGTTGTGCCACACTTGGGGCACTTCATCTGGTTGCACGGCTGGCCCGCGACATGCGGAACTCTTTCCCCGCAGTTGGGACAGACGCACTCGCCACCCGGGCCGGCGCTCCGCGGACCACCCATCCTGCCGCGCCCACCACCGAAACCACCGTCAGCTCCACGACCACCTCCACCGCCGCGTCCCCGACCGAACCCCATTCCGGATCCTCCAGGCATCGCTTCCTCCTTTTGGCCATCCGGCAGTGCCAACCGCGGTAACCGGGCGCGCGAGGCAGTTGCCGAACCAGTCGGCCAGTTCGGCTCAGACCCCACCCTGCGCTTGCGCTGCCTTCTTTTGCCGCTGTCCGGCGGGACCAGCCTGGCGCCGAACAGGACGGGCGAGGTCACACGCACGCGTGAGCGAGCATCTGACCCGCCTCTCCAAGAGCATGTTATGGGCCAAGTCCGCTAAGGCACGGCGCCAATGGGGGATTTCCGCACAGAGACCGGCGCCTCCTCTTGCAAAGTGCAACCATCCACTAGCTCGCTGTTCGCAAAACGCGACACAGCCCTCCCCACACCAACCCGCTGCCCGTCTGGTTCCCCGCGGGGGTCACGCGAGTACGCGCCTGATTGAGGTTCCCGGAAGCGGCGGTACGGCGCTCTCTTGTTTGGCAATTGACCTGCACGCCGGCACGTGGAAAACAACTTATGAAATTGGCCCTCACCTCCCAAGGTGGCAGTCTTCAATCGCCGCTCGACCCCCGCTTCGGTCGGGCCGGGTACCTGATCCTTTTCGATACCGAGACAGGTGCGGTTTCGGTGTTGGACAACAGCTTCAACGCCAACGCCGCCCAAGGAGCGGGTATTCAGACAGCCAGGAAGATCGCTGAGCTGGGAGCGGATGCGCTCATTACGGGCCACGTCGGGCCGAAGGCCTTCTCTGCGTTGCAGGCAGCCGGAATAAAAATCTACACCGGCGCCTCGGGCACGGTGGCTGAGTCAATCGAGCAGTTCAAGGCTGGCAAGCTTCAGGAAGCCTCTTCAGCCGACGTGGAGGGGCACTGGTAACGGCGGGTCCGGGGAGCAGGTTCCTGCTGGCTCCGACCGGAGGAACAGGGGGCCGCGCGAGGAAGGCAAGCGGCAACGGACACCGCTCAACGGCTGCCGACGCGTCGCCGGCAGCTTTGGAGCGTCGCATTCTTATCGCGCCGCAAGGGCGTCATGAGTGAAGCGAATTCCAAACAGAGCGGGCGGAAAGCGCCCTCTGCCCAATCTCCCACCCAGGGCGCAACAAGTTGTCAGTCTTGTGACCGTACGGACTGTCCGGCTTTGAAGCGCAAGGAGAACGAGAGCGAGGAGCAGTTCCGAGAACGTCAGCAGCTCCAGTCGCGCTTGTGTCGCATCCGCCACAAAGTCATCGTGTTGTCCGGCAAAGGCGGTGTCGGTAAGAGTATGGTCGCGGTAAACCTCGCCGCCACATTGGCGCTGTTGGGCAAGCGCGTCGGACTCTTGGACGTGGATATTCATGGCCCCAGCATCCCGACCCTGCTGGGACTGGAGGGCGAAATTCTCCGGGTTTCCGAGGAAGGGATCCTCCCCGTTGACATCGGCGGGATGAAAGTCATGTCGTTGGGCTTGTTGTTGCGCAACCAGAACGACGCCGTGATCTGGCGGGGACCAATAAAAGCCAACGTGATCAAACAGTTCCTCAAGGATGTGGCCTGGGGAGATCTGGACTACCTGATCATTGATTCCCCGCCGGGGACCGGGGACGAACCTCTCTCCATCTGCCAACTGATCGGCACGCTGGACGGCGCGCTGATCGTGACCACTCCCCAAAAAGTCGCGGCTGTGGACGTGCGCAAGGCCATCACCTTTTGCCGGCAACTTCAGGTGCCAGTACTCGGAGTGGTGGAGAATATGAGCGGGTTCACTTGCCCCAAGTGCGGTGAACTCACAACGATTCTAGGCTCGGGCGGCGGCAAGCGCATTGCCGAGGATATGGAAGTGCCGTTCCTGGGTTCCATCCCGATAGACCCGAAAATAGCCGAAGCCTGCGACAGCGGTCGCGCCTTCGTTCAACACTACGCGACGTCCCCCACGGCGGAACTGATGCGGCGAATTTTCGAGCCGCTGTTTGCAATGAGTGAGAGGTCTGACGCCGGGGCGGATTCTGCGGAGCCTTCAAAGCAGAAAGCAGAATAAGCAGTTCACCGCTGGGGGAAGCAGCCATTGCCGTACCCTCTAATAGCCCTGATAATCTTCGGCCTCAGCGTCATCATGGTCATGAGCGGCCGGGGAGGGGGCAACTTTTACGTTCTGGCGCTGGTTCTGGCTGGCGTTCCGATGCACCAGGCCTCAACCACCAGCCAGTTTATTCTTCTCGCGAGTGCGCTGTCCGGCGCCTTGGTGTTTGGCAAAGCCAGGACGATGTCCTGGCCCCTGGTGCTCTTTTTCGGCGTTCTGAATTCCTCGATGGCTTTCGTCGGGGGCTTCGAAGCCTATCGCTTCACCGGCAGAGGATTGAAATTCGTGCTCTCCATCTTGCTCGGCATTTCGGGAGTTGTGATGCTTATTCCGGAAAAGGAGGCCGCCAAGACGGTGAGCTCGTCCTTCGGCTATTGGAGCATCAAGCACAAAGGAAACACCTACGTCGTCAATTTGTGGGTCGCCGTGCCTCTCACCCTGGCGACGGGCTTTTTCTCCGGCATGGTGGGGATCTCCGGAGGTTCCTTTCTCATTCCGCTGATGGTGGTGGGTTGCGGCGTCCCGATGCGGATTGCGGTTGGCACCGCGACAGTGCTGCTCGCGGCGACCGCATTCGCCGGCTTTCTGGGAAACACTTTGCACGGAGGACTGAATCCGGCACTCGCCTTTTCATGCGGTGCGGCGGCCGTCGTTGGCGGGTGGCTTGGGGGAAAGGCCGCTCTCAAGACGAAACCGAAACACCTGAAAACGATTTCTGGCCTCCTCACGATTGTTGCGGCGGCCTTCATGATGGCAAACGCCCTTTCCAGCAAGTAGACAGGAAGATGTTTAGCAAAAACAACAGACCGAAGGAGAAGTACAAACCCATGAAAAGAGCCATTCCATTAGCAGGCGGAAAATTGTCTCTGCATTTCGGACACTGCGAGCGCTTCGCGCTCGTCGACGTGGATCCGGCGGAAAAGAAGATACTCAAGCGGGAGGATATCGATGCGCCTCCGCATGAGCCCGGCCTGTTGCCCCGGTGGCTGGCCGAGCGTGGCGCCAGCGTAGTCATTACCGGCGGCATGGGACAACGCGCCCAGCAACTGTTCGCACAGCACGGCATCTCCGTGGTCCTTGGCGCACCCGCTGATGTGCCGGAACGCATCGTCAGCGACTACCTTGCCGGCACCCTGCAACTCGGCAACAATGTCTGTGATCACTGAGATCCGGTATTCCCCCGCGCCCAAAGGGGCGGCGGACCTCGGAGGTGAGAAATGGTCAACCCTGAAGAAAGCATCGAATTCGACTGTGCCTCTTGCGAGACGCATGTCTGCCGAGAGGGTTTCGACTGCTTCGGCCTCGCCGAACAGGGCCTGCTACTTTACGACAATCCGGAGGCCCCCGAGATGCATCTCACGCGCGTAGCCGCAAGGATCGAAGCCGAAGGATACATGCGTTGGCCGCGCGCGGAAGAGATCTTCCGTTTTGCAGAAGCGGCCGGCTTCACCCACTTGGGGCTGGCATTTTGCATTGGGTTGGCCGAGGAGGCACGCGCTTACAAAGAGATCCTGAGCCGGCGCTTTCGCGTTTCATCCGTCTGTTGCAAGATCTGCGGAATTCCAAAATCACGGTTTGGGCTGCATCAGCTCGATCCCGAGAATCCCGAAGAAGTTATGTGCGCTCCCCTTTGCCAGGCGGAAGCGCTGAATCGGGCCGGCACTCAGCTCAACATCCTCATGGGGTTGTGCGTAGGCCATGACGCATTATTCGCCAGGCATTCCATTGCGCCAGTAACGACCTTGATCGTCAAGGACCGCGTGCTCGGACACAATCCGGCAGCCGCACTTTACTCCCAATATTGGCGCAAACGCCTGCCCGGCAAGCAGGGTTGACAGCCCATGGCCGGCCTTCAGCCGTATCGGGATCGCCCGGAAGCCCAGAACTGTTGCCCGTACCGTTCCACGACTTGCAGGCGCCCGCTTTCCAGCAGTTGGCTGAGCGCCCGATGGACCTCTTCGCGGGATCGATCCGGTAGCAGCCGCAGCAACTCCGCCTCAGTCATCGGGTGGCGCGAAACCACGGCTACAAGGGCGTCTGGCAAGCTCTCGATCCCGCTCAGTTTTACTATCCCGGCTCCCGGTCCCTCCGGCTGGACCCACTCCCGCAGGAAGCTCCGGGCCCGCTGCATTCCTTGCTCGTCGGGCGGCTCCACCCAAGGTTCGGCAGGGGGTCGCACCGGCGTCGTAAGGTGCACTTGATCGGGTTGGAGCTTGTGGAATAAACCCGCAAGGTCTCGCAGCGCCTCTTCGGTGTCGTTCAGCCCCTTGACCACCATCACCTCCACCCACATCTTGCCTTGATAGGCGCGCCGGAACTCGAGCAGGCCGTTCACGAGCCGATCGAAGGTGCACTCCGGGTGGGGCCGGTTGATGGCCCGGTACAGGGCCGCCGTCCCTGCGTCCAGCGAAGGCAGAACAGCATCGGCAGCCATCAAATCCTCCTGCACATCCGGCCTGTACAACAGGGCCCCATTGGTAATGACCGCCACGGGAATCTGTGTGATGGCTTTGACGTCCCGTATCATCCGACCAAGGCTTGCGTGCAACGTGGGCTCGCCAGAAGCGAGGAAGGTCACCCAATCAATCTCTCTCTCGGAGCGAGTTTGCAGAACCCGTCGGACTTCCGCCACGATTTGGCCGGGCGGCCAGTAATCCTTGCGCTCGTTGGTCACCGGAACGCTGCGGCCGAGCTGGCAGTAAACGCAGTTCCAGTTGCACGTCTTCAGGGGGACAGGGTCAATTCCTAACGAGCGGCCCAGCCGTCTGGAAGGCACCGGACCGAAGACGAAAACCGACATCGCACCTCCCGTAATGGCCCAACTGTGCTACCGGAACTTATTCTTGCCGTGCGCTCGCGTGACGAGAAACCCGCAGTTTAATCGGTGCGCCATGTCTTGGTCAACTCTGCCCTGTGGGTCCAAGGGGGCGGGCGTCGGGCTCGATTTCGATGACGACTAGGGTTCCCACGGCGGCCGCACAGGCGGCAGCACCACGCCCCCCTCCGGACAGCGCGGACAAGCCCGCTTCTCGCGCTTGGTAACCACCACAAAGTAGCGCGCCGGCTCCACTTTCAACTGCTCGATGATCTCGCAGCCGATCACTACCCGCGGAGTGCCGCACCGAGGGCAGGCGAGCTCGTCCGCCGGGCAGGCCAGCACCCCCTCCCGCCGGAGCAACTCGGCCGGCAGCGGCGGCGATCCCAGCGGCTGGCTGCGCCTCAGGAGCGCGCCTCGAGCGCGGCTACTTCTGGGGGCGAAAAGGCTATCGCAAGGTGACCGTCATGCCCACCACCACCATCCGCATGTTCCCGGGTCCATAGAAGTAGCTCGAGTCCCGCAGCGGTCCCCGGTCCAGGTCGGGTTGGAAATCATCGAGCAGGTTGCTGGCTCGCATGTAAAGCCGGATTTTCGTTCTGTCGTTCTTGTGGAGGGCGAACGTGCGGTCCACAATCAAGTCCCACACCTTGAAGGTCTTGCTGGTCTCCAGGCGGTCTTCCGGGATGTACCCCGCGTAGTGGGGCACCAGCATCGAACCGGTGAGGTTCACTGTCGTCAGCAGCGAGAAGCCTTTGGGCAGCGACAGGTCCAATCCCCCGAAACCGTATCGGTTCGGCGTTCGCAGAAATCGTCGGCTTGAAAACTGCGGCTCCGGTTTGTCGTACCGGGCCGTTTGCAGAGTTCCTCCTCCCCGCACGCCGACCCGCGGCAGCAGACGCCAGTCCAGATTGAACTCCACGCCGCGCACTTGGGAGCCGCCTCCGTTGATCCTGAGCAGCTTCCGGAATTCGCCGCTGCTTTCCAGAACCTCTTTGAGAACGTGCTGGTCGCGGAGCCAGGTCGAGAAGAACGTCAGGCCAGCCTGAAAAGGCAATCCGCGGACCGTCCCCACGTAATCCAGCGACGACGTGATGCTCACGGATTTCTCTTCCTTCAGGCCAGGCGCATTCTCCAACACCATGCCGGCGCCACCTACCTGGGCCACATGGAGATCTTCGTCAAAAATAGCCGGCGCCCGGAAGCCACTCGAAACCCCGAAGCGCCAGCGCCACTTGTCTCGGATCCCGACGCGCAGGTTCCCGCGCGGGCTCACCACCCAATGGTCCAGCAGATTGCTCTTGTCTGCGCGCATCCCGGCTACGAGCACTGCGCCGTGGCCCAGCCGGTATTCATCCTGAAGGTATCCCCCCGAGTTCCGGAAGACCCGATTGTAAGCCCGGTGGTAGGCCAGAATGTTGTCCCTGACTTGCTCCCGCTGAAACTGCCACCCTCCCAGCCACGTCTGCTTGCCCGTCTGGTGACCCAGCTGGGCATCCGCAACCAAAACAGGATTACCCGTGAGCCCGTACGCATTGGGGTCGAAGTGCGACCCATAGTAGCTGCTCCGTCCCAGATAGCTCAGCGCAGCCGAGAGCGTGTATACGGTGGAAGCGGAAACCGTGTGGTTCCATCGCAGCAGGCCCGAGGAACGCGTGCAATCCGCCATCTCGGTCAGACTGGTCTGGTCAGGCCTCACGCGAAAGTTGTTCTCGCCTCCGCGGCGGAACTCGCTGAAGACACTCCCGCCCAAGGTCAGACGCGCCGTCCCGTCCAGAAAGCGCCGGTACAGTGCGCCTGTAGCTCCCTTCAAATCTCGCTTCGGCAACTCGGTGAAGCCGTCATTGTCACGGTCAATCGGGGTTCTCTTCAAGGCCCGGAAGTGGAGGTCTGCCGCAAAACCGGCAGGCAGCTTGTTGCTCTGGGCTGCCAGACCCAGGCTCTCTTCCGGACGCCCGTGGTGCCAGCCAGCCTGACTGTCAACCTGAAACAGGTTGTAGTTCGGTTCCTTGCGGATCAGATTGATGACCCCTGCCACCGCATTGGGACCGTACAGAGCGGAGGCCCCGCCCTTGACCACCTCAATGCTCTCGAAAAACTCGGCAGGGATCTGATCCACCGCGTACACCATGGCAAGATTGGACATGGTCGGCAGGCCGTCTTCCAGAATTTGCGTGTATGCGCCTTCCAGACCGTTCAACCTTATCATGGGCGCTCCGCAGTTCTGGCAAGTGTACTCGACACGGACCCCGGGAACGGTGGTAGTCAGGGCCTCTGACAGCGTGCGGCTGACGTTTCGTTCGATCTTGGAAGCCGTTATGGTCTCAGTCCGAACCGGGGCATCCACGGCCACATACTCGGTTCCGGTGCCCGTAGTAACCACCACGGACTGGGTCACGGGAAGTTTTTCCACCAGCGTGATAGCCAGTTCAAATTCGGCTTTGTTAATCAGGTCGAGCTTGACTGGAGTGCTGGGGAAGAATCCGGGCGCCTCGGCCGTGAAGGTAAGTTCCTGCCTGGGAAGGTCGGTGAAGCTGAACCGGCCGGCCTGATCGGCGGTGACCTTCGAGTTCAATTCGAGGATTTTCACCAGCGCGCCGGGCACCGGCGATCCATCGCTGGTAACCACTTTTCCAGTGACAGTGCCCGACTGTCCGTAACGGTGTCGCTGCCGCTCTTGCCAGGCCTGGGCCCGGCTTCTTCCTCGGCCCCAGTGCCGAGGTCCGCTCCTCGCAACGGCTCCAAGAACAGCAAGGCGCCGAGCAATGCTGCCAGTGTGGTCGGAGCAACCCTAGGAAAATTCTTGAGATACACGACTCGCCTCCTTTCACAAACTCCTCCTGCTCATTACCAAGCCGGGGCCGTTCACAGGGCCGCCGGCTTACATCGCCGAGCAGTTATGCGGGAGGCGCGCGACCCCACTCCCGGCACAGCGCGGCGCACCAAGCGAGCAACGGCTGCTCCTCGGTGTGCAGCCACCTATCGAGTGCCGGAGGAGGAAGCTGGATGTGTGAGGAAGGTTCCGGGCTGGACAAATGCCCGAATTGGCAGAGGGAGCAGTTCTGCTGCTCGAGCCGATCGTGTCTGTGCCAAGGGCTGTAAATCAGCGCGTTCAGAAACAACAGGCCAGCCGCCAGCACGAGCGCCAGCACCCATGCCGCCCGGTGCTGGGTCTGCCTGCTCATCACAGCCCTCAAGTCGAATTATACAGGAACCACTCGGGACCGAGCCGCCCGCTCGTGCGCTGCTCCAGCGATCTCCCAACTCGCCGGACCACAAGCGGAGCTGCTCAGTACCGGGCCTCGGGTACTTGCTAACCCGCCTCCTGCTTTCTCACCGCCAGCCCCGCCGCGCCATGTAGTACAGGCTCGGCAACGCCAACAGGGTGAGGACGAGCGTGGAGGCCAGGCCGCCCAGAACCACCGTGGCCAGCGGCCGTTGCACGTCGGAACCGATTCCCGTAGCCAGCGCGGCCGGGCAAATTCCCAGCGTGGCCGCCGTGATCAGGATCAACCGGACGCGAAGTTGCTCGCATGCGCCCACTACCAGCACCTCCTCCAGCTGTTCTTCTCGGCCAGGCAAAAGGCGTTTGATTTCGGAGAAGTAGAGGACCCCAGTCATGACCGCTACCCCGAACAACGCCACGAAGCCCACCGCCGCGGAGACGCTGAAGGGGATGCCGCGCAGCCAGAGCGCAGTCACTCCACCCGCCACCGAGAAGGGCACCAGCAGCAGAACCATGGCCGCGTCCCGGATCGAACCGAACGCCCAATAAAGCAGCACGAAAATCAGGGCCACGGTCAGAGGCAGGATCCACGCCAGCCGCCGCCGGGCCCGATCCAGGTTCTCGAACTGCCCTCCCCACTCCACGCGGTAGCCCGGCGGAAGCTTGACCCGCTCGCGAAACTTGCGCTGCGCCTCCGCCACGAAACTCCCTTGATCGCGTCCGCGGATGTTCGTGCGCACGCTGATCATCCGCTGGTTCTCTCTTCGCGCGATGATCGTGGCGCCGTCGGCGACCTCGATGCTCGCCACCTGCGACAGCGGCACCCGCCCGCCGTCCGCCGTAGGCACCAAGATCTGGCCCAAACTGGCCAGCGTGCTGCGCGCTTCCGGAACGTAGCGCACGACGATGTCGAAGCGCCGGTCGCCTTCGAACATCGTGCTGACCGGATGCCCGCCGATGGCCAGCTCGATGACCTGTTGGAGATCGGCGGCGTTGATCCCGTAGCGCGCCGCCTGCGCGCGATCGAGCCGGATTCGCACTTGAGGCTGGTCGCCTTCCTGTTCGATCGCCACGTCCGCCGCGCCCCGGACGCCGCGAAGGATGTCCAGCGTTTCCGCCGCAGCCGCGCGCAAGACTCTCAGATCCGGCCCGCTGATAAGGACGGCCAGATCGGCCGAGGACCCGGTGACGGCATCCATCACCATGTCAATGATGGGCTGCGTGAAGTTGAAAGCGGCCCCCGGAATGTGCGTGCGGAAACGCTCGGAGAGCTCCTGCACCAGATCCATCTTGCGCTTGCCCGGCGGCCATTCCGAATAAGGCCGCAGGGCGATCAACATTTCGATGCGATTGGGACCGAACGGCTCCGTGTTGGAAGTCTGCCGGCCGGTTTGTGAGGTTACCAGCAAGACCTCGCGTGATTGCCGCGCCAGTTCCCGCAATCGGTTGGCCACTTCCGCCGCACGCTCCAGCGAATGACCCGGCGGCAGCACGGCCCGCACCCAGATGACTCCCTCGTCCAGATGGGGCAGGAACTCGCTGCCCAGCTTGCGCGCCAACAGGAACGTCAGTGCGAACACGAGCAGGCTCACGGCCGCCACCGCCGGCGCGCGCCGGATCAGGAACCGTACGTCATGCTCGTAGCGTCGGCTGAGCCAGGCCAGCAGCGGGTTGCTCCAGGGCCTGCTGCCGGGTAACAGTCGGCTGCCCAGGGCCGGCACCAGCGTCAGCGTGAACAGGAGCGAACCCACCAGCGCCGCCACGATCGTGAACGCCATCGGCATGAACAGGCGTCGTTCCACCCGCTGGAGCGTGAACAACGGCAGGTACGCAGTGATCAGGATGATGAGCGAAAACACGATGGGCCGCTGCACGAGCAGAGCAGCATCGCACAGGGCCGCCGCGCTTTCCTCGGTGCGGCGCCCGCTGCGCGAATGCAGCCCCCGCAACATGCACTCCACCATCACCAGCGTCCCGTCCACCATGATCCCGAAATCAATCGCGCCCAGGCTCAACAGGCTCGCAGTGATGCCGAACAGCCGCATCGCCAGAAAGGCGAACAGGAGCGATAAGGGAATGATCAGGGCGGTCAGCAATGCGGCCCGCAGGCTTCCCAAAAAGAACAACAGGACGAGCAGTACCACCGCCAGCCCTTCGGTCAGCGTGCGCGAAACCGTGCGCAACGTGTTGTTGACCAGCTCCGTTCGGTCATAAATGGGACGGATCCGGACACCCTCCGGCAACGCCCCCGCGTTGAGTTCGTCAATCGCTTCCCGTACGCCGCGCAGCGTCTCGCTGGGATTCTCGCCGCGCCGCATCGCCACGATGCCTTCCACCAATCCGCTGCGCTCGTCCAGCCCGAACACGCCGGTGGGCGGCTCGTGACTGACGCGAACCTTTGCTACATCGCGAATGAAGATCGGGGATCCGCCGCGGGCCGCGATCACCACGTTCTCCACGTCCGCCACCGTCCGCAGCCTCCCGATGCCTCGCACCACCAGGGCCTGTTCTCCCGAGCGAATCAGCGAGCCGCCCGCGTTTTCGTTGTTGGCGGCCACTGCGTCCGCGATCTGGCGGATCGTCAGCCCGTACTTGTACAGCGCCATCGGCTCCACCGCGATCTCGTACTGCTTGACCAGGCCGCCGAACGCAAACACGTCGCCTACGCCGGGCACCTGCATCAGCCGCGGCGCGATCACCCAGTCCTGGATCTCACGCAACTGAAGCTGGTCCAGACGGTCGGATTCCAGCACGTAACGGTACAGCTCGCCGGCGGGCGTCGTCGGAGGGGCCAGGGTGGGCTCCACGCCGGGTGGCAACGCCGCGTCGCGCAGCCGCTCCAGCACGAGCTGCCGTGCGCGCCAGAGATCGGTGTCGTACTGGAAGGTCAGATCCACTACAGAAAGGCCGAAAATCGTTTTGGAGCGCCGCGAGATCACTCCGGGCACGCCCATCAGCGCGCGCTCGATCGGGACCGTTACCTGCTGTTCGACTTCCTCCGGCGCGTAGCCCGGATACTGGGTGATCACGGTAACCTGGGGGTCCGAGAGGTCGGGATAGGCCTCCACTTTCAGCTCGGTGAAGGACCAGATCCCCAGCCCGGCCAGGATCAGGGCCAGCACGACGGTGAGAACGCGGTGGCAGATGGCCAGACGCAGCAAAGCGGCGAACATGGCAGCCCTCAGAAACCCGACAGCAACGCCGCGCCGCGGCTTACCACGCGGTCGCCGGCCTTCAGCCCGGCGAGAATCGCCACCATTCCGTTCCGCGTCTCACCGCATTCCACGGGGACGCGTTCGAACCGGCCCGGACCGCGTTCCACGTAGGCCCAGGCCTGATCTCCTGCGCGAACAACGGCGGTAGCCGGCGCCGCCGGCAAGCTGCGCCAGCCATGCGTATGGCGGATCGTGCCGAACATCTCCGGACGCAGGCGTCCCCTGCGGTTGTCGAGTTCAGCTTGGACTTTCACGGTGCGCGACTGCGGATCCACCACGTCCGCGATGCGGCGCACGCGACCTTCGAAGATCTCCCCCGGAAATGCGGTGAGTTCGATCTCCACCCGCTCTCCCACCTCGATAAGGCGGATCGAGCTTTCCGGCACTTGCGAGGTCACCCAGAGAGTGCTCAAATCAGCAATGGTCATCAAAGGCGCCGCCAGATCGGTCCGGTACTCGCCCGGGGCTACCGCAATCTCCAACACCTTGCCCGAGATGGGCGCTCGCACTGTGATCTCGTGGGTATGGTGCGCCGGATCCACCCCCAGCAGATCCAATCGGTGCCGCGCTTCCTCAGCCGCCGCTTGCGCCTGCTCCACGCCCGCTTGCGCTTGCGCCAGCTCGGTCTCGGCAGCCAGCACCTCCTTCAGGGCTACGGCGCGATGCTCGTAAAGGTCGCGCAGCCTGGCCAAGTCCTTTTCCGCCTTGGCCAGCAGCGAGCGCGCCTGGTTCAACTGCGCCTTGGCTTGTAAATGAGCCGCCAGCGCGTCGCCTACTTCACGGCTCTCTATGATCACTACCGGCTGGCCTTCCTGCACCGCGTCTCCCAAGTGCACCAGCACCTGCCGAATTCGCCCGACCAACGGCGCCAGTACGCGGCTTATCCGGTTCGGATTCAACTCTACCTTGCCCGGCGCCACTACTTCCGCTACCGGGAACTGCCTGAGTTCCACCGTGCTCAGGCCCAGCTCGCGCAGTCTCGGAGAATCGGGCGGAAGGATGACCATCCCCGCCGTCCGCGTCTCCGCATGA
>JAPWUP010000333.1 GCA_028275505.1 Bryobacteraceae bacterium
TGTAGTCCAGACGCAAGCGCATCAGATTGCCGCTGAAAGCGTAGGCATTGTCGGCTGTTCCCTCGAACCAGTCCCACATCTCGAGCCTGCTCCGAACGCTCCCGTGCCACTGGAATCCGACGGGCGGAGCGGCCGCGAGGGCTGTAGCTGTCCATAAAAAACCGAGCCAGCGCCTTTGCATGATAACAGCGTGATTATAGACTGGCTGAGGATGACTCGATGTGATCTGAGTCACAGCCGCGGGCGTGTCCTTCGCAGCGGACTGCGCCGCGTCGGCCTCCGGAAAAGTTCACCGAGGCCGCAGCGGGCGGAGCGGGAGCTGTACCGCGGGCGAGATCCTGCGACACCAGACCGGGTTTTGCCCACACGCGGTCCGGAGCCGCAGAACGACAAGATATGCGGACGCCGTCGTCCGGTCCGGTGAAATCGTTTCGAGGGACATGCTTGAGGATTTGGAGCGCGGCGCGGTATAGTTGACTTTTCCGTACACATTCTCAGAGGGGCAATGACGATGGCTACTGGGGGAAAACTGATCGTTTTAGCAGCAGCCACTTCCGAATCTACGGAGTATCTGCGCTCTCCGTGGCGCCAGATGCTGCTGGCCACTCTGCCCTCCAAATATGCCCGGTACCTGGGTGTGAACTGGTCCACCAGCGTAGAGCTGGGCGAGGACGGGCAGGCCAAATACGTGCCTAATGGCCTGCGCGTGATCGAGGCCTTGCTGGCGGAGCGGTTCGGTGAGGACAACGTGGCGGTTTGCTACGCCGATCAACTCGACCTTTTTGTAGGCGAACAGACGCGAGTGGTCGGGATCCACGCACACAATCCACTGGGCATCACCTTCGCCACCGACGTCTACGCCGGCTTTTATGGCGCCGATTGCGAGCCGATCAATGCGGATGAGTTCCGGCGTTTGATTTTCCATCCAGCCCTGAGGCGGCACAGAGACCACATCAAAGTGATCATGGGCGGACCAGGGGCCTGGCAAGTGGAGTACAAGGGTCTCCAACAGGAGTGGGGGATAGACTGCATCGTGCACGGCGAGGCCGAAGAGGTGGCGGTAGAACTTTTCGAGGCTGCCGTCCGCGGCGAAACGCTTCCGCCGAGGGTCGAGTGCAAGAGTCCGAAGCTGGAGAGTATTCCGCGCATTCGCCACCGGGCGACCTTCGGCGCAGTCGAGATCACGCGCGGCTGCGGACGGGGTTGCCAGTTCTGCTCCGTAGCCCTCAGGGCAGGCAAGAGCTTTCCCATCGAACACATCGTGGCGAATGTCCGCGCACAGGTAGCCGAGGGCGCCGATACCATCACGCTCGTCACGGAAGACCTGTTTCTCTATCAGCAGGGAAAGCGGTTTCAGACGAACGTTGAGGCGTTGAAACAACTGTTCCGGTCGGTCGCCGAAGTGCCCGGTGTGCGCTACTTGAGCCTCACCCACGGCACCATTACTCCGGTCCTGGTCAACCCCGAGGTGGTGGAAGAGCTCTCGCCATGGGCCGTGGGCATGAGCCCCTTCCAGAGCGAGCACTCCACCCACCCCGAAAAGCGTTACGCCATGATGTTCGTAGGTCTGGAAACCGGATCCGTGCGGCTTTTCAAGCAATACATGCCGGGCAAAGCGTACCCCTTCCGTCCCGAGCAGTGGCCGGACGTGGTCCTCAAGGGCTTCGAAATCATGAACCGGCACAACTGGTTCCCCATGGCGACTTTTATCATCGGACTGCCGGGCGAGACCGAAGAGGATACCAAACAGTCGCTCGACCTGCTCTACGCACTCAAGGATTTCAAGGGCGTCATCATTCCGACTTTATTTGTCCCACTCAAGGATACACGTCTGGCGAAGCATGAGGGGGCCAAGGTTTACCGGTTGACCGACCTGCAATGGGAGTTCTTCTTCACTTGCTGGCGCTACAACGTGGAGTTCCTGCGAAAAACTTCCAGCGTAAGGCTCAAACTAATTTTGGGCATCCCGATTTATTACTATCTGCTCGGTCGGAAACTTTACGGGCCGGGATTCAAGTATCCGCTGTTCCGCCTCGGTCATTTCCCGGAATGGTTCCTGCGCAGCAAGCTATACCTTGATTTCAGTGACCATCGGGAACCAAAACTGAAAGTGCCCGAATTCGTGCCGATCCCGGAGGAGCGGCGGCGCCCGGTGCTGCCGGTGCTGGAGTAAGGCGGGCGGGGGCAGTCCAGCCTGCTGCCTGCCCCGCAGGGCTGGCACAAGCCGGTCACTTCGATAACCGTCCGGGACGCTGAGGCCTTCCGCGGGGACTGATCCTGCGTGTGCCCTCCTCAGGCGGTTCTGCGAGCTCAAGAGATTGCCCGTTTGCCGGAACTGTCGGAGGTGGGCCGCTCCGCGCCTGCCTGGGCTCTGTGCCGTGCGTCCGGCGACGGGTGCGCAGGTACTCGACCAGCGCCACGGCCTGATTCATGCCGGGATCACGTGCCGAGTACAGAAGGGTCACCGGCCCCCGGGCGAGATAGTCCTCGAGCTCTGAGACCAGCTCGGGCCTGGCATCCAGTTCGCGGTGGTAGCGTTGCACAAACTCTTGCCATCGCTCCGGTCGGTGACCAAACCACTTCCGCAATGCGTCGCTCGGTGCAATGTCCCTCAGCCACAGATCCGCGGCCACTCGCTGCCGGGAGAGGCCGCGAGGCCAGACACGATCTACCAGGATCCGCAAGCCGTCGTCAGGTTCCGGCGGCTCATAGACTCGTTTGGTCTTGATCTTTTGCGGAAACACGGTCCCTCGCGTGCCCTTTCGGATATCGGCGGCCCCCGCGACCGTGGCTCGGATCGCGCTGCGATGAGGGCTCGGGGACGGGATCCCGCACTGGACCTGGGAAGGAACCCCGTGACCGCGGCCTCGCCGATCAGAGAGGCCCGAGGGCCTCGAACTCAAACCAGTATATGATATGCTGATTTAACCGGAGTGGCTTCCGTGCGGCTGACGTCCTTCACCGATTACGGCCTCCGCGTGCTCATGCTGGCCGGAGCCCGCCGGCCCGAACGGATCACTGTCAGCGAGATCGCGCAATGCTACGGTTTGTCCGGGCACCACTTGCTGAAAATCGTGCAGGCTCTGCGGCGCCTCGGTTACCTGGAGTCGTCCCGCGGAAGAGGAGGAGGGTTCCGCCTCGCCTTGGCGCCCGAACAGATCCGCGTGGGCACGGTGATCCGCCAAATGGAGCGGGATTTCGCTTTGGTGGACTGCATGGCGGAGGGGCGGCGGCAAAGCTGCGTGATTCATCCCGCCTGTCGTCTCCAGTATGGCCTGCATCGCGCGCTGGAAGCCTTCCTGAGCGTTCTCGACGGATACACCCTGGCCGATCTCGTGCGGGACTCCGGCCAACTCACAACGCTGTCGCTGGCCGACAAAGGACGCCGCTCCCGGCAACGGAGAAGGGTTGGGGCGGTCTCCCGCCACCGTAGTGGGAGGAGAAAATGAGCGGTTCGATTCGCAATGACGCACCTGCTC
>JAPWUP010000090.1 GCA_028275505.1 Bryobacteraceae bacterium
GCCGCCGGTGTCGCTATACTGACAGGGTGCGCGAGTTACGGATTGTGGTCTCCCGGCACTCGGCTTTCTACAGTCCGCTGATCGCCACGGTGGCGGCCGGCTTTCTGGAGCGGGAAGGATTCTCGGCCAGCTATCGTCCCATGGAGCCCGCCGAGCGCGCGCAGGATCTGCTGGCGCAGGAAGAGGCCGACGTGATTCAGTCCGCCGTTTCATCGAGCTGGCTCCTGCTGGAGCGCGGCGAAAAACCGGCGGGTGTGCACTTCGCCCAGATCAATCAACGGGACGGCTTCTTTCTCGTAGGTCGGCAGCGCAGCCCCGCGTTCCACTGGAAAATGCTTGAGGGCCGGACGCTGTTGGCCGATCACGCCGCCCAGCCGCTGGCCATGCTCCGGTACGCCGTGCATCGGCAGGGGACGGACTGGAGCCGGATCCGCGTCGTGGACGCGGGTACGCCAGAGCAAATTGCCGATGCCTTCCGCCGCGGCGAAGCGGACTTCGCGCATCTGCAAGGCCCGGCCGCGCAGCAGTTGGAGGAAGAGGGCTGCGGGTGCGTAGTGGCGTCGGTGGGCGAAGCGATGCCGGCCGTAGCGTTCAGCAGCCTGCTCGCCACGCGCGCGTTTCTGGCCACGGAAGCGGCCAGAGCCTTCCTGCGCGCATACTCGAAGGCTCGCCAATGGGTACGGACGACGCCGGCGCAGGAGGTGGCCTCCTGCGTAAAACCGTTTTTCGAAGGCTTTTCTTTGTCGGCTCTGACAACCGCCATTTCCTGCTACCAGAACTTGGGCTGCTGGGAAGGAGGGCTGGCGATTCCGCGTGATCTTTACGAGCAGGCCTTGGAGGTCTTCCTCTACGCGGGCGCGATCACGCGACGCTGGGCCTACGACGAGGTCGTGGCGCCGCCGGAGGTACCGGAGTGAAGCCCTTGCCGCGGGCTGTCGTTCGTTGCGGGCGGTTGCCGGGTAGCGCGCGAGTTGCTATAGTTGAAGCCGAATCGGAGGGAGTGCTCCGATTCAAATCGCCGCGGTCCCCCGAAAGGGACCTGCGGGGGCATGGATACGGGAGAGGCTATGGAATCCTACAACAACATCCCTGTGCCTGAGGACGGGCAACCGATTGAGTTTCGCGACGGTAAATTCGTCGTACCCGACCGGCCGATCATTCCCTTCATCGAAGGCGATGGCACCGGACCCGACATTTGGCGGGCGGCGCGCCGTGTCTTCGACGCCGCCGTGGAGAAGGCCTATGGCGGTCGCCGCAAGGTGGTCTGGTACGAAGTCTTTGCCGGTGAAAAGGCTTTCAACCTGTTCAATACGTGGCTGCCGGAGGACACCCTGAAAGCGATTCAGCGCTTCCGCATCGCTATCAAGGGACCGCTGACCACCCCGGTGGGAGGCGGCCATCGCAGCCTCAACGTGGCCCTGCGCCAGTTGCTCGATCTGTACGTCTGCTGGCGCCCGGTACGCTACTACCCCGGTGTTCCTTCCCCCATGAAGCATCCGGAGAAGCTGGACGTGGTCATTTTCCGCGAGAACACCGAGGACGTCTACGCCGGAATCGAGTGGAAGCAGGGCACGCCCGAGGCGCTGAAGGTCATCGAATGGCTCACCAAAGAGATGGGCTGCAAGATCCGGCCCGATTCGGGCATCGGCGTCAAGCCCATCTCGATCACCGGCACCAAGCGCCTGGTTCGTCGTGCCATCCGCTACGCCATCGAGAACAATCGCCGCAGCGTGACCCTGGTCCACAAGGGCAACATCATGAAGTTCACCGAGGGCGCCTTCCGCGACTGGGGTTACGAAGTGGCCCGTGAAGAGTTCGCCGATTATGTGGTCACCGAGGCCGAAGCCGGCGCCAATCCGCCGCCGGGCAAGATCATCATCAAGGATCGCATCGCCGACGCGATGTTCCAGCAGGTGTTGTTGCGCCCTGATGAGTACGACGTGATCGCCACGCCCAATCTCAACGGCGATTACCTTTCGGACGCCTGCGCCGCGCAGGTCGGCGGGTTGGGCATTGCGCCCGGCGCCAACATCGGCGACGAGCACGGCGTCTTCGAGGCCACCCACGGCACCGCCCCCAAGTACGCAGGCCAGGATGTGGTCAATCCTTCCAGCCTCATCCTCAGCGGCTCCATGATGTTCTCGTTCATGGGCTGGAAGGAAGTCAGCAACCTGATCGAACAGGGCATTACCGAAACCATCCGGCAAAAGCGCGTGACCTACGATTTGCACCGGCTGATGGAGGGCGCGACCAAGCTCAAGACCAGCGAGTTCGCGGACGCGATCATCGAAAACATGGACCGGGCGGCCGCGGCGGCCTGACCCCGGCCCATCCAGCAGGGAGGAAACATGCGCAGGAAAGTTACCGTAGTGGGTGCGGGTAATGTGGGCGCCAGTTGCGCGGTGCGCCTGGCGTCCAAGGGACTGGCCGACATCGTGCTGGTGGACGTGCTCGAGGGCGTGCCCACCGGCAAGGCTCTCGATATCTTGCAGTCCTGCCCGATCGAAGGCGTGGACGTCTCCTGTGTGGGAGGCAATGATTACGAGGCTACGGCCAACTCCGACATCGTCATCTTCACCGCCGGCTTTCCCCGCAAACCGGGCATGAGCCGGGACGATCTGTTGTGGGCCAATTACGACATCGTCAAGAGCACCGTCGAGCAGGCGGTCAAATACTCGCCGAACGCCATTCTCATCGTGGTCACCAATCCTCTGGACGCCATGTGCCACGTGGCCTACAAGGTCAGCGGCTTCCCCAAGAACCGCGTCATGGGCATGGCCGGGATCCTGGACACCACGCGCTTCCGCACTTTCGTGGCCCAGGAGCTGAACGTGTCCATGAAGGACGTGACGGCCCTGGTCTTGGGAGGCCACGGCGACACCATGGTTCCCCTGGTGCGGTACTCCAGCGTGGGCGGCATCCCGCTCACCGATCTGCTGGATCAGGAAACCCTGGACCGCATCGTCAAGCGCACGCGTGACGGCGGCGCCGAGATCGTGCGCTATCTGAAGACCGGCAGCGCCTACTACGCACCTTCGGCCGCTACGGTCGAGATGGTGGACGCCATTCTGAACGACCGCAAGCGCGTGTTGCCGTGCTCGGCGTATCTGGAAGGCGAATACGGCATCCACGGGCTGTTCGTCGGCGTCCCCGTAAAGCTCGGTGCACAAGGCGTGGAGAAGATCTACGAGCTGAAACTGACCGAAGAGGAGCTGGCAGCGCTTCACAAGAGCGCGGCGGCGGTGCGCGAGCTGGTGGAAGTCATGCGACCCAAGCTCGAGGCCGCGGCCACCGCTTGATCTGCAAGGGACCCTGAGCGGGCGGGCCCGACCGGGGCCCGCCCACACCCATGCGCTTTTCCTCGCGACTTCCCTGGACCGCCGCCGTCAACCGCATCTGGCAGGCGCTCGAGGACCGAAGAAAGGCGGGTCTGCCCCTTCTGGACCTGACCCAGTCCAATCCGACGCGCGCAGGCTTTTTGTACCCGGATGCCGTGCGCGCCGCGCTGGCCGATCCACGCGTGCTCATCTACGATCCGGCTCCCGCAGGATCGCGCGAGGCGCGCGAGGCCGTGGCCCGCTGGTATCTGGAACGCGGCTACCATGTGGAACCTGACCAGGTCGTATTGGCCTCCGGCACCAGCGAGGCGTATGCCTGGCTTTTCAAGTTACTCTGCGATCCGGGCGACGAAATTCTGGCGCCCCGGCCTTCTTACCCTTTGTTCGATTTTCTGGCCGGGCTGGAGGCGGTCCGCATTCGCCATTACAGCCTTCGGTATGACAGTCGCTGGTCGGTGGATTGGGAAACGCTGATGGAAGCCGCAGGCCCGCGGGCGCGCGCTGTGGTAGTAGTACAGCCCAACAATCCCACCGGTTCTTTTCTTTCCCCGGAAGAAGCGGAGCGTCTGGCCGAGTTTTGCGTGGGACGCGAACTGGCAATTATTTCCGATGAAGTTTTTGCCGATTATCCGCTGGAAGCAGTTTCTGTTCCTTCGCTTTGCATTCAGGACCGCGCGCCTTGTTTCGTGCTGGGAGGGCTCTCCAAGGCGGCCGGACTTCCGCAGATGAAGCTTTCGTGGATCGTGCTAACCGGCCCTGCGACCTGGCGCGCGGAGGCCTTGAGACGTCTGGAGCTGATCGCCGACACGTACCTTTCCGTAGGCACGCCGGTGCAGTGCGCCTTGCCCGCGTTGCTCGACGCCGGCAAGTCCCTGCGCGACCAGATTCGTCAGCGAATCCGCGAGAACTATCACTGGCTCAGATCCCGCTGCGGGGAGAATTCTGCGGTGACCGTGCTGGGCGCCGAGGCAGGCTGGTACGCCATCTTGCGCGTGCCGCGCGTGCGCAGCGAGGAGCAGTGGTGTTTGGAGCTGTTGGACCGCGGCGTCTTTGTCCAGCCCGGATACTTTTACGACTTCACGGGAGAAGCCTACCTCGTTGTAAGTTTGCTGACGCCTCCGGAAGAGTTGGCCGAGGGCATGGAGCGGTTGCTGGACCTGGCCGCTGCCTGAGTCAGGCTTTGCGCGGCGGCGCCGCCAGAAAGACCCGGCGGATCGCCTGCCACGCCGGTTTGCGCTGGAAATCGCGATCGAGAGGCAGAACACGCACGGGAGTCCCGCTGGGTCGGCGCTGACGGCCTGCCAGCCAGGTGTATTTGTCGGTCAATCCCCATGTGAGGACGGCTTTCACGGCGGGTTCCTGGAGCGCGGCCGTCAAGTAAGTCTCATAAACCCGGGCTATCGCTTCGTCGCGTTCGGCAATATCGTCGGGCAGCTCGCGGTCGGCTACGTCCAGCTCGGTAATGTAAATCTCCAGACCGAGCGAAGCTACTTCGCGGAAGAAAGCCTGCAAGATATCTGCCTTGAAGTTGCGGAAGGCGGCCCAGTCCAGGTGGGCTTGCATGCCGAAAGCGTGAATGGGAACGTCGCGCTCTTTCAGGCTGCGCAGAAGGCGGAGTACGGCGCGGCGCTTGGCTTCCTGCTCGGGCGTATCGTAGTCGAGCCCGTAATCGTTGTAAGTGAGCCTGGCGTCCGGATCGGCGCTATGCGCCATGCGGAAGGCAAGCTCGATATAGCCGGGTCCCAGCAACTCCAGCCAGGGCGTGACGCGCAGCCCGTCTTCGCGCCCGTCGCGCGGGTGAACGGCCTCGTTGACCACGTCCCAGGAGTGCATGCGCCCGCGATATCTGCCCGCCACGGTCAGGATATGTTCCTCCAGATACTTTTTCGCATTGCCGGCGTTGACCTCAGTTTTGAACCACGGCCACATCTGCGTGTGCCAGACCAGAGTGTGTCCGCGCATTCGCATGTTGTGTTGCCGGCAGAAGTCAGCCATGAAGTCGGCAGGCTCGAACCGGAAAACGCCGGGAGAAGGCTGGACGGGGCCCATTTTGAGCACGTTTTCCGGCACCAGAATGTTGCACTCGCGGGCAAAGGCGGCCGCGTAGTCGGCATCGTCGCGGAGCACCGGCCAGGCAGCGGCGGCGCCATAGAGGAGGCCGGCCTTGGCGGCGTACTCCCTGAGGCCGGGCTCCTGCCTGGTCTGGGCGAGTACGGAAAGGCAGGGCCAGGCGGCGGCTTGGAGAACCATTCGGCGGGTCGGGCGTACCATCTCCCCCAGAATACAGCGAACCAACCGAGGACACGGTGGGGAGGGACGGTGGGCAGCGCGTGCCCCATGCTTGCCGGGTGCAAAGGTCTCCGGACCGACCACCCCGCCGGCGCCGGGCGGCAGCCCTTCTGCCGGCGTTCTGATATAATCGGGACGGATGATTATTGCCCCTCCGCTCTCGCGGATGGCGACGATCCCGCACCTTGCTGGGGAATCCCGTGCTTGAAGCTCCGGGCGCGGTCTGCCGCTCCATTCTCCGGTTCAGGTGCTGGCGCTGCCTCCGGGCGGAAGGTTACCCATGGGAGGAACAAAAGCGTCACGCAGGATGAAAGTTTCCGTTCAGATCACCCGCGGAATCGAGCCGCTGTTCGGCACGCGGGATGAGAACATCCGCTTGCTGGAATCCAGTCTGAACGTCACGACCCAGCTTGTGGACGACAGCCTGGAAATCGAGGGCGAAGCCGAGGCGGTGAGCCGTGCCGAGGAAATCCTGCAAGATTACATTTCTTTGGTGCAGGAAGGGCACGTCTTCACCAACGGCGACCTGAACAGTTACCTGCGCGTAGTTACCGAGGATCCGGCGGTAACGTTGCGCAACCTCGTACTGAGCGGGCGCCAGCGCAACTTCGGCAAGAAAGTCGTCGTTCCCAAGACCATCAACCAGCGGCGGTACATGGAAGCCATCGAGCGCAACGATCTGGTGTTCGGTATCGGTCCGGCGGGCACCGGGAAGACCTACCTGGCCGTGGCCATGGCGCTGTCCGCCCTGCTCAGCAAGAAGATGAGCCGCATCATTCTCACCCGGCCCGCGGTGGAGGCCGGCGAAAAGCTCGGCTTCCTGCCGGGCACCCTCCAGGAAAAGGTGGATCCCTATTTGCGGCCCCTTTACGATGCGCTCTACGACATGCTCGATGTGGAGAAGGTCGAGAGGCTGATCGAGCGCTCGGTGATCGAGATCGCGCCCATTGCTTTCATGCGGGGCCGCACGCTCAACGACAGCTTCATCATCGTGGACGAGGCGCAGAACTCGACCCCCGAACAGATGAAGATGATCCTCACGCGCCAGGGCTTCAACGCCAAGATGGTGGTCACCGGGGACGTGACCCAGATTGACCTGCCGCCCGGCAAGAAGAGCGGCCTGTTGAACGCCGAAGAAGTGCTGCGCGGCGTCGAGGGCATCAGCTTCATCTACTTTGACGAGCGCGACGTGGTGCGTCACAGCCTGGTCCAGCGCATTGTCAAGGCGTACGAACGCTACGAGCAGGCGCAACAGGAGCGGCAACTATCCCTGCGCTGGAACGAGGCTTCCTCCGAATCGTCCCGGGCCTGAGAGGCCCTTGGTATGAGCGATCCCGACAGTATCGTCATCTTCCGCCGCGCGCCGCGAAACCTGCAACGGGCGGCGGTGGAGGCCTTCGCCGAGCGACTCAGGCGCGAGGTTGCTCGCGGCGCCATCTTCTCCTGCCTGCTGACCACTGACGCCGAGCTGCGCCGGCTCAATCGGCGCTTCCTGGGCAAGGATCGGCCTACCGACGTGCTCTCATTCCCGGCGCCGCCCCCTCTGCCCGGCGAGCGCCGCAGCCCGCGTTTTCTGGGCGAAATCGCCATCTCGGTGGAGCGCGCCAGCCGGCAAGCGCGGCGTTTCGGGCACTCCCTGGAACAGGAAATCGGCATCCTTATGCTGCACGGCCTGCTGCATCTGAAAGGGATGGATCACACCTGCGACGGCGGGCGCATGGCGCGCGCTGAGATCCGCTGGCGCAGACGGCTGGGGCTGCCGGCCAGCCTCACGGAACGAGCGGGAGCCTGAACATGGCGTGGGTTTTGGCCATCATCCTGCTCGCCCTCCTGCTGGCAATCGTCAGCTTCGTGCAGCTCCTGTATCTGGAGTCCTTGCGCCTGCGCGCCCGGGAACGCCCGGCGCTGGAACATTTCAAGGATCATTTGTCCGATCGGCTGGGCATGGACCCGGAACGCGGCGTGCTCACCTGGTCTCTGATCAAGCACGCCTCTCTGGTCACACTCGGCGCGCTTTGTGTGGGTGCGAGCCTGGGGGAAGCGGGCGTGAACGCGGGCGAGGTCGCCGCCGGCCTGCTCACCGGTTTGGCAGTCATGCTGGTCTCCGCCTACGCAACTCCGCACCTGCTTTATCGCCGCTCACGCGGCCGCTGGCTGGAACCGTTGCTGCCCGGCCTCCGGATTGTCGCCCTCGCCGTGCGCCCAGTGGTGGCGGTCTTCGAGTTCTTTGAATCCGTCGTCGAGATCGGCGACCAGCCCGCCGAGACCCCGCAACCCTCGGGCGGCGGCAACGATATCGAGGTGCTCCTGGAGGCTGGAACCGAAGAAGGCCTGATCGAGGAAAGCGATCACGAGCTCATCCAGTCCGTGGTGGCCTTCGGCGACAAGACGGTCCGCGAGGTGATGACCCCGCGGCCCATGATCGTCGCCATCCAGGCGGACAAGACGCTGGAGGACCTGCGCGAGCTGGTGATCAGCGAGCAGTACTCGCGGATTCCCGTTTATGAATCCTCCATAGACGACATCATCGGTTTCGTACACGTACGCGACATGTTCGAAATGGACGAAGCCGAGCGGCGCAATCGGAAGGTGCGCGAGCTGGTGCGGCCCCTGCGCTTCGTGCCCGAAACCAAGCCGGTAAGCGCCTTGCTGCGCGAAATGCAACAGGACCGGGCGCACATGGCGATCGTGGTGGATGAATACGGCAACACGGCCGGGCTGGTGACCCTGGAGGACCTGGTCGAGGAAGTCTTCGGCGAGATTCGCGACGAGCACGAGCCGGGCTTGGACGCCACGCCGGACGGTCAGGGCGGCTATATCGTTTCCGGCAATCTGAACGTGGACCGTCTGGAGGAGCTGCTCGACTTCCGGCCTCAGCCTCCGCCCGAGTCCACTACGGTGGGCGGGCTGGTCACGGAATGGTTGGGGCGCGTCCCGGCGCCTGGCGAAAAGGTGCAGCGCAACGGTATCCTGATCGAAGTGCTGGCCAGCAATCACCTGCGCGTCGAGCAGGTCCGGGTTTCCCGTGCGCCCGGCGAGAACACGAACGGCCAGCCATCGGCTTGGCAAGACTCATGAGCGAGCCAGAGACCACTGCTCAAAACCAAACTTCCCAGGAGACCGCGGCTCAACAGGAAACATCGCAGGACCGGTTCCGTTCCGGCTTCGTTTCCATTCTCGGCCGCCCCAATGTAGGCAAGTCCACGCTGCTCAATGCGCTGACCCGGGCGCGGCTGGCCATCGTCACCGACAAGCCGCAGACCACGCGCACCCTGATCCAGGGCGTGCTCACGCTGCCCAATGCGCAAATCGTCTTTCTGGATACGCCCGGCATCCACAAGCCGGACTCCGTCTTCAACCAGCGCATGATGGAAACCGTGCGCGCCGCCCTGGAGGAGCGCGACCTGCTCCTTTACCTGGTGGATGCCACCGCTCCGGTGACGGACGAGGAGCGCGAGGCCATCCACATGGTGCTCGCCACAGGGACTCCCACCTTCCTGGTAATCAACAAGATTGACCGGGTGCGCGACAAAAGCAAACTGTTGCCCCTGATTGACGAGTACCGCAAGGTGGGCGACTTCGCCGAATACATTCCCATCTCGGCCTTGCAGGGCGATGGCCTGGATATCCTGCAAAACGCCATCGTGCAGCGCCTGCCTGAGGGACCCGCATACTTCCCGCCCGATTACCTCACGGACCAGCCCGAGCGATTTCTCGCCGCCGAGCTGATCCGCGAAAAAATCATGCACCTGACGCGCCAGGAGGTGCCCCACGCCGTAGCCGTGGTGGTGGACCGCTGGGAGGAAACGCCCGAGCTGCTGCACATCTACGCCACCATCTACGTGGAGAAGGAGGGCCAGAAGGCGATCGTCATTGGCGCCGGCGGCCAGATGCTCAAGAAGGTGGGCACGGCCGCCCGGCAGGAAATGGAAGCGCTTTTCGGGCGAAAAATCTTCCTCGAGCTGTACGTCAAAGTGCGGAAACGCTGGCGCGAAGACCCGCGTTTCCTGGCGGAGCTGGATTGGCGGTCGGCGCTCGGCAAATTCCGCGATTGAGGGGGTCTCTCCCGCTGCCTTCCGGCTTATGATAGGGGGCGGAGGGGCCCTATGGGCGCTCGGTGGTTTTGCTACCCCGATGCGCGCCAGGCCGCGGAAGCCTGCGCCCATCACATCGTGGCCCGCCTGGAGGACGCCCTGGCGGGTCGCTCCTTCGCGACGCTCGCGCTTTCCGGGGGCGAGGAGGCGCCCCTGCTCCTGGAGGCTCTCGCTCGAACCCCTTTCCCCTGGCGCCAGGTCCACCTGTTCTGGGTGGAAGAGCGACCGAAGCCCGGCCCGGATCGCGCCGAACTGTACAAAATGGCGCTGGAATGTTTTATCGGACCGGCTCGCATCCCGTTGCGGAACGTTCACCGCATCCCTGCCGAGCTGACGCCGGACGCTGCCGCAGACCGCTACGGTCAGGAGCTCGCGGAATTTTTCCGCCTCGAATCTGGCCAGATGCCGCGCTTCGATGTGGTCCACCGCAACCTGGGAGCGGATGGCCACACCGCGGGCCTGTTCCCCGGCGATCCCCTGGTGGATGACCGCCAGGGCATCGCCGCCGCCGTGTACCTGGAAAATCCGGCCCAGTGGCGCATCACGCTGCTGCCCGGGGTGCTGCTGGCCGCCGGCCACAGCGTCTTTCTGGTCACGGGCGCCGAGAAAGCCGAAGCCGTCCGCGCCGTCTTCTGCGATCGCTACGACCCGCGGCGGTTGCCCGCGCAACTGGACTGCCATCACGGACGCAGCGTCTGCTGGTTCCTCGACGAAGCCGCCGCGCGCCTGCTCCGTTGATCCCCGGCTTGTGGTATTGTTCAAGCCGGGAGAGATACCATGACTTCGCGTCGCGTTTTTCTGGGAGCCGCCACCGCGCTTTCGGCTGCGCGCGTTGTCGGGGCGGCGGATCGCATCCGTCTGGGCATCATCGGTACCGGAAGTCGCGGCCAGTACCTGATGAAGGTCGCCAATCAGGTCGGCGGCATTCAGTGGGTCGCCGTCTGTGACGCCTGGGACGTGCGCCGGAATCAGGCGGCACAAATCGCGGGCGGGGGCGTGGCCTCCTACGGAGATTACCGCCGCCTGCTCGACCACAAGGACATTGACGGCGTCATCGTGGCCACCTTCGATCATCTCCACGCCCAGATCACAGCCGATGCCTGCCGTGCGGGCAAGGATGTGTTCGTGGAGAAGCCCATGACGTCGCTGCCCATGCAAGGCCACGATGTGGTGCGCGCCGCCCGCGAGCACAAGCGCATCGTGCAGGTTGGCACGCAGCAGCGTTCCATGGCCCACTTCATCGAGGCCAAGGAGCGTTTCTTCGACAGCGGCCTGATCGGGCGCGTCAACATGGTGCGCACGGTGTGGAACGGCAATCGCGGCTACCTGACGCCAGTTCCGCCGGGTATGGAGCGCAAGCCGGAAGGGCTGGATTGGGATGCGTGCCTGGGCTGGCTGCCCAAGATCCCCTGGGATCCCAAACGGTACTTCAATCGCTTCGCCTATTGGGACTTCTCCACCGGAGGCCAGACCGGTGGCCTGTTCGTCCACATGATTGACGTGGTGCACTGGTTCCTCAACATTCGCCGGCCCCTGGCGGCCGTGGCGCTCGGCGGCATTTACCGTTACGACGACGGGCGTGACACCCCGGACAACATCAACGCCATCCTCGAATACCCGGAGAAACTCACGGTCACCTTCGAAGCCACGCTCACGGACCTGATTCCCAAGAATTCCACCGACATCGTCTTCTTCGGCTCGGGCGGCCGGCTTTCCATCTTCCGTCGCGGGTACGAATTCTTGCCTGCGGAATCCAACGCCAACCTGGGCGAAATTCGCGCGCCTGGTTCCCCTGAGACCAGCCACATGGCCAACTGGCTGGAGTGCATGCGGACGCGCAAGCGCCCCAACTGCGACGAGGTGGAGGGTCATTACTCATCGGTCGCCTGCCACCTCGTCAACATCGCCTACCGCGAGAAACGTCGCGCCCTGTGGCAACCGGAGTGGGATCTCTGAAAGAGGGCGGGCCGGTTGCGAATCGCTGCGGCGAATCGCCGCACCGGGCGGCTATACTGAGAACAAGGGCTGCCATGAAACGCTACGGCAAGTTTGCCGCGCTCATCACGGTTTTGCTGGGCACGCTGACATGGCTCGCGGTCAGCGGCGTCAGCGAAGCCAAAACCTATTACAAGACCGTAGCCGAGCTCAATCAGATGGGGCAGGCGGCGCTGGGCAAGCGATTGCGTGTTGCCGGCGATGTCGAACAGGGCTCAATTCGCCGCACGGGCGCCGAAGTCCACTTCGTGCTGCGCCAGAACGACCTTCGCCTTCCTGTGGTCTATCGCGGCAGTGAGCCTCTGCCCGATACCTTCCGCGATGGGGCGCAGGCGGTGGCGGATGGCAGAATGGGGCAGGACGGCGTCTTTCAAGCTTCGCGCATCCAGGCCAAGTGCGCCTCCAAGTACGAGGCCAAACCCGGCGGGCGCACGGCCGCAGGCGCCGCGCCATTGAACAAAGCCGGCTTCTGAGGATCGAGCCATGGAGAATCTTGGCGCCCTGGCCCTGCTGCTCGCCTTTTGTCTTTCTGCCTACGCTGTGGTGGCCGCTGCCGTCGGCGGCTGGCGGCAAAAGTCTTACTTGGTGGCCAGCGCCGAGCGCTCCGTCTTCGCCATCTGGCTCCTGTTGACGCTCGCTTCCGCCCTGCTGGTGACCGCGCTCGTGACGGGCGATTTTCGACTCGCCTACGTGGCCGCGCACACCAACCAGGCCATGCCCGTCCTCTACAAGTTCGCCGCCTGGTGGGGAGGACAGGAAGGGTCACTTTTGTTTTGGTCCTGGCTGCTGGCCACTTATGCCGTGATCGTCGTCTGGAAGCACAGGCGTCGTGAGCGTTTGCTCATGCCGTATGTCACCGCGGTTTTGATGGCCACGCAGTGCTTTTTCCTGATCCTCAATGCCTTCGTGGCCAGTCCCTTCCGCGTGCTGGCCGTGGGCCGTTCCGTCACCGCCGTGCCCGACGGCAACGGTCTGAACCCGCTGTTGCAGTACTGGGCCATGGCCGCTCACCCGCCCACGCTCTATCTGGGCTACGTTGGCTTCACTGTGCCTTACGCGTTCGCCATGGCCTCGCTCATCACGCGAGCTCCGGGTGAAAGCTGGATCTACACCACGCGGCGCTGGGCCCTGATCACCTGGCTGTTCCAGAGCATCGGCATCCTGCTGGGAGCGGGCTGGGCCTATGCCGTGCTCGGCTGGGGCGGCTACTGGGCCTGGGATCCGGTGGAGAACGCGTCGCTGCTGCCCTGGCTGACGGCCACCGCCTTCCTGCACTCGGTGATGATGCAGGAAAAGAAGGGCATGATGAAGGTCTGGAACGTGTCGCTGGTTTCGGCCACGTTCCTGCTTAGCATTCTCGGCACGTTCCTGACGCGCTCGGGCGTGGTCAGCTCGGTTCACGCCTTCGCACAATCGCCGATCGGCGCATGGTTCGCCGGATTCCTCGGACTGGCCTTGGGCGCCACGGTTCTGCTGATCGTCAGCCGACTGGATTACCTGCGCAGCAAGGCGCATCTGGAAAGCGTGATCTCGCGCGAGTCGGGCTTCCTCTTCAACAATCTGGTCTTCGTGGCGGCCTGCTTTGCCGTGCTCTGGGGCACGTTGTTCCCTCTGCTTTCCGAGGCCGTGACCGGTGAGAAGATCAGCGTGGACGCGCCGTTTTTCAACCGCATCAACGTGCCGCTGGGATTGCTGTTGCTGTTGTTGACCGGCGTGGGCCCGTTGCTGGCCTGGCGGCGCACTTCGACCGAGAGTCTGAAACGCAACTTCCTGCGTCCGGCGCTCGGCGGCCTGGCGTTGATGGTGATCCTGGCGGTCGCGGGAGTGCGTCATCCGTACGCGCTCGTCGCCTTCGGACTTGCGCTTTTCGTAGCGTGGACGATCGTCGCCGAGTTCTACCGCGGTGCTCGGGCCATCCGCGCCCGCAGCGGCATGAACCCGCTGGCCGCCGTCGTCGAACTTACCCTGCGGAACACGCGGCGCTATGGCGGCTATCTGGTGCACATGGGCGTCGTGCTCATGTTCGTGGGATTCGCCGGCTCGGCGTTCAACCGTCATGTCACGCACGAGCTGGCGGTGGGTGAGAAGGGCGAGATCGGAAGTTACCAGTTGCGCCTGGCCGACTTGCGCGAGGGAGAAAACGAGAATTATTCGTGGGATCATGCCGTGGTCGAAGTGTTCCGGAACGGCAGCAAGATCGCCACGCTGGAACCTGAGCGACGATTCTACAAGGCCAGTCGCCAGCCCACTTCGGAAGTGGCCATACGCCGCCGCCTGCACGAAGACCTGTATCTGAACTTCGCGGGGCTGAGCGAAGACAACCGCCGGGCGGTGATCCAGGCTTACGTCTTCCCGCTGGTTTCCTGGATCTGGATCGGTTTCGCGGTGCTGGTTTTCGGCGGGCTCGTTTGTCTGCTTCCGGGCAAGGCCAAAGACGCCGGGCGTCGTGCGGCGGCGCAGGTGGAAGCGTTGGAGGAATATGCTTCCGTGCCCTGAGCACCGGAGCCGTGTTTGCAAGCCATGCTGACCGTGTCCGCTGTGGTGTTGAGTGTGGGTGTCCTGCTCTACGCGCTTCTGGTGCGCGAAGCAGAGCAGCTTCCCGACGAGCCGGACTCCCCGTTGCAGCGCCTGGAGGACCGCAGGGCCGCGATTTACGACAGCCTGCGCGACCTGGCTTTTGACTTTCGCACCGGCAAGCTTTCCGAGAGCGACTACCAGCTCACCAAGCGCGAACTCCAGCAGGAGCTAGCCGCCGTCAATGCGGAACTGGCGCGACTGAAGGGCGAGACTGCCGGCGCTCCCGCCGTTCCCCCGGTTGCGGCCGTGGCGGAAGCGGATCGGGCGACTGCCTCACGCTGCCCCCATTGCGGCGCAGAGTTTCGGCAGCCCATGAAGTTTTGCGGCGAGTGCGGCAAGCCCATGAGCGAGAGCGGGAAATGAAGCGACTTTTGGTGGCGCTCCTGATGGCGGGCGCGGCCGGCGCTGCCGTCCGCGGCGTCGTGATGAATCGTACGACGGACAAGCCTGCGGCCGGCATCGCGGTCACCCTCATGAGCATGAGCGCCGCAGGCATGCAACCGGTGGAGACGGTGACCACGGACGCCCAGGGCCGCTTTGTCTTCACCAAAGCGCCGGAAGCCGTACACTACCTCATCGAGGCGCAACTGGACGGCGTCACCTACAACCGCATGGTCGCGCCGGGTGAAGCCGTGGGTGAGGTGGAACTGGCGGTCTATCACGCCACGGACCGTCCCGAGCCGCGTCCCGAACAGCGCATCGTTTTCCTCGAGCCTGCCGCCGATGCCTTGCGCGTCAACGAGACGTGGCTTTATCGCAACGACGGCAAGCGCACGCTGTACGCTCCAGGCGCCGCCACGCTGCGGTTCTTCGTGCCGGAGGCCGCGGGCAATGAAGTGACCGTCATGGTCACGGCTCCCGGCGGCATGCCGGTTCCTCGCCGCGCCGAGCGCGAACCGCGCGGCGGCTTCTATCGTCTGGCGTTTCCGGTCAAACCGGGTGAAACGCGCTTCGATGTGAGTTACACGCTACCGGCGGCATCCGGTTTCACCACGCGTATGCCGTATCCGCAGACGCCGACGCGCCTGGTGGTCCCTGCCGGGGTGACGCTGCGAGGTGAGGGCGTGGAAGCCGTGGGTCCGGATCCCACCGGGCGCGCCATGATTTACGAAATCCGCGGGCGCAGGGAATTCGCCGTCGAGATCGAGGGGCGCGGCGTTCTGGCCGAGTTGAGCGAAGATGCCGGACCTTCGCTCGAGCAAATTCCGCCGGCCATCTATGACCGGCTGGCATGGATCCTGGCGCCCGCCGCAGCCGCGTTGTTCCTCGGCTTCTGGCTGCTGTATCGCACCAGCCCCGCGACCAAATCCCCCGCCCGCTCCCCACGCCGATGAACGCTCTCGAACTGGATCAGGTCTGGAAGTTCTACGGTGATTTTCCTGCCCTTCGCCAGATCAGCTTCGAGCTGCCCGAGGGCGTCTGCCTCGCGCTGCTGGGACGCAACGGCGCCGGCAAGACCACGTTGCTTCGCATCCTCTCGGGACTGATGCGGCCCGGTCGCGGTTCGGTCCGCGTGCTCGGCGCCGATCCGCGGGATACGATGGCGCGGGCGCGCATCGGGGTTTTGGGACACGGGCTGGCTCTGTATGACGAACTGTCGGCGCTGGAGAACCTCACGTTGTTCGCGCGCCTCTACGGGTTGAAGGATCCGCGCGGCGCGGCGGGGCAGTGGCTGGAGCGGGTGGGGCTGGCCGCCTCGGCCTCCAGCCTGGTGCGCGAGTTTTCGCGTGGCATGCGACAGCGGCTGGCCGTGGCCCGCGCCTTCCTGCATGAGCCGGAGCTGCTGCTATTGGATGAGCCGTTCACGGCGCTGGATGACCGCGCGGTGACTACGCTCCAGGACCTGCTTCGCGACGCCGTGCGCCAGGGCCGCACCGTCGTGCTTTCCACGCATCAGTTGCGCGAGGCGCTGGAGCTGGCCACGCACGTCGCATTGCTGGTGCGCGGCCGGCTGGCATACTACGGCACGCGCACGAACGAAATGCTGGAGGATCCGGCCTGGCTCTATCGCCGCTACGGGGAGGCAGCATGAAGGCGCCGGCAGCCACGCAGGCGGAAACGGCCCCTCGCACAACGGCGCGGGCGCAACCCGGATTTCTCGGCGGCGCTGTGGCGATCGCAGCCAAGGACCTGCGCTCTGAACTGCGCACCAAGGAAGCGCTCAATGCGTCGCTCGCCTTTTCCGTGGTGATCCTGCTGCT
>JAPWUP010000298.1 GCA_028275505.1 Bryobacteraceae bacterium
AAGTCTTCGCACGTCGCTCTCAGAAAAAGATTCCCAGCCTGGCTTTGGCTTTTTCCGCCTTTTCCTCCGGCACGCCGGCGATCTTGGCCGCGAGCCGGCTGAATTGGCGGCCCAGCTCGGTAGTTGCCGGCAACAAGTTACCCTCCGAGTAAGCCTCGTAAAGTTCCGGGTAACTGTTCGGCAAACCCGCATAAATCTCCAAGCCGAGCACTTTCTCCAGCTCGGATTGGGTCAAGTCCGGCTGGCGCGGCACACGGTTCAGAATCAACTGGAAGCGCTTCTGCCCGTAACCGTAATCGAGCAGGTTCTGAACCAGTTGCTTGACGCGGTGCAACGCCAGCACGTCGAAAGTTGCCACCAGAAAGGCCTGATCCAGATCCGCCAGCACCGCCAGGGCAATGGGATTCAGGCTGCGGCCCAGATCCAGAATCACCCAGTCATAAAGCGTCCGTGTGAAACGCACGACCTGGCGAAAAGCCTCCGTGGGCAGCGGTTCGTTGGGATCCACCAGGCGCGGCGCCGCGATCACTTCCACCCGCGGTTGTCCATTGGAGACCAAAGCCTTCCAGTAACTGACATCCAGCCGGTGGATGTTATGCACCGCATCCAGGATGGAGTACTGCCCCCGCGCCTTCATCAGGAAGCTCAGCACACCACCGTCCAGATCGAAGTCCGCCAGCAAGACTTCCTTGCCTGTGAGCCGCTGCAATTCCACGCCCACGTGGCACGCAACGGTAGTGGCCCCGCAGCCGCCTTTGGCCGAAACGAAGCCCACAACCTTGCCGGGTTCCCGCGCCGGCTGAATCTGCCGCGCTCGTTCGCTCACCAGCCGGATCAGGGCCTTCTCCAGCGCCCCTTCCAGCGGCGGGTAAAGGTACTCGCTGGCCCCGGCGCGAATCGCCGCCAGGATCGTCTCGGGCTCTACGACCGTATGCAGCGCGATGATGATGGGCTGCGAGAGCGTGGCCTTGATCCTGCGCAACGGCTCGGCGAACGAAGGACCCAGCGCGCCCAGATCCACCAGCACGACGTCCGGGCGGACGCGGTCGAGCTCGTCCAGGAAGCGACCCCAGTCCTGGACCGCCGGCTGATCCAATACCACCCGCGCCGGCGAGCCGCGCAACGAGAGATCCACCTGATGGCGGAGTTCCCGGTGCGCGACGATCAAGCCGACCTTGATTTCCGGACCCACCATGAAAAACGACCCCTCCGACTACAAGCTCTTATTCGGGCGGTCCCTCCTGCCGCGGCCGCTCCGGGCTCGGCATGGGCGCGATCTGGATCGTCGGCCCCGCAGCCGCCGGCGCCGCCTTGGGCTCGGCCAGCGTCTCTACCGGAACCCTCTCCCGAACCGGCTTGACAGGCACCGGGCCCGTCACGTCCTGGCCAGGCGTGCGCGGCGCCGTCGTCGGCGCCCCTTTCATGAACTCCCGCGGCATGGCGATGCCCGGTACCGGATGGCCCTGAGGGATTGGGCGGACCAGCTCCGGCGTCACCGCCACCAGGAGCTCGGTGTTGCTCTTGGTCTGCGAGCGCGACTGAAACAGCTTGCCGATCACCGGAATATCGCCGATCCCAGGAATCTTGCTGAAGCTCTCCACCACGCGGTTATCCAGCAAGCCGGCAATCAGGAAGCTCTGCCCCGACTCCAGCTCGATTTCCGTCTGTACCTTCCTGGTGGAGATGGCTGGAATCGTGAAGCCCTGGAACACGACGGCATTGGCATAATCCAGGGAGCTGACCTCCGGCTGCACGCGCAACCGGATCGTCCCGCGCGGCGTCACCGTGGGCAGGAAGTTGATCCGCACGCCGAATTCGCGCCACTGGATGGTTACGGCGCCCGCGCCCGCAATCCCGGATTGCACCACCGGAACCGGTAACTCCCCGCCCGCCAGGAAACTGGCCGGCTGCCCGTTCATCGCCAGCAAGTTCGGCTCGGCCAGAATTTCCAGCAACCGCTTGCTTTGCAAAGCGCGAATCGTGGCCGCCAGGTCCAGATCCGGCCGGAATAGAAAGATGTTCAGGGCATCGGTAAGGTTGAAGCTGGTCCCTTGTGGCCCGGCAAATTGCACCTGGGGCGGCTGGAATTGCTGCGTGGTGATCATGCCCGTCGTGTTCAGCGCGCCCAACGACATCAGGTTGGCGCCCAAGTCCTGGGCCGCGGCACGATCCACGTTGGCAAACCTCACCTTGAGCAGGATCTGCTGCTCGACAGGCGGCGTTTTCACGTAAAGCAGGTTCACCACCTTGCCCAGCGTCTTGGCGATTTCTACTGCCCGGTCTGCCGCGATCCGGTCTTCCACCGTGCCGCGCAGGAAAACATTTTCACCCTCCAATGTTAGGCTCACGTCCTGCCCGGGTAGCTCTTTCTCCAGCTCCTGCCGGACCGCCTCCAGCCGCGCCGCGCTCGGCCGCACCTTCAAATCGAACAGCAAACGGTTACCGCCCTGCTGCCAGATGATCAGGCTGGTTTCCCCGGCCTCCAGCCCGTTGATCAGCACCTCTTTGGGATTGATCACCACCGCCTCGGCCACCTTGGGGTTGGCGACCGAAACGCGCTGGATGACCACCGGGCTTTCCACCACCAGCGACTTGCCTGCCGTCAAAAACAGATCCCGCGCGCCGCCCGGCTGCTGCGCCAGCAAGTGAGTTTCAAGGGGAAGCAACGCGCCGATCAGCAGGATCCCGATCCCCAAGAGAGTCCGCAAGGATTCTCGTCGTCTCACGGCTTGGCCTCCCCTGTCGCTCCGAACTTGGTTTCGGCGCGCTTGGCGCCATGCAGGACTTCCACCACCACGGGCGGCGGTTCAGCTTTGGCTTCCTCCTTCGGCGGCGCCTGGGGCTTCGGCGCCGCGCGACGCGCGGGCGCCGGCTGCTGCGCCTGAATCGGGTTCACGAACGGCTGGCCGCTGAACAAATTGGCCACCGCCGTGCCCTTGGTCTTGGCAATTTCCGTATCCAGCGGGTTGCGCAACACGAGCTGAATGCGCGCCTCGTTGCCGGCCAGCGTCAGGATTTCCGCCTGCTCGGGCGTCACCAGCAGGTTCACCACGGGAACCGACACCGGCTTGCCTTCGGCATCCCTCTGGATGTTCTGGCCCGCCGAAAGCACTTCAATGTTTTGCAGCACAGTGCGGGCCACCGTGCCCAGATTGGAGGGAGCGCCAGGGGGATTGCCTGAGACGATCACGTCCACGCGCATGCCCGGCACCACGAAGCCGCCCACGCCCACCACTTCGTTGACGCGAACGGCCACGGCCCGCATGCCCGGCGGAATTGTCGCCGCCAAACCCGCACCGGCGCCTTTCGGCGCCAGGCGGCTCTCCAGAATCGGTTCATCTTGATAAATCGTGGAAACCACCCCGCGGCCCACGATATCTTCGCGTTTCAACACGGCATTCGGCGGAATGGGACCAGCCCATTCCACCTGCCGCAAATCCGGGTCACGAATGAGAGTTCCGACCGGCAGGTTGCGGGCCGCCACCAACACCAGCGTGGTGGCAGGCTTGGCCGGCTGGGAGAGACGTGTGGCGGTCAAACGGTAGACAAGGTAGCTGGCCACGCCCGAAACCACCAGGGCGAAAACCAGAACCGACAGGAAACGTTTGTTCATTGGTCGTCCTCCACCCTGCCGGACAGATTACCGCAACCTGACGAAAAAAGGAAGGGGGCATGTTTGGGGGACATGCCCCCGCAAGCCATCGCACGCGGAATTAGCTGCCGCCGGCGGTGGCGCTGGCGTTGGCCTCTGCGAGTCGTGAGTTGGCCACGTTCCAAATCCCGCTGACGCTGCCGCCCGCTCCGATAAACAGCGCCGCCGAAGCCAGCGCCACGAACGCCAACAGCAAGGTGTACTCGACCAAGTCCTGGCCTCGCTCGTCCTTGAGAAAGTTCATCACGTACTTCATGCTCTCGCTCTCCTCGCAATGGTTATGGCGAACCATGGATCTGGGCCAAGGCTGGCGCGAGACCCCGAAGCGCCCGCTCGCCCGACCCACGGATCGCCGGGTTGCCGTTTCGTGATCCCGCGATCACGTCGGCCGCCGCCTCAGCGGCAGCGACCTGAACCTGGCGGGCTTCCACGCCCGCCCTCCGAAACACGATGGCGATGCCGTCGTCATAAACGACC
>JAPWUP010000173.1 GCA_028275505.1 Bryobacteraceae bacterium
CACCAGCGCGTGAAGCATCCCCACGGAATAGAAAACTGCGGCGACCCGCAGCCAGAATAGGCTCATTTCCTGCATGAACGGAGGACAGCGCCCAGCCGGCGGTAAGCTTTCATTATAGCTGTTCGGCCCTCAGAGGCCGGCATCCGGCCCGATCGCTTTCAGCCCGCGGTGCCAACCGATTCGTCCCCGATCCACCTTTGCGCCAGCCGCTTCGGCCGGGTCCCGATCAGAAGGTCTGTCTTCGCCCGGGCTGGCGCCTCCGGATCCGGATGGAAGAGGCGGTTGTCGTCGAACGGATCCCGGTTGTGGGTCTCGTAAATCGTGTAAATGCCCCGCGAGTTGTAAGTTAACAGGTAACCTGAGTTTCCCCGGCTTATTTACAAATCCACGTTGAATTCACGCCACTCGGTTACCCGCCTTTGATAAATGGCCTCGCGGCCGAGAATGGCGGTGAGCGCCGCAGTGGCGCCGATGCGGATATCGGCGGGCGGCTGCGCTCCCGTGCGGATGGATTCCAGAAAGGCCGCAATGTGCGGGTCGCCCTTGCGTTCGGGCACGACCTCCACCAATTTTTGCGGCGCGGCCTTGCGCTCGCGGGGATAGAATACCGACGCCGTCACGTCCACGGCGCCCTTGGTTCCGTAAACGTAGAAATACTGGCCGCCGCCGGGCAATCCGGGCGGGTGGAAAAAGACCTGGGTAAAAGATAACTTGACGCCGTTGGGATATTCGTAGCTCAGGGTGTAGCCGTCCATGTTGGTGCGGCCGGGCGGATCGTTCTTCCAGAGCAGCGTGCCGCCGAAGCCTGCGGCCCTTTCCGGTCGGGTTCCGATGATCCAGTTGCAGATGTCCAGGTTGTGGACGGCCATCTCGACGATCACGTCGCCCGAGCGGCGGGCATCGAAGAACCAGTCGGCGGAGGGGCCGTGGTGATCGAGATCCTCGGAGGCGTGGCGCTGCGCCTTGACCATGATCACCTCGCCTGCTACGCCTTCGTGGATGCGGGCGATGGTGGCGCGCAGGCGCTCGTCGGAGCGCAGTTGCTGGCCCACTTGCAGAACGGTTTTCGCCTTCCGGGCCGCTTCGAGCAACTGGCGCACCTGCTCGGGCGTGATGCCAACCGGTTTTTCCAGGTAGACGTGCTTGCCCGCAGCCAGGGCGGCGATGGCCATTTCCGCGTGCAGATCGCAAGGGGTCGCGATAAAGACGGCGTCCAGATCGCGCTGCTCGAGCAGCGCTCGGTAGTCGCTGTAGGTCTTGGGCTGGTGTTCGGCGGCCGCCGTCGCCGCCTTGTCCAGCCGGTCCGCTTTGATGTCACAGAGCGCGGCGACCCTGGCGCCCGGTTGGGCCATGAACGCGCGCATAAGGTACATGCCGCGATTCCCGGTTCCGATGAAGCCTGCCGAAACGGGGGCAGGCTGATTCTGGGCAAGGCCGCGCAAGGCGGCCACGGAGGTCAGCAGGAAATGTCTGCGCTGCATCGAAACTCACGATAGCAGGAATCAGGCCCGGCTGCGAGCGGCCTCTTCGAGGGCGGCCAGGGTGAGTTGGGCGGTTCGCCGCCAGGGGAACTCCGCGGCGCGTCGCGGCCCGGCTTCGGCAAGCTGGCTGCGCAGCTGCTGGTCCTCGATGAGACGAAGCAGGGCCGCGGTGATCTGCTCGTCCGAATCGGGATCGAACAGCAGCGCGGCGCCGGCGGTGAGCCAGATCAGGGGTTCGATGCGCGAACAGGCCGTGGGCACGCCCGCGCCCATTGCTTCCAGCACGGGCAGGCCGAATCCTTCGAACCGTGATGGGTAAATGAAGGCCCATGCGCGGCGAAAGTATTCGTAGAGCTCTTCGCGCGGGATCCAGCCTGTCAACTGAACGGATCGTTCCAGATCGAGGTCCCGCACCAGTCGCTCTACGGCGCGGGTGTGAAAGCCGCGCACCCCGGTGAGCACGAGGCGGAATTCGGGGTGTCGTGCGCGAACGCGTGCGAACGCGGCCAGCAGGCGGTCCAGATTCTTGTGCGGGTGCAAGGTGGAAGCGCAGAGCAGCAACGGCTCCGGCGTCCGCCCGGCCCGCTCTTGTCGGATCCGAAAGAACGCCGGATCCACGCCCAGCGGGACCACGCGCACCCGTTCAGCCGGCACTCGGTAATAGCGGAGAAAGTCGGCCGCGGTCGCCTCCGAGTCCGCCAGGATCAACGCGGAACGATGGGCCGCCGCCCACAGGAACAGCCGCCAGAAAGGGAGATCGAACCAGCGGAAGTACTCGGGATGGCGCTTGTGCTGGAGATCGTGGAACACGGTGACGGAAGGGCAGGGAGCGAGCACCGGTGCTGTGAAGCCGGGGTTGAGGAGCACATCCAGGCCGGCGAGGGCGGCCCGCAGCGGAAGCGCTGTCTGCTCCCAGATCAGGCGTGCGGGGCGGAAGCGCGCGGGCACCGGCTCCCGAATCACGCGAAAGTTGGGCTGCCGAGGACAAGGGTCGGCGTCGGTTTCGCGGTTCGTAAAGATGACGTACC
The DNA here is from genome assembly GCA_028275505.1 of Bryobacteraceae bacterium. Taxonomy (GTDB): domain Bacteria; phylum Acidobacteriota; class Terriglobia; order Bryobacterales; family Bryobacteraceae; genus DTHT01. The sequence goes on from JAPWUP010000173.1 coordinate 2,510, forward strand.
GGTTGACGGCGTCCACGTCCGCCAGGGCCGCCAGCAGGCTCCGCAGATAGATCTCGGTTCCGCCCACGCCGCCCGGAATCATGTAAAGAGCGTTGACGCCGATGGTGAGGGGCATGTCAGGGCGCCGGACGCAGAGCGGCTTCCGCTTGCCTCAGGCCCTCGCGGGCAGCGGTGTTGCGGGGATCCAGCTCGAGCGCCCGAAGATACTCGGCCCGGGCGGCCTGCGGGTTTCCCGAAGCCAGGTGGATGTTGCCGCGATAGACGTAGGTCATGCTGAACCTGGGATCAAGGCGGGCGGCGATTTCCAGTTCCCGGAGCGCCTCCTCGCGTCGGTTCTGCTTGCCATAGACCATGCCCATCAGCGCGTGCACGTGCGCCGTGTTTTCCAGCGCGGCGGCCGCACGCAGTTTCTCCAAGGCTTCCTCGAAACGCCCGGCGCAATCGGCGGCCAGGCCCCAATCCACCAAGAGCCGGTAGTCGGCGCGTCCCAAGCGGGCGGCGTGCTCGAAGTGCGGCAGGGCTTCGGTGCAGCGGCCCTCATGGTAATAGGCGTAGGCGAGCTGGAAACGCGGTCGTTGCTTGCGCGGCGATTTGGCGACCGTGTCCTGCCACAACGCGATGGCGTCCGACCAGACGTGGTTGCGCTTCCACGTCAGCGCGCCCATGACCGCCAGCCACACCGAGAGCAGGGCGGCCAGGCGCGGGACGCTCGTGCGCCATCGCGCCAGTGGCTCCACTACGGCCAGCGCCAGCCACGGGACGGCCAGATACATGCGGCGCTCGGCCACCGGATCGAGAATCGGTACGAACGACGACGTCGGGGCCAGCGTGGCCAGGGCGCACAGGAAGCCGTAACAAGCCAGCGGGTATCGTTTCCGGGCAACCAGTGCCAGCGCGAGCAGGGCAACCAGACCAAGCAGACCCCACAGCGCCCCGTGTTCGAGCGGCGTGCGCGAGATCGGAAAGTCGTAATCGAGATTCTGCCCGTAAGGCAAAAGGAACAGCCGCAGATAGAGCCACAGCGCACGGCACTGGGTCAGGAAGTACTGCCACCACGTGAACTCGCGGATCCCGAAGCCGGCGCTGTCGCTGGTGGCCAGCACCCGCCACACGAAGCGCGCTGCGGCCAGAGCCCCGGCGAGGATCGGCAGGTAGAGTCTCCAGTTGCGCCGGATTCCCTGCCAGCCCGCATTCCAGAACCAGTCCGTGAGCAGCAGGATGGCCACCAGCGAGGCGGCGTGTTCCTTGCTCAGGACGGCCGCCGCATAAAGAACCAGAACGCCGAGTGCTACCGGCCACGTGACGGTCGGGGAACGTCGGGCAAGGAACAAAGCTACTGCGGCCAGATAAAAGAGCCCGCTCAGAACTTCAGAGCGGCCCGCAATGTAAGCTACGCTCTCGGTCTGTAGCGGGTGCCAGAGAAACATCAAAGCTACGAAGCCGGCCAGGATTTCCCGGCGCGGCGGCGGAATTTCGGCCCGTTCCAGAATTTTTCGGGCGATTAAGAATACGAAGATGCCCGCAAGAAAGTGCGCCAGCACGCTGAAAAGGTGGTACGGGTAAGGGTCCATTTCCGCCAGCCGGTAATTCAACCAGTAACTCAGCATCAATACCGGCCGAATGTAACCTAGCCAGTACCGCAGGGGCGCATTCTGAAGGCCCGGGTTGGTGAAAGGCAGATAGAGGTCATCGAAAAGAAACGGTCCGCGCAAGGCGGGGCCGTAGATCTCGAGCAGCAGCCACAGCGCCACCACGCCCGCCAGCGCATAAATCCACCGCCGCCGCGGCCGGGCTGCGGGTGGTTGCCCGGATGGAGCCTCAGCCTTGCGTCGCTTTCTGGCCATGCACCGATTCCAGGCGGTACTCCAGGATTGCCACTCGCTGCGTCAGCGCAATGTTGGCGTCCTTGAGATCGGAAATGATCACCGAGAGCCGGAACAGCACCAGCAGGAACAGAGTGCCCACGATGAAGATCAAGGCCAGCGGCGCGTTGCCGATGCCGAACCAGCCCGCCAGCGTGTGCAACGCGGCCGGCCACTGCGACAGGACCAGGAGGCTCAAGGCGGCTCCGAACCAGCTAACGGAATACTCGACGCGAATATGTTGCCGGCGTATGGAAAAGAGGACCAGCGCCAGCAAGGCCAGGCTCATGCCAGTCGTGAAATCCAGTAACTCTTCCATATCTCCTCCCTGAACGTGTGTGCCCGGCGCTGCCCGATCGCTAGCGCCGGCGCCGCTCGTACTTCAGAACGTTTACGAAAACCCCCAGCAGCACGTGGATGATGTAGTAGAAAGACTTCAGGACGGTGATCGTACTGCGGCCCGCAAGGCGTGGCCGCATCCGACAAGGTACTTCGACAAAGCGGAAGCGCTTGCGTTGCAACACCACCAAGGCCTCGATTTCAGGGTATTCCAGCGGGAAGCTCTTGCTGAACACCTGCAAAGCCTCCCGGTTGACGCCCACGAAACCGGATGTAGGATCCCGCACGGGACGCCCGAGGATCGGTCGCAGCACCCAGCGGAAGAAGCGGATGCCCAAGCCGCGCACCAGGCTGGTCGGAGCGCTGTTGCCTTCCAGGAAACGCGACCCGATCACCATCTGGCAGCCGCTGTTCTTCAACGCCTCATAGATCCTCGGGATATCGCGCGGGTCGTGCTGGCCGTCGCCGTCCGTGCGGATCACGTACTCATAGCCCAGCTCATAGGCCAGCTTGTATCCCGCCTGCACAGCGCCGCCCAAACCCAGATGGTAGGGCAGGGAAAGGACCTGGGCGCCCGCCCGGCGGGCCACGGCCGCAGTCTGGTCCAGCGAGCAATCGTCTATGACCAGGATGTCCACGCCGGGCATCACCTGACGGATCTCCTCCACGACGCGCCCCACCGCCGCTTCTTCGTTGTAAGCAGGAACGATGATGAGCAGGGAGTCAGGGCGGTCCGGCGTCATAGGGCAGCCACCTGGCGGGGACTGATCCAGTGCGCACGGAGAAGCTCGCGAAACTGGCGCGAGCTCAGGCGCGCTGTTTGCCGGATCTTCTTGCGTTGCCGCCACAACCGGGGCAGGTGAAACAACAACGCGACGTGGGCGCGCACGGCCAGATAAGCCAGCTCGATGGGGGGACGGCCCGCGGCATGGAACTGGCCGGCCAGACCCTCATTGCGCGACAGCGCCAGCAGGTGCCAGAAGTAGCGGGCTACGGTGAAAAACGGCGCTCGCCAGAGCATATCCGCAGGGTAATTCTTCACCAGCACAAACAGACGGTTGCGTTCCACGTAATAGGCTTTCAAAGGCGAGGCCTGGCCGGCGCTGCTCGAATAGGCGTGCTCGACCACGGCGTCGGGCACGTACAGGCACCTCCAGCCGGCCCAGCGCGCGCGCAAGCCGAGGTCAGTGTCTTCGCAGTACAGAAAGAATTCCTCGTCGAAAAGGCCGATTTCTTCCAGCATGGCCCGCCGGTACAGGGCCGCGCAAGCGCTGGGCAGCAAAACTTCCTCCCTGCGCGCAAATCGCGCGGGACTTTCGAACTGGCCGCGCTGCTTGCTGCTGCCGTCGCCACTGACGAGCATCCCCGCCGAGTCGAGCAGTTCCTGCCCTGCCAGACGAACCTGAGAAGCGCACATGCCCACGCGGTCCTGCGAATTCATGGCCTGAATGAGGCGCTCCAGCCACTGCGGGTGCGCCACCGCGTCATCGTTAATGGTGGCCAGGTAAGGCGCGCGCGAGGCGCGGAAGCCCGCGTTGACCGCTGCTCCGAAGCCCAGGTTGGTCTCGTTTTCGATCAGGCGGGTGGCCAGGCGCGCGGCGGCGCTCTGCCGCGCCAGGCCGCGGCCGCTGTTGTCTACCACGATAATCTCCACGCCGGGCTGGGTCTGGCGGTCCAGCGAATAGACGCAATCCAGCAGCTCGGGACCCGCCCGCAACGTGGGCACCACCACGCTGACGATGGGCTCCGCCAAGCTACCGATTGTACACAACAGGGCCCGGAACTTGACGCAAGCCGCCGGCATCGCCCATCCTGAAACAGAAGCCGGCGTCAACCCGACGCATGGATTGCAACAGAGGCATCGGAGCTATGGCGCAAGTGGAACTGGTGATCGGCCAAACGGTGGTAAGGGCGGAATTCAACGACACGGCGACGGCGAAAGCCATCCTCGATGCGCTGCCCATTGAAAGCACGGGCAATTATTGGGGCAGCGAGTTTTACTTCCCCATCCCGGTAAAGCTTGGCCCCACGCCGGAAGACGTCGAGGTGGTCGAGCCTGGGACGGTGGCCTACTGGCCGGCGGGGTCCTGCCTGTGCGTGTTCTGGGGACCAACCCCTGCCAGCGAGGGCGAGGAGTGTCGGGCGGCCAGCCCCGTGACCGTGGTGGGACGGGTCTTGAATCCGGGGGTGCTGACTGGGCTGAAGGGGCGCAAGGTGCGGGTCCAGAAGGCTGGGTCCGAAGGCTAAAGCAGCTAAGGCTTTCCGCCGATAAGACGTGGGGGGCAGTTGAGGCGGCCCCCGAAGGGAGCGGAACTTTGAAAATTCACGACGCCTATCTGCCCGGCAGCGGGCCTTCCCACATCAAACCCACGGATTCTGCCTCGCAAACGGCGCCTGCACCTGCCGTGCGCTCGGAGAGCGAACGCAAGGGCGCGGTGGGCAAAGCGGATAGCATCGGGCTGTCGGACCTCTCGGTGCGGCTTTTGGAGCTGGTTCGCGTGGAGTCTCCCGAACGCGCAGCCCGCATTGAACGGCTGGCCGAGGAGGTGCGGAGCGGGCGATACCACGTGGATGCGCTGGCGGTAAGCCGGCGGATCGTGGACGAGGCGCTCCAGGGGTGAGCATGGCAGGCGGCGCGGGAGCTTGGATGGAGGCCGAGGTTCGGCTGACCCGGGCCGCCCAGATGCTGCTGAGGCCAACTGCCGAGGCGTGCGAGGCTGCAGTCACAGAACTGGAGTCGGCTGAGCACCTTATGCGGGCCGCGCTTGCCGGGCCGCCTGCGGCGCTGCCCGGCCCCGATCAAGTCGGACGGCTTCAGGCGGCGTTGCGCGGCGTGATCGGCCTGTGGGAGAACGCGGCCGCGTTTCGGCTCGGCTGGGCGCGGGTGCTGGGGGCGATGACCGGCGGATATACGGAGCGCGGCGAACCCAAGCTGCTGGAGCCGCCCGCCACCATCGCCATCGAGGGCTAGAGGAGGGACGAAATGGCTGGCTTCATGGCTTCGCTCGGCGCGACCTCGGACGCCTTGCGCGCGTTCGAAAAAGCGCTGAGCGTCGTGCAAAACAACGTATCCAACGCCATGACGCCCGGCTACGCGCGCCAGCGGCTCTACCTGGAGGCGCTGCCCTTCGTGCCGGAGGCCGGGTTCCCCGGCGGGGTGCGTGCGGATCGTATCGAGAGCGCTCGCCAGGAATACGCCGAGCAGGCTGTACGCGTGCGGGAGTCCATTTGGGCACGCTCAGATGAGCTGGCTGCGGCGCTGGGACGAATCGAGGACTTGTTCGACGTCTCTGGGCAGATCGCCATTCCTCGGGCCCTCACCGCACTGTTCGAAGCGTTCTCGGCCTGGAGCATGGCGCCCAACGACACCGTATCGCGCCAGTCTGTGCTGGAACGCGCGCGGGATCTGGCCAGCCGGTTTCAGGAAACCGCGTCCGCTTTGGCCCAGGCCTTTCATCAGACCTCGAGCACGATCCAGAACCAAGTGGCCCAGATCAACCGCCTGGTGGGTCGCATTCGTGAGCTGAACGCGCTCTACCGCCAGGACATTCGCAATCTCCAGGATCCCTCCCTCGATGCCCGCCTGCACTCGTTACTGGAAGAACTTTCCGAATGGGCGGACTTCACGGCGCTGCGGCAGGAAGACGGTTCCGTGATGATCCTGCTCGGCGGTCAGACGCCGCTGCTGGTGGGCGAGCAGCAGTTCGAGATCTCGGCGGATCTTTCCCAGCCACAAGCGCGCATCCTGGACGCGACGGGGCGGGACATTACCGGTCAGGTCACGCAAGGCCGACTGGGGGCGCAACTGGAATTTCGCAACCGAATCCTGCCGGAACTGACGGCGGATTTGAATCGCCTGGCCGCAGGGCTTGCGGATAGCATCAACTCCAAGCTGGCGGGAGGGCTGG
>JAPWUP010000182.1 GCA_028275505.1 Bryobacteraceae bacterium
ACGCAAGGCCGACTGGGGGCGCAACTGGAATTTCGCAACCGAATCCTGCCGGAACTGACGGCGGATTTGAATCGCCTGGCCGCAGGGCTTGCGGATAGCATCAACTCCAAGCTGGCGGGAGGGCTGGATCGCAACGGGCAGCCCGGCGCCCCGCTGTTCGCCTACGACGCGCCTGAAGTCGCCGCCGCCACGCTGAGGGTCACCGAGATCACGCCGGATGAGCTGGCGGCTGCCTCGGCGGACGCCCCGGGAGGTAACGGGAACGCGCTCGCGCTGGCGGAGCTGGCCAACAGCCCGGCGCTCGACGGCTTCAACTTCATGGGCTTTTACGGATGGATCGCGCGGCGCGTCGGCAGCCAGCTTCGCGATGCGCGGGATGGGGCAGATCAGCAGAAACAGATGCTGCTTCAGACGCAGTGGCTGCGGGAGCAAGCCTCGGGTGTGTCGCTGGACGAGGAAGCGGTGAACCTGGTGCGCTTCCAGCGCGCCTACGAGGCTGCCGCGCGCATGATCCGCGCGATTGACGAATTGATGCAGACCGTGATCGGTCTGGTTGGATGAGGTGCGGTCATGATCCGGGCGATAGACATCAGCGGCGAGCGGTTTCTGACTGACTTGCAGCGCATCCAGCAACGGATAGACCGTACGCAGAAACAAATCAGCTCGGGATTGCGCGTGGCCAGCGCCTCGGACGCGCCGGATCAGGTGGGAGAAATCCTGATGGTGCGCGCGCGGCTGGATCTCACGGTGCAGATCCGAATCAACCTGAGCCGGGCTAAGGCGGAAGTGGATACCGCCGAGCAGGCTCTGCAATCCGCGGTGAAGGTGCTGGAGCGCGCCATGCAACTGGGCGTTCAGGGCGCCAACGCCACCCAGACCGCAGCGACGCGCAAGATGCTGGGCACGGAAGTCCGGGCGCTGCTCGAGCAGATGGTAGCGCTGGCTTCCACTCAGGCCGAGGGCCGGTACCTGTTTAGCGGGGATCGCGATGATACAGCCCCCTACGTTCTGGACTTGGATGCGCCGAACGGAGTGAGCGACTACCAGGGGGCGGCGGCGACGCGCGAGGTCATGCATCCTGCGGGAACGCGCTTCCGGATCGCCCGCAGCGGGCAGGAAATTTTCGACGCCCCGGAGGCCAGCGCCTTCCACGCCTTGAACGCGCTACGCCTGGCGCTGGAAAACGGGCCGACGGTCGAGCCGGGAGAGCCGGGCTATCAGGAGCAGTTCACAGCGCAGACCGCAGCCATCGAGCAGGCGCTCACCGAGCTGCACCAGGCTCATGCCCACCTGAACGTGCAACTGGGCTTTTACGGCGCCGTGCAGAACAAGATCGAAGAGGCGGTAGAATTCGCGGATCGCATCGAAGTGCGGGAGCAGAACCTGCTCAGCGTGCTGCGCGATGCCGATATCGTGGAGGCGGCGCTGGCTCTCAGTCAGGCAACGATGCACCAGCAGGCCGCCCTGTCGGCGCGCGCCCACACGTGGCGGGGAAGCCTCTTTGATCTGCTCGGCTAAGATGCCGGCTAGCTGGGCGCCAGCCCGGGAATTTCCGGAAGCCCCAGGATCCGGCGTCGGAGCATGTCCAGCGCGGTCTGCGCGGCGAAGGCGCGCACGCGTTCGCGGTCTCCAAGAAAGCGGAACCGGCGGGCGGAAGTGCCTTCCGGGCCGGCCACGGCAAGATAGGCGGTTCCCACGGGTGTTGCTTCCGTACCTCCTCCGGGTCCTGCAATGCCAGTGACGGCTAAAGCGTAGCTCGCCCCTGTGCGGGCACGCGTTCCTTCGGCAAGGGCGCGGGCCACCGGCTCGCTCACCGGGCCGTGCTCTTCCAGGAGCGATGCAGGCACGCCGGCCAGGTCTCGCTTGGCCTGATTGCTGTACACCAGAAAGCCACCCAAAAAGTAATCCGAGCTACCCGGTACGCTAGTGATGCGCTCGGCCAGCAGGCCTCCCGTGCAGCTTTCGGCCACAGCCAGGGTGGCCCGGCGCTGCCGCAGAAGATTGCCAACGAGGACTTCGAGGGGCTCGCCGGGAGAGTAAATGCGATCACCGAGTATCGCTTCGATCTGGTGTCCCACTTCCTGCAGCAAAGCCTCAGCCTCGCGCTCGTCCTGGCAACGGGCTCGCAGGTGCACTTGAATGTCGCCGGGTGCAGCGAGCACGGTGGTGGACAGGTTCGCGTACCGCTTGTAAACGGGAGAGATTCGCTGGTCGAGATCCGACTCCGCGATGCCCGCCACGCGGTAGGTCCGCGTGCGAATCACCAGAGGGGGCGCGATCGCGCGCAGTCGCGGCAGCACGTGATCGGTGAACATGGGCTTGAGCTCGCCGGGGGGTCCGGGCAGAAGGACTACGGCCCGGTCATCCAGCCGGATCCACTGCCCCGGAGCGGTGCCCACGGGATTGGGCAACGCTTCAGCGCCCTCGATCAGGAAGGCTTGCCGCCGATTGATTTCCGCCATGACGCGCCCCGCGCGGCGGAAGCGTTCCTCGATCGCGGCCAGAATTTCGGGATGGAAGACGAGTTCGCGCCCGAGCGCCTCGGCCACGGCCTCGCGCGTAACATCGTCCTCGGTAGGTCCCAACCCGCCAGTGACGAGCAAAAGCGGGCTTCGTGCGAGAACGGTGCGCACGGCCTGCGCCAGGCGTTCGCGGTCGTCCCCGATGACCATTTTGGTAACGACCTCGATGCCCAGTGCATTCAGTTGCGCCGTGAGCCAAAGCGAGTTGGTGTCCAGCCGCTCGGGCGTCAGCAGCTCGGAGCCTACGGCGATGATCTCCGCATCCATGCTTCAGAACAGCGGCTTGCCTTTGATGCCGACATCCACGCGGTAGAGCGCGCTGTTGGTGGCCAGGATGAGGGAACCGCCGGGGGTGAAGGCCAGTCCGACGATGTTGGGACCGGAAAGGAACAATTCGGCCTTGCGGTCGGGCGTGATCCGGACGACCCCCTTGCGCCCGCCAATGGAAGCGGCGACGTACAGCCGTCCTTCGGCGTCAAAGGCAAGCCCCTGGGGTCGGCCGAGGCCGCGATAGAAGACCTCGACGTCGCCGGCAGGCGAGATGCGGTAAACGCAATCGAAGCTCGAGGTGGTGGGACCGGTCACGTAAAGGTAGCGATCAGGACCGAAAGCGAGGTGATAGGCCGAAATCGAAGGCTCCAGCGTGGCGAAAACATAGATCTGTCGCGTGGGACTGATCTTGAAGATCGTGCCCTGGCGATCGCCCACGTAAAGGCTGCCTTCATCATCGAAGGCCAGCCCCGTGGCCACGCCCATGCCCTCGACGTAAACCGACATGTTGCCGGATTCGGTGGCCTGGTAGACGATGCCGTCGTAGCGGCTGGAGATGTAGAGGAGGCCATCGCGGTCCATGGCGAGGCCGGTGGCGTTCATGAGATCCGAGAGGAACGGTTTGAGCCGGTAGTTGAGATCCAGCTTGTACACGGAGACCGGGGTCTTCTGCCCGCGGGATCCGCTGAAGGTAGTGTAGATGTTGCCCACGCGGTCCACCACCGGGTTGGCCACCGGATGCACGCCGTCGGCGATCTGAATGCCGATCTCGCAGATCCAGGGTTCACTGGCCTGCTCGCCGTTTTCGACAATCAGCTCGCCCACTGCCGCGCCCTCGGGCACGCGGGCGATGATGAACGATTCCGAGCCGATAATCACCGGCGCGGGCACCTCGCCGAAGCGGACGCTTGGTCGCAGCTCGGCTCGGGCGAGGTTCTTGCCGCGAATATGGATCTCGCCTCCGGCGATCGCGGCGGTGGGGACCACCTCGGTAATCTGGGGTCTGCCCTCGGAGTTCTTTTTGGCTGCCATCGTCAATAGAAATTGAAACATCCTGCCAGTCGCAAAACAAGGGCCACGTAGAGGCCGGCGAGGACGTCGTCGGCCACGATCCCTGTGCCGCCCGGCAACCGTTCCGCCTGGCGGACGGGCACAGGTTTGACGATATCAAAAATTCGGAACAGCAGGAAGGCGGCGGGCCACACCCAGCTTTCCAGGCGGACCGCGCCGGCCAGCGCCACCCACTGTCCCACCACTTCGTCAATGACGACCACACTGGGATCCCGAAGCCCGCTGGCCCGGGCCACGCGACCTGCGGCCCACACCGCAGGCGGCAGGCACGCGACGGCCAGGATCCCGAACTGCCACGCCTGCCAGCCGGCATAGCGCGCCAGCACCCACGCGATGAGCAGAGCGGCTGCAGAGCCCACCGTGCCCGGCGCTTTCGGCGCGTAGCCGCAGCCGAGCCAGCTCGCCGTCCAGCGCGCCAGGGCGCCGGCTTCAATCCCGCTCGTGGTCGGAAGAGTTGCTTTCATCGCGTTTGGCAAGCTCGGTGGCCTCGCTCGCCGACAGCGGCGTCGAGATGACGTATTTTTCGTCCAGCCAGTTGCCCAGGTCAATCAACTTGCAGCGCTCGCTGCAAAACGGCATGTACGGATCCCCGAACGCCACGGGTTTCTTGCAGATGGGACACTTCATGGCGCCAGACTCGCGAGCACAGGCAATTGCGCTGCCTCGGCGGGATGCCTTTCGGCCTCCGTCGGCTCGAGCACGGTTCCGATCAGGTCGTAATCATGGGCCTGGGTGATGCGCATGGGGCGGATTTGACCCGCTCGCAGAGCAGGCCCTTCCACGTCGTTGATCAGGCAGACGCCGTCAATTTCCGGCGCCTGTGTGGGCAGGCGGGCCTGCCACAGCAGGTCCGTCTCGGGATGCGGTCCTTCCACCAGCACAGGCAACACGCGGCCCACCAGAGCGCGGTTCAGTGTGCGCGAGATGCGTCGCTGGATGGCCATCAGGCGGCGCCGCCGGTTGTAGATCGTGCGGCGGTCTACTTTGCCAGGCAACCGGAAACTGGGCGCGTTTTCTTCGTCGGAATAGCCGAACACGCCTGCGTGCTCGAAACGGGCAGCTTCGAGAAAGCGGCAGAGCTCCTCGAAATCCTTGTCCGTCTCGCCCGGGAACCCGACGATGAACGTGGTGCGCAGGGCAACGCCGGGCACTGTGCGGCGCACTTTCTCGATCAGGCGCAGAAAGCGCTCGGCCGATCCGCCCCTGCGCATGCGCCGGAGTACGGACGCGCTGGCGTGCTGCAAGGGCAGATCCAGATAAGGCACGATGCGCGAGTTTGCGGCCATCACATCGAGCAGACGCTGTGTGACCCGGTTGGGATAGGCGTAGAGAAAGCGAATCCAGTACTCCCGGGTCGAGGGCAGTCGGGCCAGTTGCTCCAGCAGATGGGCCAGACCGTCGCGCAGTCCGAGATCCTCGCCGTAACTGGTGGTGTCCTGGCCGACGAGGATAATCTCCCGCACTCCCCGGGCGAGCAGAGAAGCTGCTTCGGCCAGGATGGAATCGGGTCTCCGACTGCGAAAGCGCCCGCGCAGTTGCGGGATGATGCAGAACGAGCAGGTGTGGTCGCAGCCTTCGGCGATTTTGATGTACGCGTAATGGGGAGGCGTGGCCAGCAAGCGTGGCACGCGCTCGTCATAGAGGTAGCCCTCGCGTCCGGGCCGCGCTGCTTTGCCCTCGCAGACCGCCACGATCTGCTCGATCTGGTTCGTGTCCAGGACCGCGTCCACTTCGGGGATGAGACGACGGATTTCGTCGCGGTAGCGCTCCACCAGACAGCCGGTCACCACAAGGCGCCGGAGGCTTCCGCTGCGTTTGTACTCGGCCATCTCCAGGATGGTGTTGACGGATTCCTGGCACGACGGCTCGATGAAAGCGCAAGTGTTCACCACGAGCACGTCAGCCTGGCCGGGCTGATTGACGATACGATGGCCCCGCGCAGCGAGATGACCGAGCATCACCTCGCTGTCCACAAGGTTTTTCGGGCAACCCAGGCTGACGAAACCGATTTTCAAGGCTTGCATCCGCGGCGGCGAGGGTCTGCTTCCCCCAGCATATCACGCCGGCGCGGTCGCTCTCAGACGCGTTCGGGAACCACGAAAGGCTTGCGATAGTCGCGCGTGAGCATGCGGTTGGCTTCCTCGTCGCCCACGAACTTTTCGCGCTGGGGATCGAATTCCAGACGGCGGCCCAGCCGATAGGCGATGTTGCCGAGGTGCGCCAGGGCGGAACTGAGGTGCCCGGTTTCCACCGGAGCATTCAGTTTGGCGGGATTGCGGCTGCGCACGGCTTCGATGAAGTTAGCGTAGTGATCGCCGTCTTCGCTGCGGCTGGGACCGGGCTCGCGCTTCTGGCCGAAATAAATTTCGTAGCGGCTGTAGCCTTTGATGACGAGAATGCCTTCCGAGCCGTAGAAAATGTTGCCGACGGTTACGCCCATTTCATCGTTGGTGCACCAGTGCCGCACCGCCACTTCGATGAACTTGTTCTGCTCAGGATAGTGGAAGGTGGCAGTGAGGATTTCGGGCGTTTCCTTGTCGTCGTCGAAGAGGAACTTGCCGCCGGCAGCGGTGATGTAGCGCGGCAGTCCGACGCCCAGGCCCCACAGGCACATGTCGGTTTCGTGTACGCCCTGGTTGCCGATTTCGCCGTTGCCGAAGTCCCAGTGCCAGTGCCAGTTGTAATGGACCCAGCGGCGCGAGAAGGGCCGTTCGGCAGCGGGTCCCAGCCAGAGGTTGTAATCGAGGTAGTCCGGGGTGGGCTCGAAACCGCGGTGCCCGATGGAAGGCCGCCAGCGGTAGATGATGGCCCGTGCCATGTAGACCTTGCCGATCACTCCCTGCCGCATTTTGGCCACGGCCTCCTGGATGGCGGGCGAACTCCGGAGCTGGACCCCGTGTTGCACGATCCGGTTGTATTTGGCGGCCGCTTCGACCATCTTGCGGCCCTCGAAGACATTGTGCGAGCCGGGTTTCTCCACGTACACGTCCTTGCCCGCCTGGCATGCCCAGATCGTGGCCAGCGCGTGCCAGTGGTTGGGTGTGGCGATGGAGACGGCGTCAATGCTGCGGTCGTCGAAGACGCGGCGCAAATCGGTTTCCGTGCGCACGCTGCGGCCGTAGCGTTTCTCGAATTCGGCGGCGCGGGCGGCGGCCACCTGGCGGTCGGGATCGCAGAGCACGGCGACCTGAACGTTGGGCAATTTCTGGAATCCGGCAATGTGGTCGCGACCGCGTCCGTGGACTCCCAGTACGGCCACGCGAATCGTGTCATTGGGTGACTTCAGAGCCGGCAACTTGCGGGCGGCAGTTGCTGCGGCAGCCATCAGAAAGGTTCGGCGCTCCATGTTTCGGCTTCCTCCAAAGAGTTGCGCAAAACAAGAATAGCAGACCGGCAAGGCCGCTGCGGAGGGGCACGGTTCCTCAATGGAGCGTGCTGGCGGTTACCCGCACGAAGTTCTTGACGACCGCGCGGCTTTCCGTACAAAATACGGGAAGTTGCAGTTTCAGTAGTGGTGTGGTGCGCAGTTTCGCAGTCGAGCAGGACGGGTCACGGGCCACAGGCGCCGTGACCTTTTTCGTTTCAGGTCTGCTGGTCGGCCCCGCGCAACTGGCGAACCTCCCACTGGAGTTTTCAGGAGATTGGAACGTGGCAAGAGAAAGAGGCGTCGTCAAGTGGTTCAACGCCGCCAAGGGCTACGGGTTTATCCAGCGCTCTACCGGCGAAGACGTGTTTGTGCATTACTCAGCCATCCAGATGCCCGGTTACCGGACCCTGGATAGCGGCGTCGAAGTCGAGTTCGAGGTCAAGCAGGGGCCCAAGGGGCTTCAGGCGGAGAACGTCCAAAAGACCTCCTGAAAGTCCGGTAAACACCAGCCGCGATCGAGACAGATTCACCCTTGGATCT
>JAPWUP010000299.1 GCA_028275505.1 Bryobacteraceae bacterium
AGCGCTTCCCGCGGGCGCGGATCATTGGCCGGGTCACCGGCAGGCAAGAGTCCTGGATACGCATCCTATGAAAACCAACCCTGTCATCGTGGCGCTGGATTTTGATTCCGCCGACGCAGCCCGCGAACTGGTGGAGCAACTGGGCGATCTGGTCAGCTTCTACAAGGTCGGTCTCGAGCTGTATGCCGCCGCCGGCATGTCGTTCGTTCGCGAGCTGGTCGAGCGGGGTAAAGACGTGTTCCTCGATCTGAAGCTCTACGACATCGGGGAAACGGTCAAGCGGGCTACTGTGCAAGTGGCGCGCAGCGGGGCGCGTTTCCTGACCGTGCACGGCAGCCGGGCCGTGATGCAGGCGGCTGTCGAAGGCCGGGCCTCCTCCCCTCTGAAACTGCTGGCCGTGACCGTGCTGACCAGTTTCGATCAGGACGATCTGGCCGATCTAGGCTATCCGTGTGCGGTGGCGGACTTGGTGAGTCTCCGCGTCCGCAAGGCGATGGAAGCGGGCGTGGACGGCATCGTGTGCTCGCCGCTGGAGGTGGCGATGGTGCGGGCGCTGGCGCCACGCGCCATCCTCGTCACCCCCGGGGTGCGGTCAGCCGGGGCGGGCAAAGGCGACCAGAAACGCGTGGCCACACCGGCGGAAGCGATTCGGGCGGGCGCCGATTACCTGGTCATCGGACGGCAGATTACCCGAGCGGCAGATCCGCGTCAGGAGGCGCTCAGAATTCTGGCCGAGATTGAAACGGCGCGTGCGGGCGCCTGAGCGGTGAGGCCGGGCTGGACCTGCTCACGTGAGAGGGTGTCCAGGAAGCAGAACATCAGAAAGATCGCCAGCATGGCGAGGCCGGTGACAAAAATGATCGCACTCATCGGGCGGTCGTGTCGCAGGTGCATGAAATAAAGGGCGACCAGAGAAGCCTTGGCGCTGGCGATCGCGAGGGCGATCACGACGTTGATAAAAGCGGAACCGAAATTGATGCCCGCCGCGGTCACGGTCACCGCCGTGAGCGTCAGCAAGGCTCCCAGTACGATCGAATAAGTCCGGACGGCGTTTTTGTTCTCAGCGTGAGTGCTCATGGGTATCGTCTAACTGATCAGGTACAGCAGCGGAAACAGATAAATCCAGATCATATCCACCAGGTGCCAGTACAAACCGGTCAAATCCACGGGAGCGTAGTAAGTGGCGGAGAAGTCCCCGCGCACGGCGCGTCGCAAGAGCCAGGAAATGGCCACCATGCCCGCCAGCACGTGCAAGCCGTGCAGGCCTGTCATCACGAAGTAGAAACTGAAGAAGACGGCGACTCCGGGCACGCTGTCGCCGGCATGCCGATAGAACCGGCCCGGCAAGAGGCCGTCGTGGAACTTGTGGGAATACTCGACGTACTTGACTCCGAGGAAGACGCCGGCAAAGGCCAGGGTGGCGGCGAGGAAAAGGATCAACCGCTGACGGTTTCCGGTGCGCGCGCTGTGCACGGCCATGGCCATGGTAAAACTGGACACCAGCAGCACCACCGTGTTAAGCGCGCCGAGGGAGCGATCGAGGTGGAGATGCCCTTCATGGAAGGCCTGGCTGTGGAGCATGCGCATGATGCCGTAGCCCACGAACAGCCCGCCAAAGAGCAGGATCTCGGTCACCAGGAACAGCCACATGCCGATCTTGGAGGCCTCTGCCTGCTGCCCGAGATCGTGAAAGTGGTGTTGCAGGAAGGGTTCCTGCGCTCCGTGTTCCACAACCGTATGGGACCCGCTCATGCCCTCCTCCCTGCGAGCTCCTCCTCGGCTTCGAGCGGCGGAAAGTCGTAGGGGCCGCGATCCACCACGGGCACGGTCTCGAAGTTATGAGTCGGGGGCGGCGAAGAAGTTTGCCATTCCAGCGTCATGCCACCCCATGGGTTGGGCGGGGCATCGGGCCGCTTGCGAAGGGAGGCCAGCAAGTAGCCCGCCGTGATGACTAACCCCAGAGCCAGGATCCATGACCCGACCGTGGAAACCACGTGCAGGGGCTGGAATTCCGGCAGGTAGTTATAGTAACGACGCGGCATTCCGCGGCTGCCCATCACGAATTGAGCCAGGAAGGTCGTGTTGAACCCGACAAACACCAAGGCGGCAGCGATTCTGGACCAGCGTTCCGAATACATCCGCCCGAACATTTTGGGCCACCAGTAGTGCAGTCCGGCGAGAAAGGCGATGAAGACGCCGCCCATCATCACGTAATGGAAGTGGGCTACGACGAAGTAGGTGTCGTGCAGATGGACGTCGGTCGCCAGGCTACCCAGAAAGAGCCCCGTGAGGCCGCCGATGGCAAAAAGCAGCAGGAACATGATGGCGTAAATCATCGGGGCCTGCAACCAGATAGAGCCTTTGTACATCGTAGCCACCCAGTTGAAGACTTTGACTGCCGAGGGGATAGCCACGAGGAAAGTCAGGAAGGAGAACAGCGCCGAAGCCAGCACCGACTGGCCGCTTACGAACATGTGGTGACCCCAGACCAGGAAACTGACGCCCGCGATGGCCACGCTGGAGAAGGCAATGGCCCGGTAACCGAAAATGGGGCGCCGGGAGAACACCGGGATGACCTCGGAGATAATCGCCATGCCGGGAAGGATCATGATGTAGACCGCGGGATGCGAGTAAAACCAGAAGAAATGCTGGAAGAGCACGGGATCCCCACCCAGTTTCGGGTCGAAGATGCCGACGCCGAACACGCGTTCCATGAAGAGCAAGAGCACGGTAATGCCCAGCACGGGGGTCGCCAGGATCTGAATGATGGCGGTGGCGTACATGCCCCAGACAAACAGCGGCATGCGAAACCAGCTCATGCCCGGGGCGCGCAGTTTGTGCGTGGTGGCAATGAAGTTTACGCCGGTGAAAATCGAGGAGAAGCCAAGCACAAAGACCGCGAGTGTCACCAGATTCACGGCGCCGCCGGTGGAGGTGCTGTAAGGGGTGTAGAAGGTCCAGCCCGTGTCAATGCCTCCGGTGATCATGGAGGCCAGCGCCATCAGCGCCCCGAGCACGTACAGGTAGTAACTGGCGAGATTCAGCCGCGGGAAAGCGACGTCACGCGCCCCCAGCAGCAAGGGCAACACGAAGTTCCCCAGCGCAGCGGGAATGGAAGGGATGATGAACAGAAAGATCATCACCGCGCCGTGCAGGGTGAAGACCTTGTTGTAGGTATCGGCGTCCATGAGCGTCCGCGTGGGGGTGAGCAGCTCGAGCCGGATGAGCATGGCCAGCACCCCGCCCAGGAAGAACGCCAGCAGGGTGGACCACAAGTACATCACGCCGATGCGCTTGTGATCCAGCGTGAAGAGCCAGGAGCGCAAACCGCGCTGTTCGGTCAAGTAACTGGCGGCTGTCATTTCTGCTCCTTGATAAACTCAATCAGGGCGTTAATCTGCCGCTCGTTGAGCAGACCCTGAAAAGTAGGCATGACCGGCTGGTAGCCGGCCACGATCTTGGCCTGCGGGTTGAGAATGGATTCCCGGATGTAATTCTCGTCCGCAATGACCGTCTGGCCACCGGTCAACAGGACCGGCTTCCCGAAGATTCCGCGAAAACTTGGCCCTTCCTTTCGCGTCCCGTCGAGGGAATGACAAACCTCGCACCCGTACTGCGTGTAAATCAGTCGGCCCAGCTGCGCGGGCGGCATTCCCTCGCCTAACCCACCCCCGGAGTCCAGCCATTTCTGGTATTCCTCGGCGCTGACCACCTGAATCGTTCCGAGCATGTCGGAATGGCCGCGACCGCAGTACTCGGTGCAGAGCAGGCGGTGCACGCCGGGCTCGGTGGCCTCGAACCACACTTGCGTGTAGCGGCTGGGCAGCACGTCCTGTTTGATGCGGAAGCTGGGCACGTAAAAGCTGTGGATCACGTCCTCGGAAATCATGACCAGCTTCACGGGCTTGCCCACGGGAACGCGCAGATCATTCACGGTGCGCAAACCGTTGGGATATTCGAACTGCCACAACCACCGTTTGGCAAGAACCTTGATTTCGAGGGCGTCGGCCGGCGGCACCGCCGCGCTGATATAGCCGTGAAAGCCCCAGAAGAAGATCAC
>JAPWUP010000301.1 GCA_028275505.1 Bryobacteraceae bacterium
CGAAATCATCGCCGAAGCGGCGCTGGACGCGGGACGCGTGGTCCGCGTGCTCGAGCGGCGAACGCAGTCGCGCGATCATCCCATCCTGCTGACCGTGCCCGAGACCCACTACCTGAAGTGCCTGATCCTGGAAGCGTTGTAGCGGCGATCCCCCGGAGCCGTCCCGTCTGCGGACGTAACCCGTAGAAGGCACGCCAGCCCGGTCTGGGCGCTGTTCCGAGGACAATTAGCGCAAATCTCATGGCGCCGGCGGGAGGAGTGCGTCAGGGAGCCGGTCACGAGCGAGGGACCGGTCTGCTTTGGCGTCGGGGTCAGGCCTGCGGCTGACAGCCGCGAACGAGAAGTTGCGGGCCTGGTTATCTGTTGCTACAATTCTAATTTTCGTGCTACCATGCCCAAAACCTGCAAGACACCTCAGAGTGCTTCAACCCGATCCGTCAGCGCGCTGTTGCTGATCGTCCTGACTGCCGCACCCGCACGGCCTCAGACCGCTGCCCCGCCGCAGGCACCGCCCGCCGCTTCCGAGCCGAACGCCGAGCAGGCGAAATCGGGGCCGGTCCTCACTCGCCGGGACGTCGTGGTAGTCACCGCCACCCGGACCGAAACCGACGTCTTCGAACTTCCGGTGAGCGTGGGCCTGGTGAAGCAGGAGCAAATCGAGCAGAAGCAGTTCAACAATCCGAACGTGGGTGAGATCGTGGCCGAGCTGCCGGGTGTTTCGCTCGGACATGGCAATCGTAACATTCCACCGTGGATTCACCTGCGGGGTACGGGTTACTTCATCGGCCGCACGCTGTACATGGTAGACGAGCTGCCTCTGGCCGAACCCATGGTGAGCATCGCGGTGCATCCCTCGAATCTGGCGGCCATTGAGGTTGTTCTGGGACCCGCCTCTTCGGTCTACGGCGCCAACGCCAGCGGGGGCGTGGTAAACATGCGGTCCGGGGACGCCCGGCGGTTGGGTGGGCTGACCACCGGCATCGGCTACGGGACTTTCGGGACCTGGCGGCCGCAAATTCGCGCCGGCAGAGTGTTCGGGGATTGGGACCTGCTGGCCTCCTACAACGGCGACAAGTCTCGCGGTTACCGCAACACCGATCTGGCCACGGGACTTTACCTGTTCCGGAACGGTTATCCCTCCTATCTGAACTATGTGAACATTGAGCCGCAGCGTTACACGAATCACTACGGATACTACCGGGCCGGCTATCGGAATCCCCGCAACGGGTTCGGATTCTCGCTCGGCGCTCACGTCTTCAATGAGGATCTTTACGGCGGTAAAGAGAATTCCTGGACGTTGGGCAACCGGCTGATCGGCACGGGCACGCTCTACGGGCCGGTCCGCAGCTTCGGCATGCTCACGCTGCGTTTCGGCTACCAGCGCCGCACGGGCGAAACGCAGTCCACCCGCGGACTGCTGCGCGTGGCCAACAATGCGATCGCGGGCCGCTATGTGTTCACCGCGGCGGACGCGAACACAAGCTACGTTTACGATCCCACGGTCACCCAGTTTTCCACGCCCTCTTACACGCGACTTCCCGTGGATGCGCAGATGGATATTCACGCCCTGCGGGGACATGTTATTACCGCCGGGGTGACCTATCTTGCCGATCGCAACCGATCGCTGACCCTCGGTGCGGACCGGCAGCGCACGCTGGCGCGGACCGATTACGATATAGGCCAGAGCGCCGCCTACTTCCAGGAGCAGTACAAGTTCGCCAGAGAGAAGGCCTCGCTGTTGTTCGGGGTCCGGCGGGACGCCTGGAAGTACCACGACATCTTCGACAGCGGCTCCACCAATCAGCGCCCTCCTGACGTCGGTAAGGCGGCGACGACCGTTCGGGGCGGCGTCCGCTGGCAGCCTCTCGAACGCCTCGGCCTGCGGCTTTCAGGTGGAACCTCCTTCTGGCCGGGTGCAGCGATCTGGTTCTTCCAAAATCTAAGCACCGGCAACATATGGCGCGAAGCCAACCCGAATCTCAAGCCGGAACGTACCCGGATGCTGGACTTCGGCGCCGACTACGTCAGCCGCGACGGGCGCACCCGTATCTCGCTGACTCCTTATTGGGGGCGCATTCTCGACGCCGTCTCCTACGTCTACGCCCAGCACCCCACGCTGCCCGGCGTGCAGATCATTCGCACTTCCAACTCCGACGAAGTTTCCCTCAAGGGCATCGAGCTGGCGGTGCAACAGGAAATCAGCCGGGGAATCAGCGCATTCTTCAATCACACCCTCAATCGCTCGCGCATCACTCGTTCACCGAAGAACCAGGGCAACCAGCTCCGCAATGCCCCCGACTACATGGGATCCTTCGGCTTGACGCATGTGGACCGCAGGCGACGCTGGGGCGTCGCCCTCCGCGGGCGTTACTCGGATGATCGTTTCTATGACGACGAAAACACCCACCTTCGATATTTTCACATGCGCGAGTATCTTACGATGGGCGTCAAACTGTGGAAGGACTTTCAAACGGGCGAAAATCGGTGGACCCTGTCCGTGGGCGTGGATAACCTCACGAACTCGAAATATGACGGCGAATTTATCTACAACGCTCCCGGGCGATTCCTCGAGGTCCGCCTGACTTACTACTTCGGCCGCTGAGAGCGCACAATGAAACGGCAGATGCGGAAGAAAACTTTCCTTGTACTGCTTGCCTGGCTGGCGCTGCGAGGCCTTTCAGCCGCCGCCCAGACGCCGGATCAAATCTGGAACCATTTTGTGGAATGGGGACGCAATCCGCCCGCCAATCCGGGCAACAAGTCCATGATGGAACTCTATGTCGAGCAGCTTCTGGCCGAAGGGGTTCCGAAAGAGGAGGCGGAGCGGCGCGCAAAACTCATTTCCGGAGAGCTGCGGCAGAAGAGCCGCGCTAACAACGTGCTTTTCTGGGACACCATGTTTCGCATTCGCAGCGGTCCGGAACGTCCGCTGAAGCTGCTGGCGGAGACCATCCGCGAGCTGCCGCCCGGACGCGCTTTGGACGTGGCCATGGGCAACGGGCGCAACGCCGCCTTTCTGGCCGCCCAGGGGTGGCAGGTCACGGGATACGATATTTCCCCCGAAGCCCTCGCCATTGCGCGGCGCCGTGCGGCGGCGCTGGGCGTTAGCTACGAAATCGTCTTGTCCGATCACCGCTCGTTCGATTTCGGACGCGAGCGCTGGGACCTCGTATTGTTTTCCTATATCGTGGCCGACGAAGCCGACCTCGACCTGGTGTTCGGGAAAAAACTATGGGATTCGCTTCGGCCGGGCGCCCGGGTCCTGTGCGAGGGCAACTTTTGCGAGCCGCTCGTTCGGACGCTTTTCTCGCTGACACTTCCCGGTTTTCGGCTGGAGCGTTACTCCGACCGGGAGGAGATGCGCGAGGACTGGGGCTCGGGAAGCGTCAAAGGGCGCGTGATCCGCGCCGTGGTGCGGAAGGAGCCTTGAGGCCGAAGGGCATGGAACGAACAATTTGTCGCCGGTCTGTTTCGGTGTTTCGGACCGGGTCCGCGGGAAAAGCGTTTTACGGCCTGTTGGCTGGGGTTGGCCTGAGCTGTGAGCATCGGGGCCGGGAAGAGACCACCCGGGGACTGCTTCCGCGGGCTGTGGTGGCCCGGCGCGCGCCGGTCTGTGGAGACCTTGGCAACACCCACCCGGAACCCTCCGGCTGATCCGGTGGCTACCGTGTTCTCCCAGTTATGGCCACAGACGAAAATGGCCCGGGGTGCTATGCAGCCGGCGCGCGACGCGGCAGCCGGTCAATTTTTGCGGCCAGAATAAAATCGCTTTCGGTCAGCCCGTCCACCTTGTGCGTCCAGATGCGAACTTCCACGCGGCCCCAGCTCAGCAGCAAGTCGGGATGATGCCCCTGTTCTTCGGCCAGCTCGCCGACGCGGTTGACGAACTCGAGCGCGGTTTTGAAGTCGGGAAATTGGAAAGCGCGCTCCAGATGATGCTCGTTGACGACGTTCCACTCGGGAATCTCGGCCCGGTATTTCTCGATTTCGGCGCCCTTGAGCGGCGGCACGCCGCCCTGGCACGGAATGCACTGTTTCTCAGCTAGTCCCATG
>JAPWUP010000302.1 GCA_028275505.1 Bryobacteraceae bacterium
AATCGCCGAACTTCTCGTCGCAGACGGCGGTCAGTTGCACCAGGGATTCGCGCGCCGCCTCCAGGTCATCGAACGCCTGCTGGTAGAAGCTAGTCGGAGTGGCGTGGAAAGCCGAATCGAACTCTTCCGGGGTAATCTTGCCGTCGGCGATGGCTGCCTCGCGCTGGGCTCGTCGCGCGTCGCTGCTGGCCGCCTCGTCCTCGGTGGGAACCGATCGCGAGATCTTGTACTGGAACCAATCCAACCCGCTGCGCGTCAGCGGGACCTGCTTGATCGGCGTTTCCAACTGAGTGCCGATCCACTCGAGCGGCGTCGCCCGCAATTCCAGGTCGCCGTCCTCGATCTCCGGGTACAGGCCATCCCAGAAGTTCTCCAACAGCCCGCGGATCAGGTCCAGACAGGGCGCCAGCGCTGCGTAGCCCTCGGTGCGAATCAGAGCCTCCGTCAACCAGGCCGCAAGTTGCAGGTCTTTGCTCTTTGTCGCGAGCGCGTCACTGGCCAGTTTGATGACCAACGGCCAGTTGGCTTTCTTGCCAGGAGTCTGCCAGTCACCCTCGGTGATGGCTTCCTCTTCCCGGCGTGCCTCTCGGATCTGGTCGTAGACGGGGGCGTATCGCAGGTTCTCCCCGGCGGGATTAGGTCCGGGGATGGGGTTCAGCAGGTCACTGCGCAAAGGCATGGTGGAAACACCGCTAACGGTACGAGGCTTCGCGTTGGCGTCTGTGCCCCTTCCACTCGTTCAGGCAGTGGCGATCTCCAGCGTGCGAACCTCCAGCAGCGGAAACTCCTCACCGTCCACCAGCAGGAGCTTCTGTCCGTAAGGGATCTCGTTGCCTTCGTCGTCCAGCTCCCAGACGGTGACGCGTCCGAGCCGCACCTGATCATCCGGATGCTGCCAGGAAAGAGGCGACATGACCGGAAGCAGCACTTCGCCGAGCTCGCGGCCTTTCAGGCTGGGGCTGACGCGCACCATGGCGGGTAACCACAACAGGTCGCGCAGCCGCCGGGGTGGCGCCACCTGGACCGAAGCCAGGTGTTCAAAGGGGATCCACAGATACCCTCCTGCCGCCAGTACCTCGAGCCGGGCGCCGATTCGGGGATCCGCGTCGCTCAAGGATTGAAACGGCTTGCCGTTGAGGGTACCCGCGACAGGTTTGGCTTCTCCTGTCTCGGCGAATTCTTTTCGCGCGAAAACTTCCTGGCGAGTCTTCTCCGCGTAAATGGCCCCCCGGTACAAGAGAGCTCCCGCTTCGGAAGCGGGCGATTCGCGGGCCAGCACGTCCAGTTGCTTTTCCGCGCGGTCGAATTGGCCGGCGAAGCAGAGCAGCTCGAACAGGAAGGTGCGCAGCCGGATGTCGGTCGGATTTTCGCGCACCTGGCTGCTCAATGCCTCCAGCGCTTCGGTGAGCTTGCCTGCCTGGAACAGTTCGCGTGCCGTCATGGGGCTGCCCCGCTGGTGGCTGCGGACGCAGAGGGCGCGAGGACGGGTCCCCAAGCGGCCGCGTCCTCGCAAGCCCGTCCGCGTTCGGTTAGCCGCCCTTGACCTGCTTGAGGTCGTACCAGGACTTGATGGCGCCACCCAGCGTCCCGTCCGGCTTCTGCTCGCGATATTCGAACTCGATCTTGGTGAAGTTCAGCGAGATCTGGTCCATGGGAAGCATGTCGGAAGCCGCGGCGCCGCTGGTCTGGAAGCTGGAAACCATGACGTCCGAGAAAGTGATTTTCAGGTATTCCTGTTGCTCCTTGCCAGCCTTCCGGCAAGTGAGCACAGCCTTCGGAATGTGGTCGCCTTGCGCACAAGCCAGGAACAACTTCGGACTGGCCTTGTTGACCTTCATCACGAAGTTGAAATCCTGCATCTGCACCTTGCCGGCCCCCAGACCGCCGCCGCGGGCCGCGGTTCCCGTTTGGACCTCACCGAAGGACCAGGATTCGATCTCGATCTCGCCTTTGTGCTTGGAGTCCTGGCTTTCGCCCTCGATGCCGTCAATTTTGAGGAAATAGTCAACCATCCCCATGAGTCTTCCTCTTCTCCTTTCGTGACGTTACTGCTGGCAAGCCTCCGTGCTTGCTGCGAACCCGTTTCGGCTCGAAGTCACTTTCTTGCCGATTGCGGCAGCTCCGCCACCAGCCGCAGAGATACCGTCAGTTCGTCGAGCTGGAAGTGTGGCCGCAGATAGGCGATGGCCCGGTAAGCGCCTGGCTTGCCGGGCACCTCCATGACCTCGACCCGAGCCTCGCGCAGCGGATACTGCGCCTTGGTGGCCGGACTGGCCTGATCGTCCTCGGTGACATAGTTCATGATCCACTGGTTCAGGAAACGCTCGCAGTCGGCGCGCGACATGAAACTGCCGATCTTGTCGCGCATGATCGCCTTCAAGTAATGAGCGAAGCGCGATACCGCCAGGATGTACGGCAGTTGCGCGGAAAGGCGTGCGTTCGCCGTAGCCGACTCTTTGTCGTACACCTTGGGCTTGTTGCACGACTGAACGCTGAAGAAGGCTGCGTAATCGGTTCCCTTGCAGTGGACCAGAGGCACGAACCCCAGATCTGCCAGCTCCTTTTCACGCCGGTCGCTGATGGCGATTTCCGTCGGGCACTTCAGGGCCACGTCGCCCTCGTCGGTGCGGAAGGTGTGCACGGGCAGGCCTTCCACCAACCCGCCGCCTTCCACGCCCCGGATCGCCGCGCACCAGCCGTAGGTGGCAAAGGCCTCGGTCAAGCGAGCACCCAGCGCATAGGCAGCGTTGCCCCACAGGTATTTGGAGTGATCACTGCCGTCCACGCCTTCCTCGTAATTGAAGGCTTCCACCGGCTGGGTGTCACGCCCGTAGGGCAGGCGCATCAGCACCCGGGGCAGGCACAGAGCCACGTAGCGGGAGTCCTCGCTGTTGCGGAAAGACTTCCACTTGGCGTATTCCGTGGATTCGAAAATCTTGGCCAGATCGCGCGGAGCGCCCAGATTGGTGAAGCTGTCCAGCCCCAACAGGTCCGGCGCCGCTGCCGCGATGAAAGGCGCGTGCGCCGCGGCGGCCACCTGCGACATTTTCTCGAGCAGCTCGATGTCCTCGGGGTGCTTGCCGAAGTAATAATCGCCGATCAGGGCGCCGAACGGCTCGCCGCCGAAGACCCCGAATTCCTCCTCGTACACCTTCTTGAAGATCGCGCTCTGATCGAACTCCGGCGCGCGCTGCAAATCGCGCAGCAACTCACGCTTGGAGCAGTTCAGGACGCGGATCTTCAGCATCGGGCTGGTCTCGGTGTGATCGAGCAGGTACTTCAGGCCGCGCCAGGTGGCTTCCAGTTGCTGGAAGCTGGGGTGATGCAGGATCTCGTTCAACTGGAGCGAGATCAGGTGGTCAATCTGCGCGATGCGAGCGTTGATCATGGCTTCGGCATCGCGCGAGACCGTCATCTCGCCGGCCAGGACCTGAGAAATGAATTCCTTGACCAGGTCACGGCCCCGGGCCTGCGCCGCGACATCCGTGCCAAAGCGGCCCTCCTCGACGATTTCGTCCAGCAGGCTTCGTTCCACCTTGGTGGGTTGGGCTGCCTGCGGCATGGCAGCCTTTTGCGGATCGCTCATGCCTCGCCCTCCTTTCCTCCGCTTTCGAGTTCAGCGCGCAGCTTCTCCAGCTCCTCGGTGTTCGTCACCGCCCGCATGAGCAGTTCGTCGAGCCGTTCATTGGTCTGCAAGGCGCCGCGCAGGTCGGCTAGCTTCGTCCGCAGCTCGAGTAGCTCACGCAGCGGCTTGACCTGGCGGGCGACCTGCTCAGGCTCGAAGTCTTCGAGGCTCTTGAAGTGCAGGTCCACCTTGAGCTGGCCGGCCTCGGGCTCGTCGCTCAGCTTGTTCTCCACCGTGAACGACAAGTGCGGCTTCATGCTTTCCAGAACGGCGTCGAAGTTGTCCGGCGTAATCTCGACGAAGCGACGGTCCTTCAGACGGGGCAGGGGTTGTTCGGGCTGGCCGGTCAGGTCGGCCAGCACGCCGACGACAAACGGCAGTTCCTTCATTTCGATGGCGTCGCCCAC
>JAPWUP010000303.1 GCA_028275505.1 Bryobacteraceae bacterium
GCTGGCTGGGCGCCGAATAGCGGTTCACGGAGCCGGTCTGCGAACCGGAAGCTTTCGCGGTGCTCTTGAAGAGTGGACCGAACGCGGCCAGCGCCGCGGCGCGCCGCAGCAAACCGCGGCGGGTCAGTGCGGGACGTCGGTAGTATGCCATAGGTTCCTCCTGGTGTTGTTACCGTCAGTTCTCTGTGATCTTACTCCGATCGTGGGCGGCCAGGGATCAGGCCGTACTCTGGTTCCGATTCGATGCGCTTACCACTGGAGCCGGAAGACCAGAATCCAGTGGAAGCGGCTGCCAATTTCGGCGAAGTTGCCCAGTTCGCTGGTGAAGCGGCCGAAGGTCCCGAGGTTGCGGGTGTCGTAAACCGAACCGGGGCGTCCGAACTGCGGCCGCTTGAAGACGTTGCTGACGTCGGCGCGGAGCGTGAAGCGCAGGCGTTCCCGGATCGGCCACTGCTTGGCCAGCGAGGCTTGGGGCCAGTAAAGCCGCGGTCCCCGGAAAGTGTTTCGTCCCAGGTTGCCGGGGGTGAAGGCAGGCGGATAGGCGAAGGCCTCCGCCCTCAGGTAGGGATTCTGGGCGCTCGTGGGGAAGCGGTGCGGCCCGATGTTCCAGTTTTGTACGACCGCCTGCTTGAATGGCACGAGAATGTTCGGGCGCGAGGCGCCCGGCAGGTAGCGGTACGGGCTGCCCGCGAAGGTCACGGTGAATGGCAATCCGCTCTGGAGCGTTTGCGCCCAGGTCAACTCCCAGCCTCCCAGAACACGGTTGGCCCAGCCTCCCGTGTTCAGGAACCGGCGGCCGGAGCCGAAAGGAAGATCCCATGTGAACGTCGTCACCCAGCGGTGAGTAAGGTCGAAGCCGGCCACCGCCTTTTCCAGGCGGCGATTGTAGAAGGTGATGCCGGTGACGCCGAGCTCGGTATCGCTGTCATTGAGGGCTTTGGAATAAGTGTAGAAGGTGTTCAACGTGATGCCGTAGCTGTATCGTTTCTCCAGGCGGACGGTTCCGCCGTGGTAGCTGCTGTGGCCATAGTTGCTGTAGTGCCTTATTTCCCCGAACTGCGGGTAGGGTCGGTAGAGCTGCACGGCGCGCGAGATAGCGTCCAGCACGGCGGGATCGCGCGAGATGTCCAGGGGCACGGAGTTGTAATTCCAGAAGTTCAACAGCTTCACCCCAGAACTCCCCTGATAGACGAACTCCACTAGATAATCCCTCGCGACCTGCCACTGCACGCCGGCTGACCAGCTCGCGATGTAGGGCATGCGCATCGCGGGATCGTACCAGCTCGCCTGACGGGCGGCGTAGTTGACTCCCACAAACGGCACGGTTCCGTCCGGGTTCACGTTGAAGACGATCCGGGGCGGCCCTTGGGAAAGCCGGAAGGCGATGCGGGGATCCCCAGGTGGTTGCTGGATGTTCGCCGATGCGAAGTACTCCTCGAAGCAGATGTTGGTCGCGGGACTCAAGAGATCGATCGTCATGATGCCGAAGCTTCCGCGAAAGACCAGCGAGGGGCGGAAGTTCCATGCGACACCGATGCGCGGCTGGAAGTTGTTCAGATCCCGCCGCGCCAGGAACCCCTTGGGGTGGACGATGGCGCCCTGGCGACCAGTGATGGGATCGGTGACCTGTGGGTCAAACTGGGATTGCTGTCCGTATTTCGTTTTGTAGGGGCTTTCGTACGACCAGCGCAAGCCGATATTCAGGGTGAGGCCGGGTCGCGGGCGATATTCGTCCTGAATGTAGAGGCCGTGAGTCCACCAGCGGGGCAGCCAGGTGGCCATGTTGCGCGTAAATTGTGCACTCTGCACCGTGCCGAGCAGGAAGGCAGCAAATCCGTTACCGGTATTCGGTCGGAAGGGGTAGTCGGTGCCACCCATGTTATAGATTCCGGAAGGACGGTCCTCTTCTACGTTGTTGAATCGCGAGCGAATAACCTCCCAACCTGTCTTCAGAGTATGGCGGCCGACCACACGCGTGAAATTCTCGGCCAGCGATATTTCTTCGGCGACAGACTTTGCCAGTCCGCCCGGGTTCACGGCAAAGCCGAGGTTATTAAATTGCGGAAAGGTCTCGGGTGGAACATTGGGAATACCGAGTTTTTCGGCCCAACCCTGACCGTAGCTTTCCGGCCGGCGGGTATAAATTCGCCGTGTGGCGCCGAGGCGGAACTCGTTGATGGTAGTGGGCGAAAGCGTCCAGGTGTCAGAGAAGGCGAGGTTACCCATGTCGGTTGGGGTAGGAACCCCCGCCGGGTTGAGTAACTCCCAGGCGTACCCGATGTTGTCGCCCCGATTGGACCAGACCCAGTGCCAGTTATGCGAATAGCGGACGAAAAACTTGTGGGCTGGGCTCAGTTGCTGATCGAACTTGACATCCATTCGACTGCGGTACGAGCGATAGCGCGTGGCGGCGACAAAATTTTCGCGCGGGCCGCCAGCCTCGATGTAACCCGGCTGATTGGGGCGGTGCCACGGGTTGCGGTTCAAAAAGTTGCGGGCGACCGGGTCGAACATGGAAACCGGTATACGATTGCCGGGAAAAGGATCGCGCACCCATTCTCCGTTGACTTGCCTCGTAGTGAATGGATCAAAGATGGGGTAACCGAGCCCGTTGAAACTGAAGTCGCCGTTGAGCATCGCTTCCGTAGGCACCGCAGTGACGGCAGTCTCTGACGCCTTTTCGTGGTGTCGCTGCCAGCCCAACAAGAAGAAGGTTCGGTCCCGGCCGTTGTAAAGGCCGGGGAGCACCACTGGCCCGCTGAGCGTCGCGGCCAGTTCGTGGTATCCCATGGGGGATTGCGGCAGGAGATCGAAGTAGCGGCGGTGAAGCAGGTGGCGGTTGATGTAACGGTCCTCGGCGGAGCCGTGCAACTGGTTGGTGCCGCTTTTCATGACGGCCACGATCATGCCGCTTCCTGCCCGGCCGAACTCCGCCGGGAGGCCGGTAGTGAGCACGCGCACCTCCTCGATGGCGTCCATCGTGGTTTGCAAGGTCTGGGTGTGGTCCGTGGCGGGGCCGCGGACTGGCTCTTTGGCGCTCACGCCATCCACCGAGTAGCCCATGGAACGGTTCCGTTGCCCGATGGCGTTAAAGGCGTTGAAACCGGTGTTATTCACCCCTGGCAAGTAAGTTAGGATGTTGTAGGTTCGCACCTGCATTACGGGGATGCGCATGAAAACCCGGTTTTGCAGCGTGGCTGTGGTCGTGGCGGTCTCCGTCTGGAGCAAAGGCACCGCACCGGACACGGTCACTGATTCGGTAACTGCGCCGAGCTGGAGTTGCACGTCAATGCGCGGGAAATCGCCCGCCCGGAGCTGGATGTCCGTGCGGACGAACCGACTGAAGCCCGGCGCCTCGACGCGCAATTCGTAAGTGCCCGGGGCCAGATACGGGATGAAGTAGCGGCCGGTTTCGTTAGTGACGCCCTCGGAAGTGAACTTGGTGGCGATGTTCACCACGGTTACCTTGGCGCCGGCAACCACGGCTCCCGCCGGATCGGTTACCACGCCGGTCAGTGCGGCAGTTCGAGCGTCCTGAGCGGCGGCCGCCACGGCCAGCGTGAGCATCAGAAGCGGCAAGCGTTTGGCCATCGGTGAATTGCCCTCCCTTTGATGTCATGCGAGGAGCTTTCGTGTGCCCCCGCCGAATCTGAAACGAATATATCTGAAGCGGTGTCCTGCGTCAATCCCGGAGCCCTTGGCTTTGGCCCCGGCGGCCACGATCCCCAGATCTGGCTCTCTACGCTAAGGAAAGCAGTCCGGCGGGCGGTGGCGGCATCGCTTTTTGTGTTTCAGTTGCCCACCCCGCTTCCGGAGGGACTCCAATCACGCGACCACGTGCGCCATCTGACGGGCTAATTTCCCTCCGGGAGATTCTCGCTCACCTCCGGAAGACGCGCATCTGGCCGCTGGGGATTTCCAGGGGTGCGGCGGTGGCGGGCAGGCGCCACAGGTCGGGTCCCGGGCGGAAGGCCTGATCGAGCAGGAAGACGCGGCCCACAGCGAGCACGCG
>JAPWUP010000031.1 GCA_028275505.1 Bryobacteraceae bacterium
CGCGAGCGTCCCATCACGTCGGCGGACTGGGTCGAGTAGATCCGCCCGAAGGTGGCGCTGTTGACGCTACTAGTCGGGGTGCCGAAGTGAGGCGTGTTGCTCACGTTGAAGGATTCTGCCCGGAACTCCAGCTTCCAGTTTTCCTTCAGCCGGAAAGTCCGGAACAGGCTCAGGTCCGCGTTGACCACGCCGGGGCTGCGCATCGTGTTCCGGCCCACGGTGCCGAAGCGCACCTCGCTGACGGGCGCGAATGCTGTGATGTCGAACCAAGTCCCGTCATCGCCCACCTTGCCCAGCTTGGCGACTTTCGGTTTCACCTGATCCGGCGTCTGGGCATTGCCCGGCATATTCAGGGAAGCCCCCGAGGCGCTCAACGTGTAAGGCCTGCCCTGGTAGGCACTGAAGATGCCGTTGATCTGCCAGCCGCCCAGAAGGGTCTTGGCCAAGCCTGTGGTGGCCCACTTACCCTCGGCGCCGAACGGCAGTTCATAGACGTAACCGATCTGGAAAATGTGAGGGATGTCGTGCGAGGCCAGGGCGCGGTTGCGCTTGAAAACCATGGCCGCGTTCCACGTGAAGGTGGTCCAATCGCCGTAATTGGCCATGTCAATGGCCTTCGAGAACGTGTAAGCCCCCTTCAGGAACAGGCCGCGCGCCATGCGTCGGTCGAGCGCCACTTGCAGCGAGTGATAAATGCTATGCGTGCGCCCGTCGAACTCCAGCGTGCGAGCCGTGCGCCGGAAGGGCGGAAAGAGAGGTCTGCCGTTGTTGCCCGAGCCGGGAATTTGCGAAGCGTTGATGTCCAGGAAGGCAAAGCCGTTGACCTGCGCAGAGCCCACGTAGCCGATTGATGTAACGATCTGCCCTGGCAACTCGCGCTGGATGATGAAATTCCAGGACTGGATGTAGCCCCGCGTCAGTGTCTTGTTAGCCACCGGGTAGCCCATCTCCACCGCCGGCGGCAGCGGGATGCGCCCCTTGCTGATGTCCGGTCCGGCAATCGGCGGAATACCGACGTCCGGCCCCAGCGGCTTGTGGGGGATGCCGGCCGCCACGTAGCTGGGATCGGTCGTCACAGGCTGGTAAGCATTGACTCCTGAGTAAGTGGCGACGATGGTCAGCGGGTACCAGCCGCGCAACGCTTGCGCGCCCCACGGCTTGGGATCGTAAGTGATCCCGTAACCGCTGCGGATCACCGTGGATTTCGTGAGCATGTAGGCGAAGCCCACACGCGGGGCAAACAGCTTCTTGCTGTAACCCACGCCCACATCCCTGGGAATGCCGCCGCGCCCGCCGATCAAAACCTCATTGGTCGTGGGATCGTAGGATTCGATACCCATGCCGGCCGCGCGCGTGCGGGTGGGGTAAAGCTCCCAGCGCACTCCGAGATTGAGCGTAAGCTTCGAGGTGACGCGCCAGCGATCGCGCAGATAGAGCGCGTATTGGTTCTCGAAGCTCGTCATCTTGATGTACTGCGGGCTCTTGGCTGCCGACGAGGGCACGCCAAGCAGGAACGCCGCCACCGCATTCCACTCCCGTTCGAACGAGGGCGTGGGGCCCTGGAAGCCCACGGTCGAGCGCAAGGCAGACGGATTCAGAGCGGTGATGGCCGAACCGAAACCGAACACACCGCGCGGTCCGCCACCCAGCTCGGGCTGCCAGTGGTTCATCAGGTGGTGCAGGTAATCCACGCCGAACCGGACCTCATGCACGCCCTTCATCCAGGTGGCGTTGCCATTGAAAGTCACCGACTGGTCGTTGCGGAACAACGGGTTCCAGGTTTCGGTGTAACCCAGGCTGGTGTAACCCGAGATGTCAAACCTGGGCATCCCGCCCTCGCGCCAGTCGGGGCCATTGGTGCCCGGGATGCCCATAACATCGAGCCCGAACTTGGTTTGCAGGTCAGGCTGCTGTACGTCCTGGCCGAAGCGCGTCCAGCCCAGCACGCCGTCCACCAGGAACGTGGGCGATACGGTGTAAGTCTGGCCGATTGCCGCCAATTGCACCAGCGTGTGCCCCCTGCCCAAACCGCCATCGGATAGCGGCGGTCCACCGGCCTTTCCCAGGCTGGCGTCTGCCGTCACCAGCGCGTTCATGACGCTGTACTTGTACCAGAGCTGGTGCCGGTCACGCCGGTTCCAGTTGATCTTGACATCGGCGTTGTTGCGATTGAGCACCTGCGTGCCGGAATTAAAGAAATTATTTAGGTCGCCCGGCTGGTTGGGCATCGGCACCAGGTCGAGCAGCTTCTTCATCGCCGGGTTCAGACGGTTCGGCGGGATCACGTTGATGCGCCCGTTGTAAGAGAACACCGCCCGGCCCGTGCCGTCCGGATTGCCCGTATAGGGATCGAAAATCATTCCGTCGCGCAATTGGGTCGAGCCACCCTCGGTGGTGGGGACCATGATCGGCCTGCCGGCAGCATCGAAAATCGGCGCGCCCAGCTTGCGGGTAAAGTCGCCCTGGCGGTAATCGGCGGGGAATACGGAAAGCAGCAGCGAGCGGCCCACGCGCTCGAACACGCCTTCCCAGTCCCCGAAGAAAAACCACTGGTTCTTCTTGATGGGACCGCCCAGGCTGCCGCCCAGGATGTTGCGGATGTTCTTCGGCTTGCGGGTCACGCCCACGCGCCTCTCGTCCCAGAGGAAGGCGCGCATGGCGTTGTCCTGATGCATGCCGAAGAGGCTGCCGTGGAACTCGTTGGTCCCTGATTTGGTCACCACGGTCACGGCCGCGCCGCCGGTCATGCCCTGCTCCGCTTCGAAGCTGTTGGTGGAGATATTGACTTCCTGGATGCTTTCCACGGGCGGAACGTAAACGACGTGGTGAGGCATGGTCACCAGGATGTTGGCGGC
Organism: Bryobacteraceae bacterium; assembly: GCA_028275505.1. Taxonomy (GTDB): domain Bacteria; phylum Acidobacteriota; class Terriglobia; order Bryobacterales; family Bryobacteraceae; genus DTHT01. The sequence continues at coordinate 2,856 of JAPWUP010000031.1, forward strand.
GCCGTCCAGACGGGTGTTGTTGGCGCCGCGCTCCTGGCCGTTGATATTGGTGGTCAGGGCGCGCCCGGGCGTGTCAATCACCGCGTTCTGGAAGCGGGCCGGGGTGGCGCCGGGGACCAGGTTGATGAGCATCTGGTAGTTGCGGTACGCGGCAAGCGGCAGGTTGACCAGCGCCCTCGGTTCCAGATTGACGCTGACGTCGGTCTTGGTGGTCTGAAGCAGGGCGGCCGTGGCTTCCACGGTAATAGACTCGGTGATCGCCCCCACCTCCAAGGTGGCGTCCACGCGCGTCACGGTGTTGGTGAGCACGCTCACGCCGCGGCGCGTGAAAGGCTTGAAACCGCTAGCGCTCACCGTTATGTCATAGGTCCCTTGCAAGAGGTTGGGGACGGAAAAGTAACCGGTTTCATCCGTCGTGACCTGACGGGAGAGTCCCGTCGCCGTGTTCACGACCGTCACCGAGGCTTTGGGGATGGCGGCGCCCGTGGGATCGGTAACCGTTCCAACCACAGTGCCGTAAAGCACTTGGGCCGTTGCGGGCGCGACAGCCAGCAAAACCCCCGCCACTAAGGCGACAAAAAGGCCTGCGATCCGAGCCGAGGTTTTCATCCGAGACCTCCTCCCGCTATAGAATAAGTGGCCTCGCCTCGGCGGTCAAGGCTTTTCTTGCACCTCTCAATTGCCTTTTTTGATCAGCCACACCTCGGAGACCTGGCAGCCGCGTCCGTTGCCGCCCAGACCCGGCTCCTGATACCAGCTCAGCCATAGCTCGCCATCCGAGGTGGCTTCCGGCGGGATGTCGAACTCCAGCGGGCGGAAGGGGAAAGGCTTTTCGATCAGCGGATGAACCTCGTATTTGTCGTCGGCCACCAGCCGGATCCGCCGCTTGATCGCGTCGCCTGCGTAAACAACGCGAATCCGGTAGCGGGCCGTCCGATCCAGGTTTGTGTAATGCATGCGCAGCGGCGCGTCGAAAAGGGCCTCGGCGTGATCGCGCCAGGACGTGCGCAGGGAAGCGCGCGGGGAAAAGCCCACCGGCGCCGAGCGCCGAAAATCAGGATCCTCATCGAAGCCTGGACCCCGGACCAGGTGAGGCTGCGCGGTCAAGTTGCCCAGATCGTCATAGAAGCCGCCCGGCCCGGGGTTCGTCCAATTCACGATCTCTTCGATCGCGCGCAGCCGCTCGGCCTCGCTGGCCAGCTTGCGAATCTCCGCGAACCGCTCTTTCAACCACGGGCGGTTGTTCAGCGGAACGTCAATGGAATCCAGGTTGGCGCCGCGCTCCACAGCGATGGCCTGGTAACGCGGAACGCTCAACTGCATCCGCACGCTCTGGAACAGCGCCTCGGCCAGCTCGAAGACGCGGGCGCGCCAGGCGGAATGCGGACCCGGCAGATCGGCGCGATCGAGAATCCGTTCGGCCTCGGCCATCGCTTCCATCGAGCCGCGTTGCGGCGCCTCGCGCAGCACGGCCATGGCCTGTTCTTCCAGGGCCGTTTCGCGGATCAGCCGACTGCGCAAACAGGCGTCATAGTAGGCACGGTAAAGCGCCATCTGAAGGCGCCAGTTGGCCAGCTCCTGCGGCGTGGCGGCCTGCTCGATGGCGCGGAACTGCGCCAGCGTCGTGTAAACGCCGGTATTGGTCGCCAGGGGACCCTGCCAGTTGCGTTCCAGAGCCAGCAAGCCTTGCGCGAACGCGTCCTCCCAGCGCTCACCGATGAAGTAGCGCGCATACTCGCGCAAAATCTGGACCACGTCCGCATCGGGGTCCCAACCCAGTGCGCTCCAGATGATCTTGTTGACGTCGTCGTTGCAGCCTTCCGAATACGTGACGAAGCCATCGGTGTGGGGGCGGGCCAGCCGGAAGATACGCGCGTGGCCCAGAGGCCGCGGGTTGATCACTTCGCGACCCTCGGTCAGAGCGAACGCGGCGTCCCAGTCGGGGACAGGATACTGGCAGTGCCGGCTGTGGGTGATGTCCGGGTAATCGCGGATCGGATAGCGTTTGGGGACGCGAGCGCGCAGCTCGGCCAGGCTGATGCGAATCTGCGGGCCGGCCGCGATGCCCGTCAGCCACGCCGGCTCGGTCTTCAGAATGGCGAAGAACTCGTCCAGCCAGGCCTGGCTGAAACTCTGGGGCGAGACCCACATGCCCGCGCGCGGATGGTATTTGCGCAGGTTCGCCGCCTGCTTTTCCAGCAAAGCCATCAGATACTTCGGTTGGGTATGACCGGGGTCGCCCCCGGGCACAAACACGTGATCAATGCGCGGAAGCTGCCGGAAAACCTCGCCCCACTCCTTCAAGGCGAACTCGACGGTGGCCGGGTCCGAATAGTCCTTGTCGAGCGCGGGATACCAGATCCAGACGTCCAGCCCGTATTCGTTGGCCAGGCGCGACATTTCGATCATCATGCGCATCGGCGGCAGCGGGAAGTGCGGGCTGTCCGCGGCATCGTCCGAGCGTGGCGGGATCAGCTCGATGGCGTTCGTACCAAATACGGCCAGGTCGCGGATGTACTGCTCCCACATGGCCACGTTCCAGCCGTCGTAGGAATTGGTCTTCGGGCGATAACCGAGCTGGTGACCCCGCAACTTGACGGCCGGTGCGGTGGCGATCCGCAGCGGCGCGTCCAGAGTGACGGAACCCTTCCTCATACGAAGCGAGCGCAGCAGCCGGCCCACGCCGAAAAGCACGCCGCGCGCGTCATTGCCCACCACGAAAACGGCGGGCGCACCGGACGTTTCCTGGGTCCAGATCCGGTAACCTTCCGCGCCCGCGGGCGGCGCCGGCTCGTTCTGATACCGCCCGCGGAACTCGCCCAAGGATCCCGCCGGCGTCACCACCACCGCCACGCTGCCCGCGGCAGGCCATTGGGTGGCCACAGGCCAGCGAATCGTGGTGCGCTTCTCGACCTCCTCGACCAATACAGTGACAGCTTTCTGTTCGACAGGCGAGAGACGGGCGGGCGTGACGACGACCGCCTGCGTCAGATTCCAGGCCGCCAGGAGCAACGCAAGCATGATTCTCCCTCACGCCGAGTATTTCGCTGCCAGTTCGCGCAACCGGGCGAGCAGACGGGGCACGGCCGTCTCCGGCGGTTCCTTGGCCTCGTACTCCAGGGCCAGATAACCGCGGTAGCCGCTGCGGGCGAACATCGCAAAGATGCGGTCCCAGTCGGACTCGACGACCCGTCCGGCATCATCGCGCATCTGGCTCTTGACCTGAGCGTTCACCGCGTAGGGCAGGCACATTTCGATCTGGCGGAAAACATCCTTGTTGAAGTTTCCCGTGTCGAGATTGATGCCTACCCAGGGCGAATTCACCTGCTTGACGATCCGGATGATGGTCTCGGCCCTCTCCGTAATCCCGCCGTGGTTTTCGAGACCGAGGATCACACCCTTGCGTCCGGCGTACTCGGCGCCTCCAGCAAGAACCTCGGCGGCCCAGCCCACCGCTTGATCCTCGGTGGCGCCGGCGGGCACGCGACCGCCGAAAACCCGGATGTGGCCTGCGCCCAGCAAGGCGGCGACGTCCACCCACTTCTTGATTTCCTCTACTTCTTTGCGGCGGAGGTCGGGCGTGGGACGGGTCATTTCGGTACGCACCGAGATGCTGTAAATCTCCACGGCGTTGCGGTAGGCCAGCCGCTTCAAATCCAGCAACCAAGACTCGGCCAGCGGCTCGGGAAACCAGTACACGGTCAAATCCAGCCCGTCCAGCTTGTGCTCGACGGCGTAGTGAACCAGATCCTGGTAGCTCATCTTGCCGGCTTTGAGAGCCTCGCGGAACGTGTAAGCGCAGAGGGCGGTCCGCAGACGGGCTTTCCCGCCCGATGGCTGCATGGCGCCGAGGGAGACCGCAGCGCCGGGCATGAGGGTCAGCAGCGTTCTTCGGGTCATGAGTCTTTCCTCGTCCGAATCCCCGATTATAGTTCGGGGCGGGTTCGCGCGGCCCTGCCGGTCGTGTGGTATCCTAAAAAACGGTAAGACGGAGACAGAGGAAGAGAGGTAAGGAGTACCTGTCCGAGGATGGCCCTGGCGACCGAAGTCAAGCAAGAGATCATCGCACAGTATCGTCGTCACCGCAGCGATACGGGTTCCCCCGAAGTGCAGGTGGCGATCCTGACCCGACGAATTGCGGATCTGACCGAACATCTGAAGACCCATCGCAAGGATCACCACTCGCGTCGGGGCCTGATCATGTTGGTAGCCCAGCGCCGGCGGCTTCTGAACTATCTGAGGCGATGCAGTCCGGAACGCTATCAGAAGCTCATCGAGCAGTTGGGCCTGCGCCGCTAGAGCCGTACTCGCCGATTTTGCGAACGACCGCAGGCTACGCCTCGCTTGCAGGCGGAGCCGCTCGCAGGTCGGTCGCTTTGATTGCTCCACCCACTCCAGTCTCTGCTCCGGGCATGGAATCATGTGCCTGGAATTTGAGCCAGTCGTGAGAACGAGATTGGAGGTTCCCCCCGATGCCGATCCAAAGCTGTGAAATAGACCTGGGGACAAGCCGCATCATTCTGGAGACCGGGCGCGTGGCCAGACAGGCCAACGGCGCGGTCCTGGTGCGCAGCGGGGACAGCGTCGTGCTGGTCAGCGCCTGCGCCTCCCCGGAACCCAAGCCGGGTGCAACCTTTTTCCCGCTGACGGTAGACTACCGCGAGTACACCTACGCCGCGGGCAAGATTCCCGGCGGCTTCATCAAACGGGAAGGCCGGCCGTCCGAAAAGGAGATCCTGACCAGCCGGCTGATTGACCGACCGATTCGCCCCCTGTTCCCCGAAGGCTACAACAACGAAGTACAGATCATCGGGATGGTGCTTTCGGCGGATCCCAAGCGCGACCCCGATACCCTGGCGGTGGTAGGCGCCGCCGCTGCCCTGGCCATCTCGGACATTCCTTTTACGGAGGTGCTCGGGGCAGTCCGGGTTGCGCTGGTGGATGGCAAGCTGATCGCCAACCCCCTCTACGAGGAGTCCAAAGACGCCAAACTGAACATCGTGGTGGCCGCCACTGAACAAGGAATCGTGATGGTGGAGGCGGGCGGCCAGGCAGCGACCGAAGAAGAGGTCATTCGCGCCATCGAATTCGGCCACGAATGTTGCCGCAAGATCATCGCCGGCATCCGCGAGCTGGTCGAGCGAGCGGGCAAGCCCAAGCAGTCTTTCACCCCGCCGCCCTTCAACCAGGAACTCTACGATCAACTCAGCGCCCAGTATCGCGAGCCGCTCATTGACGCCATGAACGCCGCCAAGTACGGCAAACTCGAGAGCTATGCGCGCATGGAGGCGCTGCGCAAGCAGGCGGTGGAAGCGGCGCCGGAAGAGCTGAAGGAAGAGACCGGGCGGCTGTTCGACCGGCTCAAGGAGCGGGTCTTCCGCGATCAGATCCTCATCGAGCGGCGGCGTCCGGATGGGCGCGCTTTCGACGAACTGCGCCCGATTGACATCGAAGTCGGCGTACTGCCTCGCGTGCACGGCTCGGCGCTGTTCACCCGCGGCGAGACGCAAGCGCTGGTGACGGTCACCCTGGGCACCAAAGAGGACCAGCAGAAGCTGGAGCTGCTCGATCCCTCGGAGACGTACAAGCGCTTCATGCTCCACTACAACTTCCCGCCCTTCAGCGTAGGCGAGGTGGCTTTTCTGCGCGGCCCCAGCCGGCGCGAGATCGGCCACGGCGCCCTGGCCGAGCGCGCCCTGAGCGCGGTCATCCCGGATGAAAGCGTGTTCCCGTACACCCTGCGCGTGGTGAGCGACATCCTCGAATCCAACGGCTCCAGCTCCATGGCCACGGTGTGCGGCGCCAGCCTGGCGCTGATGGACGCCGGCGTGCCGACCGTCGCGGCCGTGGCGGGCGTGGCCATGGGCCTGGTCAAGGAGGATGACCGTTACGCGATCCTCACCGACATCGCGGGCGCCGAAGATCACTACGGCGATATGGACTTCAAGGTGGCGGGCACCAAGGAGGGCATCACCGCGCTCCAGATGGACATCAAGATCCCCAACATCAGCCTCGATCTGATGCGGGAGGCCCTCGAACAGGCCCGCCGCGCGCGTCTTCAAATCCTCATGAAGATGCAATCGGTGCTGGCGGCACCGCGCTCGGCCCTGTCGCCTTATGCCCCACGCATCTTCACCATGACCATCCCGCAGGAGAAGATCCGCGAGGTCATCGGCCCGGGCGGCAAGGTGATCCGTGGCATCATTGACCAGACCGGCGTCAAGATTGACGTCGAAGACGACGGCACCGTCAACATCTACTCGGCCGACGAAGCCGCGGCGGAGAAGGCACGCCAGATGGTGGCCGAGATCGCTGCCGTGGCCGAAGTAGGCAAGACCTATCTGGGCAAGGTCGTCCGGCTGGTGGATTTCGGCGCCTTCGTGGAAATCTTCCCCGGCACCGACGGTCTCCTCCACATCAGCGAGATCTCCGAGCACCGCATCCGCAACGTGCGCGACGAGCTGCGGGAAGGCGATCAGATCCTGGTCAAGGTCATCGCCGTCGAGGGCAACAAGATCAAGCTCAGCCGCAAGGCGGTGCTGCGCGAGCAGCGCGAAAAGCTGCTCAAGGTCGGCAAGAACTGAGCGCCGCCCGGCTCACGCGCTCATGCCGGCCAGCACGCCACGCATGTAGGCGAAGGACTTCGCCATTCCCAGGAAGGGGTCCTCAGGTTCGATCTCGTACTCCAGATTGACGCTGCCCCGGTAGCCAATCTTGCGCAGGGCGCGGAAAATTCCGGGGATGGGCAGCACGCCCTCACCCACCGGGCAGTCGGAGCCGCGCTTCTTGGTGTCGCGCAGGTCCTTGATGTGCACATCGAGCACCCGCGGCCCGGCGCGCAGGATGGATTCGACCGGATCCGCCCCCGCTCGCGCCGTGTGACCCACGTCTACGCACAATCCGACGCGGGGATCCATGTTGCGGATCACCTCAAGGGCCGATTCGGGCGTGGGGAAGTGCTTGTCCTCCGGCCCATGGTTGTGCACGGCGACCTTGATGTTGTACTCCTTGACGAAGCGCTCGATGCGAGGCAGCGTCTGCCGCGTCGGGGCGATCACCATCAGGGGCATGCCGCAATCCCGCGCGTAGTCGAAGTAGAAGCGGATGTCGGCGTCATCGTCTTTCTGGAGGCTGATGGTGCCGCCGCCGACGATCACGAGGCCGGCGTCCTCGAATTCCTTGCGCCCGGCCGCGCGGGCCTCGGGCGGGTCCGCGTAGCGCAGGTGGAACTCCTTGATGCAAACGTAGCGCACGCCCAGGCGTTTGATGATGTCTATGGCCTGGCTGCGCGTGAACTTGCGCAGCGAGTAGCTGGCTACGCCGAGAGTGAAATCGGCAGCGGGCGCCGCGGACGCGCGTGCCGCCTGGAAGATGGCAGCGGTGGAGGGCAGGAAAGCACGTCGTGTGATCATTGCGGTTTCTCCAAACGAAATAGTGTACGCGTTCGGAGCAGGCCCGTGCCTCAGGCCGGCGGCTGGGAGAGCACGCTGACCTTGTGGCCCGCCGCCTCAAGCGCGCCCGCGGATTCGAGTTCCTCCCTGCGAACGTACCCAAGGGCAACGATGCGGCCCAGCGCCGGAGACCAGGCCGCTGAGGTGATCTCCCCGACCTCCTGCCCGCCACTCATGATGCGGACGCCGCCCGGCAATGCGTCCTGGCCCTCGATCGCCAGTCGCACCAGTAGCCTGTGGACCTGGCCACGGGTCCGGACGCGCTCGACGATCTCCTGGCCGAGGTAACAGCCTTTGTTGAAATGCACCGCGTGCAGCAGTTGCGTCTCGTGAGGCAAGCGCTGATCCGTGATGTCCTCGCCGTAGCGCGGGCGGCCCTGCTCCAGGCGCACCGTTCGCACCGCCTGCTGGTCGGCCTCCGGAACACCTGAGCGGACGATCCGCTCGTGCAGTTCCTCACGCATGGCAACTGGAGCAAAAATGCGGAAACCGGGCAAGCCGGTAGCGCTCACGCGCGCGACGAGCAAGGCGTCGTGCTGCTGGTGCGCGAACTGCGTTCCGGGCGCCGGCAGGCCCATGCCCTCCAAGGCCTCCGCGCTTCGCGGCCCCTCGACGGCGATCACGACGAGCCGATCGCTCCAGTCCTCCAGGACCACATCGTCTGCGATGATGTGTTTGTCCAGGTGGGCGAAGATCGCCTGGCGCACCTCGGGCTCCAAGTCCAGCAGGAAGTGATCCGGCAGGCGGAGGATGTTGACGTCGGCCAGGATCCGACCTTGCGCATTCAACAAGAAGGCGTAACAGCCGTGCCCAGGCTCCAGCCCGGCGATGTGGTTGGTGACCATGGCATGGAGCCAGCGCACGCTATCCTGCCCGGCCACGCGAAACACGGTACGCCCGTCCAGCTCGAACCAGGCCGCCGACTCCCGCAGCGCTTCGTAACCCCTCATCAGTTCAGTAGATGCGACGCAAGTAAGCGGCGATGGCGATGACGAGAAGCCCGGAAATGGCGGCGCTGGCTACCCGTCGCTGCCGCTGATTCTCCTCCTGCGTGGCGAGGGCCAGGCCTGCCGAGACAAACACATGCAAGGCCAGCAGCAGTTTGATGAGCATCCAGATCCAGTAATAGCGGCTATGCCCTGGGGCGGCATGAAGGTTGTAGAGCCCGGAAGCCACCAGCCCCGCCACCGCGCCCCAAATCCAGAAGCGAAGCCTGCCACGAGGCGCATCGAGCGGTTCGTGCGCCACGAAGCGCGCGTAAAACATGCCTCCGACCAGCAACGCGGCGCAGCCCACATGGACCCAGCGCATCAGGATGCGCAACAGCTCGGCCAGACCCTCAGCCATAATGAAAGTCTAGCGCATGATTCACGAAATCCTCGCCGTCGGCCCCCTCGCCTGCAATTGCTCGATCTTCGGGGACGAGGCAACCCGTGAAGCCATTGTCGTGGACCCCGGCGACGACGTGGAGCAGATCGAGCGAATCCTTCGCCGGCACGGGCTGCGGGTGAGTGCGATCCTGATCACGCACGCCCACATTGACCACATCGGCGGGGCGCATCGCCTGCGTGCACTCACAGGCGCCCCCGTGTGTCTGCACCCCGACGATCTGGTGATCTACGACCAGCTCGAAATGCAGGCGGCCTGGCTGGGCTTGACCCCGCCGCCGCGCGTGCCGATTGATCGCGACTTGCGGGAAGGCGACAAGTTCGTCCTGGGCCAGGCCGGTTTCGAGGTGCTGCACACCCCCGGGCACACTCCCGGGAGCCTCTGCCTCTGGATCCCTCAGGAAAAGAAACTCATCGCGGGCGATACCCTGTTTCGCGATTCCATCGGACGCACCGATTTGCCCGGCGGGGACGGGCGTCAGATCCTGCGCTCCATCCGCGACAAGCTCCTGGTGCTGCCGGACGAGACCTTCGTCATTCCCGGACACGGCCCGACCACGACGCTGGGCCGCGAGCGCGAGCGCAACTTCTTCTTGCAGCCCTTGTGAGGTCGCTCACCCTCACTCCTCCATGAACCGGTAGGCGATCATGTGGCAGACGACCAGATGGGCATCCTCGATGCGGCCCATGTGCGGCTCGGGCACGTGGATGGTGAGCTGGGCCAGCGGCGCCAGCCGGCCTCCATCGCGTCCCGTGAGCGCCAGCGTGCGGCAACCGATCGAGTTGGCGTACTCGATGGCGCGGAGCACGTTGGGCGAGTTGCCCGAGCCGCTGATGCCCATCACCAGATCGCCCGGTCGGGCGAAATTCTTCAGTTGCTCGACGAAGACCGCCTCGTAGCTGACGTCGTTGGCATAGGCGGTGAGGGTGGAGACGGAATCGGTCAGCGCCAGGATGCGGAAACGCACGGGCCGGCCGTAGCTGGCGCCCTTCACCATGTCCGTTGCGAAATGGGAAGCGGTGGCCGCGCTGCCGCCGTTGCCGCAGACGAAGATCTGGCGGCCTTCCTCCCGCGCCTGGCGGAACCACTCGATGGCCTGGTCCACCGCTTTGAGATCAATCGAGGACAGCGTTTGAAACAAAAGCTGACGATATTGTTCCGTGTAGCTCATGCTTTCCTCGCCAGAGCCAGCGCGCCGTAAAGCACGCTGTCGTCTCCCAGGGCCGCAGGCACGACGTCGATCCGCGCCCGCGACCACGCGGTGATTTGCCGCCGCAGCTCGGCGCGCAGCGGCACGAACAGCGCATCGCCTGCCTTGCTGATCCCTCCTCCGATCACGATCCGCGCCGGGTTGAGCAGCATGATGCAGGCCTTCAACCCCAGCGCCAGATCCACCACGTAACGGCGCACGAATTCCGGGTCCTTCATCAGCTCGTGGGCCGGGCGACCGTGATCGGGTTCCATCCAGATGCCGGCGCACATCCGCTCCAGGCAGCCGTAGGCGCCGCACAGGCACTGCGGGCCGTCCGGACGCACCGTGAGATGCCCGATCTCGCCCGCGTACGAGTCGGCGCCGCGATAGATCTCGCCGCCAATGATGATGCCGCCGCCGATGCCGGTGGAAAGCGTCATGTAAAAGAGCGGATCGAAACCGGCGCCTGCGCCATAGACCGCCTCGCCCAGGGCGCCCACGTTGGCGTCGTTGTCCATGACGGCAGGCAGGCCCAGTTCCTCGCGAACCCATTCCACGAGCGGGAAATCCTGCCAGCCGCCCACGTGGGTGGAGAGCGCCACGCGCTGGTCGGGGAAATTCACCGGCCCGCCGAAGCCGATGCCGCAACGATCCAGGCGCCGGCGCTCGCGCCACTGACCCGCGATGGCCCGGATTTGCGCGAGCATCCAGTCGCGGCCTCCCTCGCGATCCGTGGCGCGCGTGGCCCGCTCGACCATGCGGTCGTCTTCGAAAACGGCAATGGAAAACTTGGTGCCGCCGATGTCAATGGCCAGCGTGTTCATGAGTGCGCCGCCGCCTCGGCCGCCAGCACTTCCTCGGGCGAGGCCGTCCCTGTTCCCTTCTTCATGATGGTGACGGAAGCCACCAAGTTGCCGAAGCGCGCCGCGGCCACGGGATCCCGCGTCACCGCGAAAGCCAAGGCCGCCCCCGCCGAAAAGCTGTCGCCTGCGCCGCAGATATCCACGGGCTTTTCGATCTTGCGCGTGGGTACGGGCGTCTGTCCGGCCTCGGTGACCACGACCACGCCATCGCCGCCGCGCGTGACGATAAGCAACGGGCTTTCCAGCGCGGCCCGCAGCCGCTGGTAGTCCACCTCGCCGAACAGGCGCCGGCAGGCCGCCTCGGCCTCCTGCTGATTGGGCTTGACAATCAGGCGCCGGAACTCGTGGATGCGCAGCCGCGAGTCCGCCCAGACGACCTTTTCCGGGAATCTTCGAGCCAGCTCGGCCAGCAGGGAGCGCATGGCGGGCGTCACCACCGCGGCCTGCCCGGTTTCGGCCTGGTCCGATACCAGAATGACGTCGAACTGGGGAAAAGCTTCCTCAAGGGCCGCCAGCAACTTGCGCTCGATGGCTTCCGACAGCGGGCGTTCATTGATGAAATCCACGCGCGGCTGGTCCTCGATGCCGGTCTGCCGATTGATGAGCTTGGTGTAGGTGAAGGTCGGCAGCCCTGGCTCGCACAGCATCCGCTGCGTGCCGACGCCGCGCTCGCGAAGGGCGCGCAAAAGTTCGTAGCCGAAGCCGTCGTCGCCGACGACGCCCAGCACTTCGATGCGCCCGCAGCCCAGCGCCGCGAGATTGTTGCTCACCGTGCCCCCGGCGCCCGGCGTGACCTCGGTGGCCACCACCGCAATGCGCGGGATCCCGGTCTCGCGCGAGGGCTCGGAAGCCGCCGGGTCGTAGGTGCACCAGCGGTCCAGGCAAATGTCTCCGACCACGAGCGCAGAAAGGCTCGGGAATCGAGCCAGAATTTCAGCCGTCGTCATGGGACCCTCCGGGAGCCGGCGACTTTCAGGAACCGAACAGCGCGTTCATGAGTTCGTCAAGGCAAAGGTAGTTGGGAATGATCAGGTCCGCGCCCACCCCGATCAGCCGCCGGCGTTTCCACTCGTTGACTTTCTTGCACTCGGGCTCGTCCGTGGCCACACCCACGGCCACGCCGCCCACGGCCTTGACGTTCTGGATTTCCACGTAGCCGTCGCCGAAACCCAGCAGATCGTCTCCGCGGCACTCCGAGGCCTCGATCATCCGGCGGATGAGGATCTCCTTGTCGAAACTCTTGTAGTCGTCCACGGCGCCCCAGACGCCGCCGTCGAAGTAGCGGTCAATGTCGAGCAGGCGGGCTTCCTCGCGCGCGTACTCCTCGTCGGTTCCGCTCGCCAGATACATTTTGAGGCCGCGTTGTTTCAGCGCTTCCAGCAACGCGCGCGCCCCGGGCACCAGGTATTCGTCGGGCGCCGCCTTTCCCGTTCGGAGGGCCTCGCGCCGGTCCTTGATCTTCTCGTGCAGCCGCTCCAGGTACATTTTTTTGTAGACCAGCGGGTCCAGCGGCTTGCCTCCGCGCAATTCCACCTGCCGCGCTAGCTCGATCATCTGATAGATGGTCTGCTGCCCTGTCAACCGCGCCACGTAATCTTCCACCAGGGCCCGCAGTTCCTCCTCGCTTTCGCCCGTTTTCAGCTCGAGCAGGATCTCGACCATCATCGGCACCATGACGTCCACCCAGCCGGTGCGGATCAGCGAAAGCGTGCCGTCGAAATCGAACAGAACCACGCGGGCGTTGCGGGCCGAGACGCCCGGACGAATGAATTCGATCATGAGCTTCTTATTGTGCCACGCAGCCGGCCGCGCTCGCCTGTTATGCTCAGGGAGTTCGCATGGACAAGGCCGGATCCAACCGCGAAGTGGAGATCAAGCTGGCCGTCCCGGATGCAAAGTGGGCGCGGCGCTTTCTGGCGCGGCACGGTTTTCGCGTCGTGCGCCGGCGCCTCTTGCAGGACGATGTGGTCTTCGACGACGCGCAGGGAACGCTGGCCGGCGCAGGCGCTCTGCTGCGGCTGCGGCGTAGCGGGCGTAAGGCCGCGCTCACCTACAAGGGGCCGGCGGCGCCAGGCCGGCACAAGGCGCGCGAGGAACTGGAAACCGCGCTCGACCTGGCGCAGGCGGATGGCATCGAAAAGATTCTGCGCCGCCTGGGATACCGACCCGCGTTTCGCTACCAGAAGTACCGCACCGAGTTTGCGCGGCCTGCCGATCGCGGCCTGGTAGCCCTGGATGAGACGCCGATCGGCGTGTTTCTGGAACTGGAGGGTTCGCCGGGGTGGATCGATCGCACGGCGCGCGAGCTCGGCTTCGCAACGGACCGGTACATTACGGCAACCTACGCCGAGCTGTACTACGCTGAGTGCCGTCGTCGCGGGCGCCGGCCAGGGGATATGGTTTTCCCGGCAAGCCGCAAACACTAATCCTGCTTGCGTGATAAACTGAGCGCGCGGGGGTTTGCCATGAGACGTCTCATCCTTGCCGTTCTCGTCCTTGCCTCCACAATGCTCGCGCAGGAGTTCCGGGGATCCATTCGCGGCCGCATCCTCGATCCCAGCGGCGCCGCCGTGCCCGGAGCGACCATCGAGGTGATCAACGCCGAAACCAACGTGAAAACAACCGCCGTCTCGAACGAGGCCGGCAATTATCAGGTTCCGTTCCTGCTGCCGGGCAACTATACCATCCGCGTCGAGCACCCCGGCTTCAAGACGCTGGAACGCCAGGGCATCCGCGTATCGCTCAACGAGCAGGTCACGCTGGACCTGACGCTGGAGCTCGGTCAGGCCACCGAATCCGTCACCGTCACGGCCTCGGCGCCCTTGCTGACGACGGCGTCCGCCGACCTCGGTCAGGTGATCGAACGCCGCCTGGTGGAGACCATGGTGGTCTCGCTCAGCCGCAACGTGATCAACCTGCGCAATCTGGCGCCGGGCGTCACGGGCGGCACTGGCACTTACACCAGCAGCGCGCAGGGTAACTTCTCGATCAGCGGCGGAGGAGGCACGCGGGGCGACAACGAGATCGTGGTGGACGGCATCCCCAGCACCAGCGTGGACGGCACCATCGGCTTCGTGCCTGCGCTGGATGCTGTGGACGAAGTGAAGGTCCACACCACGATGTTCGACGCTGCCTTCGGCCACTCCAACGGCGGAGCCGTGACCATCACCACGCGCGGCGGGACCAACGAATTGCACGGAACCGGTTACCTGTACAAGCGGTGGGCGGCTTTGAACGCCAACAGTTGGACCAACAACCGACTCGGCCTGCCCAAGCCGCCCGTGACCTACCACCAGTGGGGATACGCCTTCAGCGGACCAATCTACGTTCCTCGTGTATACGACGGCCGCAACCGCACCTTCTTTTCCACCACGCTGGAACGCGATCACGACGCCCGCGAGCTGACGCGCCAGGCGCGCGTGCCCACGGAAGCCGAACGCAAAGGCGATTTTTCGCAGACGCTGAACCGCTTGGGCGGCCCGTTCGCCATCTACGATCCGGCAACCACGGTCGTCGAGGGTACGCGGGCGACCCGCCAGCCCTTCCCGGGCGCCATCATCCCTCCCTCCCGGATCAGCCCCATCGGCGCCGCGGTGCTCAGCAAATACCCCTTGCCCAACCAGCCGGCCCGCACGCAGATCGCGGCTTATAACTGGGGGCTCAGCAAGACTTACTCGGTGGATCAGCACCAGTACAGCGGACGCGTGGATCACGTCCTGAGCGACCGGCAGCGGCTGTTCGTCCGTCTGGGAGTGCTGGATCGCATCCAGATGGCTGACGAGCTGATTTTCGGCGCTGTCTCGTTCCCGGTATCGGGCGGCTCCGATCTGGACCGTCCTCTGGCCCGGCGGCGTTTCAGCCTGGCGGTGGACGACACCCTCGTCGTTTCGCCCACCCTGGTGGGTTCGATCCGGCTGGGCGTGCTCAGCTACAGCAGCCGCGGGGAAACCGGCGCGGCGGGCGCCGACCCCAAAGAGCTGAATATCCCCGACATCATCGTTCGCAATCAGGCCTTCCGCGGCTGGCCCAATTTCTCGCTGGGCGAGAATCTGCCTGATCTGGGAAGCAGCAAATCCTTCTCTCGCCAGTTGACCAACTCGCTGGTCTCCACCTGGACCAAGCTGGCGGGCGAGCACTCTTTCAAGTTCGGCGTGGATTACCGGCTGGGACGGATCAACAGCGTCTCGCCCGGCTCGAATGCAGTGGGCTCGTTCACCTTCAACCCGGTCTTCACTCAGGCCAACCCGTTCGACCCGCGGTCCGCGGATACCTCCGGCTCCGGCATGGCTTCTCTGCTGCTCGGACTGGCCGCTTCCGGGAATTTCGGTTACAACACGGCCACCTCCACACAAAATCACTATTTCGCCTGGTTCTTCCAGGACGACTGGAAGGTCACGCGGCGCCTCACCCTGAACCTCGGCTTGCGTTACGAGCTGGAGACGCCCTTCACCGAACGCTTCAATCGCATGGGCTGGCGGTTCGATGAGAACGCACGGTTGCCCGTCCAGCCACCGGGGATGGAGCTGCGCGGCGGCATCCTCTTTGCGGGCGTGAACGGCAACCCGCGCCGCCAGGCGGCGGACAAGAACAATTTCGGTCCGCGCTTCGGCTTTGCCTGGCAAGTCGCACCGCGCACGGTCATTCGCGGCGGCTACGGCATCTTCTACAGCATCGTTTCCATGAACACGACGTTCTTCGGCTCGCTGGGCGTCTGGAACGCGGTGACGCCCTATGTGGGCACCATAGATAACGGCGCCACGCCATACACTACGCTGGCCGATCCGTTCCCGCAGGGTTTGCGGCAGCCGCTGGGCAGCTCGGTCGGCCTCATGGCTCAGGTCGGCGACAGCATCGGATTCCTGGGCGAGCCGCGCATCAACCCGTATAACGGGCAGTGGCAGTTCAGCATTCAGCAGGAGTTGCCGGCCCGTACCTTGCTCGAAGTCGCTTACACGGGGATGCACAGCGTCAAACAGCCGGAGAGTTTCAACCTCAACGAAAAGCCCGACATCTACCTGGCGCTGGGGGCTGAGGAGAATCGCCGGGTACCGAATCCTTTCTACGGCCTTTTCCCGCCCACTTCCACCCTCGGCCAGAGCTCGACCATCACGCAGAATCGCCTGTGGGTGCGCTTCCCGCAGTTCACCAGCGTGACGTTGAACGCGGCACCCACAGGGCGCGCACTGTACCACGCGCTCCATGCGAAGGCCGACAAGCGCCTGACGCACGGGCTGACCGTGCTTTGGACTTACAGCTTTTCACGCTTGATGGATAACAACACGACGAGCGTAGTAAACCCGCGCTTTTACCGGGCCGTATCGCCGTACGACCAGAAGCACGTAACCCGTCTGGCTTTCGTCTACGAGCTGCCGGTCCGCTTCCGGGGTTCCGGTCTGCGGAAGCTCTGGGACCACGTGTTGGGTGGTTGGTCAGTCAGCGGGCTGGCGGAGTTCGCCACCGGCACGCCGCTTTCCGTCACGCATGCCTACGGACGGCCTATCCGCATCCGTAATCCCAAGCTGACCGGCCCCGTACACGAACGGCTGGGCGACCGGCGGGACCCGGCGACCGGGCGGGTGCTGAACCCGTACTTTGACATCAACGCATTCGTGCCCCTTCCCAACCAGTACACGGTGACGCCGGAGCCGCCGGCGCTCGACGAATTGCGCGCGCCCGGCACACGGAGCCTGAACGCGGCCTTTTTCAAGACGGTGCCTCTGCGGGAACGCCTGAAGCTGGAAATCCGGCTGGACGCCACGGGGTTGACGAACACGCCGAATTTTGGGGCGCCCGGCACGAACATGTCGCAGGCTGCGACGTTCGGCGTGATCACCTCGGCCGGAGGCAGCCGGTCTATGCAAGGTTCGGCCCGGATCTCCTTCTGACCCTAACGCGTGCGGCCGTAAAATGGCCGCACGTATGTTGCTTCTCAGGACGAAGATTCATGGCGCGAGGGCGGCCCTCTTGGCAGGGGCTGCTCTGGCTTGTTCGGCCCAGCCCGACTCCCCCTGGCGGCTCGAAGTGCCGGTCACCCTGAAAGTTGCCGCGGTGCAACTTCGTTCTACATTTGAAGTCGCGGCGAATCGAGACCGCATCCTGAATTTTTTGGAACGGCTGGCAGGCCAAGGCGTGCGAGTGGCGGTATTCCCCGAGTGCGCGCTCACTGGCTACGACAAGGATAGGATCAGAGCTCCCGATATCGAACTGGTCCCAGCCGCGGAAGAAGCGATCCGCTTGGCGTGCCGCAGGTTGCGGATCGCCGCCGTCATCGGAAGCATTTACCGGATCAACGGACGGACTTACAACACGGCGGTCGTCTTCGATTCGCACGGCAATTTGGTGGAGCGCTACGCCAAGTTGATGCTGGCAGGAGAAAAATGGGCCACGCCGGGCAACCACATCGCCCTGTTCGAGCTGGAAGGCGTACCCTCGACAGTGATCATCTGCCACGATGAGCGGTATCCGGAGTTTGTTCGCCTTCCGGCTCTGGCCGGGGCGAGGATCGTCTACTACATCAGTCATGAGTCTGGACTCAGGGAGGAACACAAACTGGCCCCTTACCGGGCCCAGTTGATGGCGCGGGCCGTGGAAAACCAAGTGTTCATAGTTGCGGCTAACGCACCCGCCAATTTCGACCTGACCGGCTCCCACGGTCAAAGCAGGATTATCAACGAAGACGGCAACGTCGTCCGCGAGGCAGGCTTTTTCGGGGAAGACATTCTGATCGAGGAGCTTGGGATCAAGCCGCGGCGCTTGGATCGTCCGCTCCAAGGGCTGATGGGTGCGTGGTGGAAGCAGGGTCTGGAGCTGATGCTGGGGTGGCGTGGCGGCGGACTTGAGTGACTGCGCTGTAACCTATCTGAGCGTGCCTGCATCTATCAGGGCGGAAGGCCTCCCAGAGAGGCCGACGGCTGGCGGTCACGCTGGCCGGGAGGAAGGCTGAGCTTCGAACGGTTGCCGGTCCCGCGAGAGGATCCTCGCGGTGGCTTGGCTTCCGGAACTTTCCAGGAAAGGAGGTGCGTGAGCTATGCTGTTGACTCCCAGCTTCGCTGCCGACATCCGTCAGACCTTGGAGAGCTTCCGGCGTTCGATTGACCAGTTCTTCGACACCTTTTATGGGACCACCCGTAGGGGCACGACCGACGAGTGGGTGTTCAGCCCGGCCGTGGAGACCGGCTGGACGGACGAGTATCTGAACCTGCGTGTCGTCCTGCCGGGTGTCTCCGAAAAAGACCTCAAGGTCAGCGTGCAGGGCAACACCCTCGTGGTCGAAGGTGAGCGGAAGCCCCCAAAGGACTTCGGCAAGGAGGGCTACGTCTACACCACCATGCCCTACGGGCGGTTCGAGCGGGTCATTGACCTGCCCAACGGCCTGGATCTGGACAAACTGACCGCGGTGCTCCATGACGGTGTGCTCGACATCCAGATCCCGTTGACCACCGCCATGAAGCCGCGTCAGATCCCGATCCGGACCGAGGAGCGCAAGGCTCTCGCCGCGTAACCACCACCCGCCCTCTCACTCCGGCCCCGCTTCCAAAGCGGGGCCTCTTTGTTTTCCGGCGGGGTTACTGCTGCGGGGCGGGCGCCTTGGCGAGCAGCGCTTCGATCTCCGCCCTGTCCAGCGACTCCTTGCGGATCAGTTGCTCGGCGATCCGGTCCATTTCCTCGCGCCGCTCGAGCAGAATTTTCTTCACGCGCTTGTAGCTGGCGTCCATCACGCGGCGGACCTCCGCGTCAATCTGCTCGGCCGTCCGCTCGCTGTAGTTGCGCTCCTCCGGGGCGAGTGCATCCCCGAGGAAGCGAGCAGCATGAACCCGCCCGTAGGTCAGCAGGCCCAGCTCCGGACTCATGCCGAACCGCGTCACCATTTGGCGCACCAGCTCGGTCGCCCGCTCCAAATCATCTGCCGCCCCCGTTGAGACCACGCCGTTGTACACGATATCCTCGGCCGCGCGCCCGCCCAGCAGGACCGCCACGCGATCCTCCAGCTCAGGACGCGTCAACAGGTACTTTTCCTGCATGGGAAGCTGGAGGGTGTGGCCGAGCGCCCCGATCGTGCGCGGAATGATCGAAATCCGGTGCACCGGATCCGCGTTGGGCACCGACAGCGCCACCAACGCATGGCCAACCTCGTGATAGGCCACCCGCTGCTTCTCTTCGCGGCTCAGGCACCGGTTCTTTTTCTCCAAGCCCAGCAGAACACGGTCAATGGCCTCTTCCAGATCGCGCATCTCGACCTGCTCGGCGCCACGGCGGGCCGCCAGCAGCGCGGCTTCGTTCATGATATTGGCCAGATCGGCCCCCACCATCCCTGGAGTTCGCGCTGCAACAGTCTCCAGATTGACGTCCGGGGCCAGCTTCACCTTGCGCGCATGGACCTTCAGAATCTCCAGTCGGCCCTTCAGATCCGGACGATCCACGACGATGTGCCGGTCGAACCGGCCCGCGCGCAACAGCGCCGGATCCAGGATCTCGGGCCGGTTGGTGGCCGCCATGATGATGACGCCTTTGGACGAATCGAAGCCATCCATTTCCACCAGAAGCTGGTTGAGGGTCTGCTCCTGCTCGCTGTGGCTGAAAACCACGCCGCCCGCGGCGCGAGCGCGGCCCAGCGCGTCCAGCTCGTCAATGAACACGATGCACGGCGCTTTCTGTTTGGCCTGTTCGAACAGATCGCGTACGCGAGCCGCCCCCAAGCCCACGAACATTTCCACAAACTCCGAACCGGAAATCGAGAAGAACGGGACTCCGGCTTCCCCTGCCACCGCCCGCGCCAGCAGGGTCTTGCCCGTGCCGGGAGGACCGACCAGCAGCACGCCCTTGGGAATGCGGCCTCCCAGCTTCTGATATTTGGCCGGGTTCTTGAGGAAGTCCACGATCTCCATCAACTCGTTGCGCGCCTCGTCCACGCCCGCCACGTCGGCGAACGTGACCCCGATGCGGCTGGATTCGTCGTAGATCTTGGCCCGGTTCCGTCCCAAGCTGAGCGGACCGCTGCTTTGGCCCACACGCCACATGCCGTAGGCGTAGATCACGGAAAGCACAGCCAGCGGCAGTATCCACGAGAGCAGAAACTCGACCCACCACGGCCTGACTTGGATTCGTCCGGAAATTTTGACCTTCTGGGCTTCCAATTCCCGCACGAGAGGCGACTCATCAATGCCTGGCAGCCGCGTCGCCACCAGCAGCACCGGCTTGCCCTTGCTGGCTTCCCGCTTGGGCAGGCCGATGAACTGCCTCTCGGTAATGTTGACTTCTGCGAGGCGGCCTGCCCTGACCTCCTCGAGGAACTCGCTGTAGGATACCTCCTTGGGCTGGGGCGCCACCAGCAGCATCTGGAACGAGTACATGGCCAGCGCCGCAATCACGAGGTAAATCAACGAAAAGCGCCATTTTTCCTTTTGGTGCCTGTCCATAAGGGCCATCCTCCTTTACGCTGCCTTCGGCGTTCGTTGCTACCAGCATACCCGGTTCCAGGGCGCAGGTTGGGGATGATACGCTGGGCTCGTGGTGGGGTTGCTGGGTCTGGATGCCGACGAACTGGCCGCTCTGCTGGGCGCCGAGTTGCCACGCTATCGCGCCCGGCAGCTCTACCATGCCATTTACCGCCAGCGCGTGGCTGACTTGGAGGCCATCACCCCTTTGCCGCTCGAGCTGCGGCGAAAACTCGCAGCCACTTACCGCGTTGGTTTGCCCGAAATCGAGCGCTATTACGAATCCGCCGACGGGACCCGGCGCTACCTGCTCCGTCTCGAAGATCAGCGGACGGTGGAGGCCGTCTTCATGCCGGGCGCCACGCACGCCACGCTCTGCATTTCTACGCAAGTCGGCTGCCCCGTCGGCTGCCGCTTTTGCATGACCGGCGCCCTGGGGCTGGAAAGGAATCTGACCGCAGGGGAAATCGTGGGCCAGGTCATCGTGCTGATGCGCGAGCACAACCTCAGGCCCGAGGAACAACGCATCAACCTGGTCATGATGGGCCAGGGCGAACCCTTGCTGAATCTGCCGAACGTGCTCAAGGCCACGCGTTTGCTGGCGGATCCGGAAGGCGTGGGCCTCTCCCTTCGCCGGATGACGCTCTCCACGGTGGGCATCATCCCGAAAATTCACGAACTGGCCCAGGCAGAGATCCGTCCCAAACTGGCCATTTCCTTGCACGCCACCACGGACGAACTTCGCCGCCGCCTGGTCCCCGTGGCCCGCAAATATCCGCTGGGAGAGCTGCTCGAAGCCTGCCGGCATTATCCACTGCGGAGCTGGGAACGGCTGACGTTCGAGTACGTGCTGATTCGCGGCGTCAATGATTCGGACGCCGACGCACGCCGGCTGGTCAAACTGATCGGTCAACTGCGGGCCACAGTAAACCTGATCCCGCTCAATCCCGGCCCCGGGATTCCGTACGAACCGCCCACCGCGGATCGGGTCGCCGCCTTCCAGGCCATCGTGCAGCGCTCGCTGCCCTGCTTCATTCGCAAATCGCGGGGCCAGGACATCTACGCAGCCTGCGGGCAGCTCCGCCGCATGGTTCTCGAGGAAGGCAATCAAGCCTGCGGCGCGATCTCGACTTTGGCCAACCTTTCCACGAACCGCACGATGCCCGAGTGATCCAGCTCACCCTCGCCCTCGTTAAGCAAAGCAGTGAGCATCTGCTGGACCAGGCTAGTCATGGGCAGCGGTACGTTCAGGGATTCCGCAGCTTTCAGCGCATTGCGCAGGTCCTTGTGGTGCAGGCGAATGCGGAAGCCCGGCTTGAAATTGCGGCTGATGATCATGGGAGCTTTGGCGTTCAAGACTGCGCTTCCCGCCAGCCCGCCCTTGATCGCGTTGAACACCACCTCGGGATTGACGCCCGCCTTGGTGGCCAGGACCAGCGCCTCGCCCACCGCCGCGATATTCAGCGCCACGATGATCTGGTTCGCCAGCTTGGTCACGTTGCCCGCGCCCACCGGGCCGGTCAGCGTGATCGTCTTGCCCATGGCCTGAAAGATGGGCAGCACTTTTTCAAAAGTGGCTTGTTCGCCGCCCACCATGATGGCCAGAGTGGCATTGATGGCGCCCGGCTCACCTCCCGAAACGGGAGCGTCCAGGAACTCGACGCCCCGCTTCTTGCATTCCTCGCCCACCTTTTGGGCGACGACCGGGCTGATCGAACTCATGTCCACCACGATCAAGCCGGGGCGCGCCGCTTCGAGCACGCCGTCCGGTCCCAAGATCACCTGTTCCACCTCGGGACCGTCGGGCAGCATGGTAATCACAATCTCGCTGCGCGCCGCCACGTCGCGGGGTGATGAGCCGCGCGCCGCGCCCTCTGCCACCAGCTCTTCGACCGGCTCGGGCCGGATGTCGTAGACCACCAGCTCGTGTCCCGCCTTCATCAGGTTGCGGGACATGGGCTTGCCCATGATTCCCAAACCAATGAAACCGATCTTCGCCACGCTCGTTCTCCTCTCTCAATCCTGAATGCCGTGAGAATTTCTTTCAGACGCTGATCGTCACGGGCCGACTGGCCAGCCAGGCGTGGAGTTCGAGGGCGGCCTGCTTGCCCTCTGCCACAGCCTGAACCACCGTCGTCCCGCCGTTGACCAGATCGCCGGCCGCGAAGACGCCCGGGCGGCTGGTCTGGAAGGTCCCCTCCCGCGTCCACACCAGGCCGCGCTCGAACCGCACGCCGGGCAACGCCTGCAACAGTTCCTCATCCACCTTCTGCCCGATGGCCTCGACGACGAGGTCCGCCGGCAGCACGTGTTCGGTTCCGGGAATCAGCTCGAACTTGCGCCGCCCGTCCGGCCCGGGCGCCCCCAAACGGGTTCGCGCCACACGCAAGCCAGTCAGGCGGCCTTCGCTGTCGGCAACGTAGTCTAGCGGCTGCGTGAGGATCAGGAAGTGGACTCCCAAGGCCACCGCGTGATCCCGTTCTTCCGGCCACGCGGGCATCTCCGCGAAGGAACGGCGGTAGACGACCGCCACGTCAGAGGCGCCGGCGCGTTTGGCTGAAACCGCGGCGTCCATCGCCGTGTTGCCCGCGCCCAGCACAAGCACGGCGCCCGAGATGCGCTCGCCACGCTTGACGCGCGCCAGAAATTCCAAGGCACCGATGACGCCAGATTTGGGACGGCGGGCGCCGGGTAGCTCGATGGAACGGGTCAGCCCGAGGGCGAGGACCACGCCTTCGAAGCCCTCGCGGAAAACATCGTCCAGCGTGTAGTCGGGACCCAGCTTGACGCGCCAGCGTCGTTCGACCTCGCCGCTCGAAGCCAGCACATCCTCAACTTCGCGGAGCAGGATCGGATCCGGCAGCCGCTCGGGCGGGATGGTTTCGTAAGCCACGCCTCCCGGTTCCTCCCGGCGGTCCATCAGGGTGACCTTGTAGCCCAGCGAGGCGAGCGCCGCGGCAGCAGCGATTCCCGCCGCGCCGGCGCCCAGTACCGCCACGCGCTTGCCTTCCCGGCGTAGCGGCGGACGCGGCTCGGCGGCCCAGCCTTCCTCCACCGCCAACCGCGAGACCCATCGCTGCAAATGACGGATGGGAACCGTCTGCGTGTAGTGTCTGGCGATGCAGACCGACTCGCAAAGTGTCTCCGCGGGGCAGACGTAGCCGCAGACCGTGGTCAGCACGTTGGAAGCGCGCAGGGTTTCGTAGGCGTCGCGGAAGCGGCCCTCAGCGATCTCGCGGATGAACTTCGGAATGTTGATGCGGGTGGGGCAGTGTGCAACGCAGGTTGCGTCATTGCATTGCAGGCAGGTCCGGGCCATGGCCTGGATGCCATCCACCGATTCGGCTCGCCCTTCCTTGTAAATGGGCTCGTAGATGGCGGCGTCGCGCGGCACGCAACCGGTGCGACCGCCGTCCCGCATGATCTGGGTGCACGCCGAGCAGGCCACGCAAACCTTCAGCGGATCGAGCCGGCCGCGTTCGGCCAGCTCGCGCGGAAACTCGGGGTAGGCGAACGCCATCCGGCCGAGACCGACCAACGAGACCCAGCCGCGCCGGATGGCTGCCGCCGCCACATAAGGGAAGAACTGCCTGAGCCACGTGTAGCCGGCGCCAATGACAGGCCAGCCGGGGAACGCCTCCTGAATGCCTCGCACGATGCGCACGAAGCGCGCCACGCCGTAGAGCGGGTGTTCGGCCGGAACGGGAGCTCCCACCGTAGGCAAGTCAAAGGGCCGGTTCACGTGCGGGTTATAGTAGGGATTGCCGACCGTGATGTTGACCAGCGGAGCGCCCTGTTCCTTGAGGAAACGCACCAGCTCGATCGGCTCAGTGAGGTCGGGTTTGGACGGATCCTCGCGATCCACGCCGAAGCCGTAGGGGTAGGGCATGGCGTCGTAGGCGTTCATGCGCGAGGTCACGATCAATCCCGGGACGGCGTCGCGGATTTTGCGGACGATGTTGCGGAAAAAGCGCGTGCGATTCTCGAAGGAACCGCCGTAGCGCCCGGGCCGGGTGTGGGAAGCGTGCAGCTCGGAGATCAGGTAGCGGTGGCAGGCCTTGATGTCCACCGCATCGAAGCCCGCGCGTTGCGCGCAGAGCGCCGCTTGCACGTAGCGGTCTTCCAGGCGTTCCAGTTCTTCGTCGCTGATGATCGGGTAATCGGGCGGCAGCTTGTGCAGCGGGTCCAGATAGGGCGAACGATGGGCGATGATGGGCGTGGGCTTGCGGCCCGGCTTGCTGTAACGACCCGAGTGGGTCAACTGCAACACCAGAAACGGGCGATGGCCGCAACTTTCGCGCGCCACTCTCAGCGTCTCGGACACCAGATCGGCGAACTCCTTGACCACGCCCTCGTGGATCCAGAGCTGGCGGGGGTTGGCGCGCGACTCCGGCGTAACGGCGGTCGCTTCGAACCAGATTATCCCGGCCCCGCCGGCTGCGAAGCGACGGTAGCGACGGAAGGTGAGCTCGTCGGGAGCGCCGTCCGCGCGTCCGTCGCAACCCTCCATCGGCTGGACGACGAGCCGGTTGGGCAAGCGGAAGCCGTCTATCTGGAACGGCTCGAGCAGCGGGCTGATGTCTTCGTCCACTTCCAGCTCGACGCCCAGCTCGCGAATGCGTGCGACCAGCTCCTCCAGCGAGTGAAACTGGAACGGCTCATGACGGTTCATCGGTCAACACCGATTATAACGGGCCGGAGCAAACCCCGAAAAAGTCCGAGCGCGAAACATCCGGCGGAAAGCCGTCGCGCGTTGGCCAGCGAGACTGGGTTCTATAATGAGGGGGGCGAGGCGGAAGATCCGCTTCCGGAGGCTCCATGATCACGTCCGTCCGTATCCAGAACTTCAAGTCCTTCCGCGACGTGGAGGTCTCGCTGGGGCCGTTCAACGTGCTCGTGGGGCCTAACATGTCGGGCAAGTCGAACTTCGTGGAGGCATTCCGTCTACTTCGGCGGATCTGCTTTCCTGCCGAGATGCGCCTTTTAGACGTAGCAGATGCATTTCCGGGCGGCTTTCACGAGCACACCTGGAAAGGCGGCGAGTCCAGTGTGATGGTTATGGGGTTGGAAGGCGAAAACCCGGGCGAGGCCCCCGGCGCCCGCACACCGTGGCGCTATGAGCTCGAACTTATCGGCGACGAACGCGGCGTCGTAAGGGTTCACCGCGAAAGTCTTCGCTTGGAGGACAAAGAGCTGATCGTCGTCGAAAACGGGCGCCGTTCCCTTGTGAACAGAGACGGACAAGAGGCGATGTGGCAGCTGGACCTTACCAAGGCAGCTATCGGATACGAAGTTCCTAACTGGGACGGATCATTCCTGCGCCGGATGCTCGCATCCACTTACTTTTACCGGCTGGTCCCCCATCTCATGCGAAACATCAATCCTACTGCGGCGCCTCCGTATCTTTCCGAGCACGGCGAGAATCTCTCAGCATGGCTCATGCACTTGCAAACCCGCTACCCGGAGGCGTTCGCTAGCATCCGGCAGGTATGTCAGGATGTGCTGCCAGACTTGACGGACCTGTTCACCTGGCCGACTCCTCAGGCTACGGTTTCGCTGGCTTCGAAGGAGAAATCTCTGAAAAGGCCCGTCACTGTGCCGGATATGTCCGACGGTGAACTGGTCTTCATTGCCTTGCTCTCCGTGCTCCTGAGCCCACCTGATCTGAGGCCTGCCGTCTGCTTCGTCGAAGAGCTGGAAAATCACCTTCATCCCCGCCTTATCGAAGTGCTGGTCGAAATCCTGCGGCAACTACAGGGCGAGTCGGCGCCTGCCAATGGGACCCAGGTGATCGCAACCACTCATTCGCCGCATCTTGTTGATCGCCTCCGTCTGGAAGAAGTCATCGTATTCCAAAAACGCCAGGGGGAGACGATCATCAGCTACCCCAGGGACAAGGCCCACCTCCGCGAGCTTTTGGACAACAAGGAACTTGGTCTGGGCGATCTGTTTTACTCGGGGGCCCTGCTCGGTGAGTGAGCTCGTCATCGGCTTGATCGTCGAGGGTCATTACGACGCAGCTGTGCTCGAAACGCTCGCCAGACGGGTGGCACAAAGCCCGGTCACCCTGTATGTGCGCCCCTGCGGCGGCAAGCAGAAACTGAAACGGATCTTTCCCGGTTACCTCCGCGAGTTCGAGCACGTGCACCACGGCGAAGCCGTGGAGAAGGCCCTGGTGGTCTGCGACGCCGACCAGAAGCCGCCCGACGAACTGCGCGCGTCCCTGTCGCAAGAAATCCGAAATCGTGCTTACTGGCCCGCATACAAGCTGCATATTTGCATTGTTCGCCAGGAGATCGAAACCTGGTTGCTCGCGGACGAAAACGCCATCAACTCCATCGCCGCAGGCCGCGGCGGGCAGAACCGAGTTACCCGAGTGCCGGGAGAACTCGAGAGCATAGCCGATCCCAAGCAGCGACTCCATAACCTGTTGTCAAAAGTTGGTCTGCCGGCGACCCCTGAAGTCTACAAGCAGATTGCTGCGAACGTGGACCTGGAAACGTTGAGGCAGCGGTGCCCGTCGTTTCGGGAGTTCGAGCAGGCGGTCCGGGATTGCTGAAGGCGGCAGCCTTCCAGTGAGGCTGAAGGGGAGGGCGGTTCAGCGCCCCCTGACCGCGGCGAGCGGGACTTATAATGGCGGCGATGAGCCGAATCGGCCTGGTTTTTCTGGTGAGCGCCATGACAGCTTCCCCTGCGGTGAAAATCGAAAAAATCGCTTATCAGGGCTGGCAGAATTGCTATCGCGTGAGCAACGGGCGCATCGAACTGGTGGTGACGGGCGACGTGGGACCGCGCATCATTCGCTGCGCCTTCGTAGGCGGGCGAAATCTTTTCAAGGAATATCCCGACCAGCTCGGCAAGAGCGGTGAGAAGGAATTCCAGCTCCGCGGCGGTCACCGGCTTTGGGTCGCCCCCGAGCGGCTGGAGACGACCTGGGCGCCGGACAACTCGCCGGTGCGCGTCGAGGTCCGCGGCGATACGCTGGAGGCCACCGCGCCGGTGGAGCCGGGCACCGGACTTGAAAAACAAATCATCGTGAAAATGTCGGATTCGGAGGATCGCGTCGAGGTCCTGCACCGCATCCGCAACACGAACCCGTGGCGCATTGAATTCGCCCCCTGGGCGCTCACCATGATGGCGCCGGGCGGCGCTGCCATCACGGGATTCCCGCCGCGAGGCAAACATCCTGAAGTCCTGCTGCCCACGAATCCTCTGGTCATGTGGGCCTACACGGACCTCTCTGACCCGCGCTGGATGTACTTCCCGAAATACCTGGTTCTGCGCCAGGACCCCAAGCGGTCCGCCCCGCAGAAGATCGGATTGTTCAATCCGCGAACCTGGGCGGCTTACCTGCTCGAATCCGAGTTGTTCTTCAAGGAGACCGCGGCGGATCCTGCCGCCACGTACCCCGACTTCGGCTGTTCCTTCGAAACCTTCACCAACGACGAGTTCCTCGAGCTGGAGACGCTGGGTCCCCTGCGCGCCGTGGATCCCGGCGCCGTGGTGGA
>JAPWUP010000093.1 GCA_028275505.1 Bryobacteraceae bacterium
AGCAACCCTCCAGCCACGATCCCGAACATGGCCGCTGCGATCCCGAGATCGGTGGCGCCGGCAAGACCGAGCTGCTCGAAGGTCTGGCCGAAGGCCAACGCCGTCCCGGGACCTCCCGCCATCGTGACCGAACCGCAGATCAGTCCCGCCAAAGGAGGAATGCCCAGCACGATGGCCAGACCGACGCCAAGAACATTCTCCAGCAGCACGCCGAGCGAGGCGACCAGCCAGAATTGCAGGACCTGCACGCCACCCTCGCGCACCAGCCGCAGGCTGGCCCGCAGCCCGACAGTGGTGAAGAACGCGATCATCAGAATATCGCGCAGGACGAGGTCAAATTCCAGGTTCAGATAACGATCGCGCAGCAGCAAAGCGATAGCGGCATAAAGAAAGCCACCCAGCACGCTGGCGGGAATATTCAGCCAGTCGAGCACCCAAATTTTCCGCTTCAGCCAGGCGCCGGCCACCACACCCAGACAGGAAAGGGCGAGCACCTGGATGGCGTTGATCTTCAAGGTTGGCGCCATGGCGGGTGTCATCATTGTCTCAGTAGCCTGAGCTTGCGTGCAAGCCGGCTCGAATTGAAACGGGCTTGGACTCGCAGCATCTAAAAGGGTATGGGAAGCCCGCTCTGGCTTGTCGTGGCCTTCGCGACTGCGGCGCCCGCGCCTTATCGCGCCGAACGAGGTGGACCGCCACCCGCCGAACTGGCGCCGGCCATTCGCGAAGTCGTGGCCCAGCAGGGCGCCCGGGTAGTGGATTCGCGCGGCTTCGAGTTCTGTGAATTGTGGCTGCGGGAAGCGCCTCTGGGCGAAATGAGCCTCGAGGAAGCCATCCGGCAGGACGCCATCCCGGAAGGCGCCCTCCTCGGGGTGATCGAATTTCACGCGCCCAGCGCCGACCGCAACGGGCGCGGATTTCCTCGCGGGCTGTATACGCTGCGATACGCGGGCGGGGACTCGGTCGTGCTGATCCCGGCGTCAGCGGACCAGGCGCTGGATCCCCCCGAAGATTTCACCGGGCGCGGCAAGGCAGTTTTGCGCTGGTCGCGAGGAACCCCCGGCGTCACGCCGCGCTTCGAGATGAACCGGCGCGGCGAATGGATCCTGCATGCGGGCGCGGCAGACACGCCCGTCGCGTTGCTGGTCGCGGGGGTTGCCGCACGCTGAAGGCCTCGGGTTTCCCGGCCCTGACACGCGTTACCCTGAAAGAAAGGAGTGCAGTGTATGCGAAAGATTCTCTTCGTGCTGTCCGTGGCGTGCGCAACAGCCTTGGCGCAGTACAAGTACGAGCCGGCAGGTCCGCCGCCGGAAGAGCTGGCGCCTGCCATTCGCGAGGCTCTCCAGAAGACCGGCCACCGGGTCATCGGGCCTGACGGCAAGGTGTTTGCGGAACTCTGGTTCCGTGCCCAGGCGCCCACAGGGCCGGCCACCACGGAAGAAGGAGTATCACTCACCACCATTCCTCACGGCAGCCTGGTGGGCGCGATCCGCTTCCCGGGCCGGGGCGCCGATCGCCGCGGCCAGACCATCAAGCCCGGCGTTTACACGCTGCGTCTGGCCTATTACCCGGTGGACGGCGCACACCAGGGCGTCTCGCCCCAGCGCGACTTCCTGAAGATCATTCCCGCTTCGGAGGACAAGGATCTGAATGCCACCCCCAGCTATGACGAGCTGGTGGCCATGAGCAAGAAAGCTTCGGGAACCTCCCATCCGGCCATCCTCAGCGTCTGGAAGCTGGACAAGCCGGAACCCGCCGGTCTCACGAAGCAGGAAAGTGACTGGATTCTGCACGCGACGATCGGCGACATCCCCATCGCGGTGATTGTGGTGGGCGTCTTCCAGGGGTGAGGCAAGTCCGCAACCGCCTTCTGATATGCTGGGGGAGTAGCCCCCTCTGATGCGCGAGCTTCGCTATCAGACTCCCCACGGGATTGTCGTCACCCGAACGGCCTCCCGCCTGCCGTTCCGCAAAGGACTGGGGCATCTGCTGCGAGAGCTGGACGAGTACCGCGGCTTCTACCTTTCCTCGGGCTATGAATACCCGGGACGGTACTCGCGCTGGGACATCGCCTCGGTGCGCCCGCCCCTTGAGCTTGTGGGCCGCGGGCGCCGACTCGAATTTCGGCCTCTGAATTCGCGTGGCGAAGCGCTCATCGGGATGCTGTATCGGGTGCTGGCGGACCACCCGCACTGGGAGAGCTTGGAGTTGGGCAGCAGTGCGCTCATCGGGCAGTTGAAGCCCCTGCCCGCTTTGTTTCCCGAGGAAGAACGCAGCAAACAGCCCTCGGCTTTTTCCATCCTGCGCGCTCTCATCGACGAGTTCCGCCATCCCAAAGACGACCGGCTCGCCCTGGTAGGCGCTTTCGGATACGACCTGCTTTTCCAGTTCGATCCCATTCGCCTGAAATTGCCGCGCGGCGATCAGAAGGATCTCCATCTGTTCCTGTGCGACGACATCTACTTCATGGATCGCAAGCGCGAGGTGATCGAACGCTACCAGTACGAATTCGAGCAGGGGGATCTCTCCACACGGGGACTGGAGCGGAGCGGCGAACGCCTCCCCGTCGCCACGGAAACGCGCGTGGGCGAAATTGTTTCCGATCACACTCCCGAGGAATACATCGCCAAAGTGCAGGCCGTGCGCGAGGGCATGCGGCGCGGCGATTACTACGAGGTCGTGCTGCGCCGCACGTTCCGCGCGTCCTATTGCGGACGCCCTTCGGAGCTGTTCCGCCGCCTGCAAGTGGCCAGCCCCAGTCCCTACGAGTTCCTCCTCCAGTTCGGCGACGAGCAACTGATCGGCGCTTCGCCGGAAATGTTCGTGCGCGTGGAGGGCCGCCGGGTGGAGACCTGTCCGATCTCGGGAACGGCCCGTCGCACGGGCGATCCGCTGCGCGATGCCGAGGCCATCCGCGAACTGCTGAACTCGCGCAAGGAAGAATCCGAGCTGACCATGTGCACGGACGTGGACCGCAACGACAAATCCCGCGTCTCCGTGCCAGGCTCGGTCCGCGTCATTGGCCGCAGGCTGATCGAATCCTACGCCGGTGTTTTCCATACCGTGGACCACGTAGAAAGCGAGCTGGCGCCTGGTTTCGACTCCCTGGACGCCTTCCTCAGCCACATGTGGGCAGTCACGGTGATTGGCGCCCCCAAGAAGGCCGCTGCGCAGGCCATCGAGGACTTGGAAAAAGATGCGCGTGGATGGTATGGCGGCGCCGTGGGCATGATCCTGCTCAACGGCGACATCAACACCGGGATCCTGATCCGCACGGTCCACCTGAAAGATGGCGTGGCTTCCTACGCTACCGGCGCCACGCTGCTGTATGACTCCGTCCCCGAAAACGAAGAGGTGGAAACGCGATTGAAAGCGACCGGGTTTTTCCGCGCCCTGCAACCGCCCGAGCCACCGGCGCCCACGCCCGCAGGACCGCGCCCGGGCCAGGGCGTGCGCATGCTCCTGGTCGACAACGACGACTGCTTCATCCACACCCTCGCCAACTACGCCCGGCAAACCGGCGCGGACGTGATCACTTACCGCGCAGGCTTCCCGCTGGAGCTGATCCGCGAGATTCGCCCCGATCTCATTCTGATTTCACCCGGACCCGGTCGCCCTTCCGATTTCGGCGTGCCCCAGCTCGTCCGCTACGCCGCCGAGCAAGGAATCCCCGTGTTCGGCGTCTGCCTTGGCCTGCAAGGCGTGGTGGAAGCCTTCGGCGGAGAACTGGGCGTGCTGGACTACCCCGTTCACGGCAAGCCTTCCCGCATTCGCCACACCGGGAAGGGGGTCTTCCAAGGCTTGCCCGAGACCTTCCAGGTGGGCCGGTACCACTCGCTTTATGCGCGCAAGGACAAACTCCCGGAGTGCCTGGAAATCACGGCCGAATCCGAGGACGGCGTAATCATGGGGGTGCGGCATCGCGAACTGCCCATCGAAGCGGTGCAATTTCACCCCGAATCCATGATGACTCTGGAAGAAGGGTGCGGCCTGCGGCTGATCGAGAACGTAGTCAGGCTGTACGGGCGCCGCACCGCGACCGAGCGAACTTGAGTGCCGCGCGCAATCGTCATCGGCGGAGGCCTTGCGGGCATGGCCGCCGCCGTTGCCCTGGAGAGTGCGGGATTCGAAGTTGATCTGTTCGAAGCCCACAACCGTCTTGGCGGGCGCGCGGGGTCCCTCCCGCTTCCGGAGCGAGACCACTGGATAGACCGCGGCCAGCACATCCTGCTCGGCTGCTGCCGCAACTTGCTGGATTTTTACCGCCGGCTGGGAGTGGAGCACCGGATCCGCTTTCATGACGAGATCGTGTTCGTGGAGCCGGGCGGGCGCAGGTCCGTTCTGCGGGCCGTGAACCAATCCGCGCTGGGCCGCGCGACCGCCTTCCTCCGCCTCCGCTTCCTGAGCCTGAAAGACAAACTAGGCATCGTGCGCGCGCTGGCCGCGGTGCGCAGAGATTATCGGCAACCCGATCTCCTGGACGCCATGTCCATGGCGGACTGGCTGAGGCAACGACGGCAAACGGCCCGCGCCAACCAGCGGTTCTGGCGGCCTCTGATCGTCAGCGCCCTGAACGAGGAACCGGAGCGTGTTTCGGCCTTGCACGGCGTACAGGTTCTCTGGCTCGCGCTGCTGGCCTCGCCCGACGGCGTGCGGCTAGGCGTTCCCGCCGTTCCGCTGGTCGAACTTTACGCGGAAAATCACTGGCGGCGATTTCCGAAGCTCGCCCTCCACACCGGCACGCGCGTGGAGCGCGTCCAGATCGAGCAGGAGCGAGTCATCGGGATCGAGGCAGACGGCGTGATCCACCGCGCGGACGCCTACGTTCTGGCCGTCCCGGTGAAAGCCGCGCAGTCGCTGGTCCCGCAACTTGGGCTGGAGTCGCTCGAGTCCTCGCCGATCACCGGCATTTATCTGGCCTTCGATCGCCCGGTCCTAGATCTGCCCCAGGCAGCACTGCTCGACCGGACGATTCAGTGGGCCTTCAGCAAGGGGCGCGGGGAGGCCGTGCAGATCGTGGTCAGCGCCTCGCGCAGCCTGCTGCCGGTGTCGCGCGAGGAAATCGTTTGCCAGACCGTCCGTGAACTGGCCGAATTCTTTCCCGCGGCGGCCAAGGCGCGATTGGAAGAAGCGCACGTCATCAAAGAGGCAAACGCCACCTTCACACCGCGGCCGGGACTGGCCTCGCGCCGCCCGCCGGCCACCACCCGGTTTCCTAATCTGTTCCTGGCAGGCGACTGGACACGTACCGGCTGGCCCGCCACGATGGAGGGCGCGGTTCGCAGCGGCTACCTCGCGGCGGAGGCCGCCACCGCAGCCTTGGGGAATCCCCGGAAATTCCTGATCCCGGATCCCTCGCCCTGAGGTCGCTCAGAAGCGATCCCAGTGCAGTACTTCCGAGAGCGGGCGTTTGGGAGCCCGTTCGGGCAAATTCTCCGCCGGCAAGCCGACCGGGACCAGGCTGATCAGCTTGTAATCGGGGGGAGCCCCGATCGCAGCCAGGACCTTCGGCGCATACGGCTTCTTGTCGCCCGCCACCCAGCAGGCGCCCAAACCGCGTGCGTGGGCCGCCAACAGGATGTTCTGGGTGGCCGCGCTGCCGTCCTCCAGAAAGTACTTCGAGGGACGGCAGAGGACCACGATGCAGGCCGCGGCGTCGGCGATGAAGCGGCCGAAATCGGTTAACTCCGCCAGCTCTCGCAGCTTGGCGGGGTCGCGCACGACCACGAACTCCCAGGGTTGCTCATTACGCCCGCTGGGCGCCAGACGCGCGCAGTCCACCAGCTCTTCCAGCAGCTCGGTGCTGACCACCCCGGGACGGAAAAAACGAACAGAACGACGAGTTTTGATGGCTTCTATGGCGTCCATAACTCCGGAACATTAGCATTATGGACCGGGCCGCGTTGCTTTCGTAAGGCCGTGGCTTCTATGCTGGAAACGTGCCCTTCCGCCCGCCTTCGGCGGCCGAGCGGCTGGCCGCGCTAGGACCTACGGAGTCTCTGCCCGAGCCGTTGCGCCGGGCCCTGGAGGCCGAGGAAGACTTCGACCCCATCCCGGAACCCGGTCCCCACGACTGGCTAGCCCACCAGGTCGAGCCGGGGCAGACCTTTCAGCAGTTCGTGGACTCCCGGCCCCCGCGCCCGGAACCTCACCGTAACGTGTTGTATCTGCAACCTTTGGGCGAGTTCCCCTGCGAGCAGGCCCCGCCTCTGGATCAACTGCGGCGCTTCGCCTCGGCTTTCTTCATGATGAACGCGCAGCTCCTGCCACCCGTGGACCCGGCCAGTACGCGCATCACGCACCGCCGCAACCGCTGGACGGGCCGCGTGCAATGGCTCACCGGCGACATCCTCGAGTTACTGCGGCGCCGCAAGCCGCCCGACGCCTTCGCCCTGCTCGGCATCACCATGACGGATCTCTATCCCGAGCCGGGCTGGAACTTTGTCTTCGGGCAGGCCTGGGTAAACGAGCGGGTAGGGGTTTACAGCTTCGCCCGCTACGACCCGCAATTTTACGGCGAGCCGCGCAAGCCGGACTGGATGAAGCTGTTGCTGCGTCGCAGCGTGAAAGTCCTCGCTCACGAAATCGGCCACATGTGCGGGCTGGCGCACTGCATCTGGTACCGCTGCCTGATGAACGGCTCCAACCACCTGGAAGAATCTGACGCCCGGCCCCTGCACCTGTGCCCGGTGGACCTGCGCAAGTTGCAGTGGAGCCTCGGATTCGACGTAGTGCAGCGCTACCGGCGGTTACTCGACTTTCACCGCGCGGCGGGCTTCGACGACGAGGTCCGCTGGATCGAACGGCGGCTGGCCCGGATCGAAGGCGCCGGGCGCGCCTGACTTAGCCGAGCTTGTAAGGCGGCCGGTAGCGGTAATGCAAGTAGCGGTTGGCCGCCTCGTTGTTGGTGAAGCGCTCTGCCTTGGGATCCCACTCCAGGTAACTCTTCGTCTTCAGCGCGATGTTACCGATCAAAGTTGCGGCTGTGGACAGGTGCCCGGTAAGCACGTCGCAGTTGCATTTGGCGCGGCTCTTGACGCAGTCCAGGAAGTTGCGCACGTGGAAACGGGTATCGGCGCTGCCTTTGGCGCTGCGCGGCTCCATGGCGGGCTTGTGCGAGGAACGCCAGGCGCGCTCGATGTTGCGGTCCACGGGAGTGCGCGCCGGCACTTCCACGGTCGCCTGGGTTTCGGGCACCACTTCCCAGCGGTTGCCGTGGATGTACATGGTGCCCTTGGTCCCGCGCAGCTCCATTTCCGCGTTCTGGATGTTACCCGGCGCAGCGTTGCAATTGTACTGGCAGAAAACCATCAAAGTCGGCCCGGGCCACTCCCACAGCACCTCCAGCGTATCGGGAATTTCCCGGTTGTCCTTGATCGCGTACTTGCCTCCCAAAGCGACCACGGCGCGCGGTGCGTCCTGACCCAGGCACCACCGCAGCATGTCCACATAGTGAACGCCGAAGTTGGTAAGCTGGCCGCCCGAGTAGTGATAGAACCAGCGGAAACGATAGTAAGTGCGGTTCTTGTTGTAGGGGACTTTCGGCGCAGGCCCCAGCCACTGTTCCCACTCCCACTCGTTGGGCGGCGGTTCGTCCGGCGGATTGCCGATTCCCAGCGGCCACTCATTCAGCACGTGGTAACCCTTGGCGACCGTCACGTGCCCGATCCCGCCCGAGCGCACGAACTCGGCCGCTTCCCTCAGAAACGGCGCCGAGCGGCGATGGATGCCCACTTGAGTGACGCGCTTGGTCCGCTCGGCCACTTCCACCATGCGCCGTCCTTCGACCACGGTGAGCGAGAGCGGCTTCTCCACGTAAACATCCTTGCCCGCATTGCAGGCGTCAATGAACATCAGCGCGTGCCAGTGATCGGGCGTGGCGATGACGACCGCATCCACGTCCTTGTCTTCGAGCAGCTTGCGGTAGTCCTTGTAACGTCTCGGGTTGGTCCCGCATTTTTTGGCGGCAAGGTCCATGTAATCGTCGCGCAGATCGCAGACGGCAACGGTCTGTTGATCGGAGTACTCGAGAAATGCTTCGTGGACCTGGTCGCCCCGGTTGCCCAGGCCGATGTAGCCGATGCCAACCCGGTCATTGGCGCCCAGGATACGGGAATAACTCAGCGCGGTGGCCAGACTGGCGTGGCGCGCAAACTCGCGTCGGGAATAGCCGCTCATGTTCTTTCACCTCGAAACTCTTATAGTAATCGGAAAGCTCCCCCGGTGCACGGCATCACTTGCGAGCGAACAGCGCAATCAGCGAGTCCCGGTCCCCCTGACTCCAGGCCTGATGGATCCGGTCTTCGGGCCACTCTGCGATCCGGCCCAAAAGCAGAAAGGCGGGCAGGGCGTGATTCAGGACCTTCCAGCGGGCCATTTCCACCAGCGAGTCGAGAGCGCGTTCCCGGATGAGTTGCAGAATGCGCGGATTCCTGTCTTCGGTGAGGTTGACCAGGGCTTCGGCGGCACGATAGCGATCGCTCCACACGATGGAATTCAGCAACTCGACAAACCACGTCGGCTCGACGCGCAGGCCCAGATCCGGCTCGCGGCGAGCCAGCACCGCGATCGCACTCAGAGCGCGCATGGCGTTGGCGCGAACGCCCTCGTCGGCATCCTGCATGGCGTACTGCAGATCCTCGACCACGCCCCGGGCGCGCGGCTGGTAACCGATGACGTACGCGGCGATCGCCCGCTGGTCATTGTGCATGGATTTGCGCAGGACCTCGCGGAGCACAGCGAGGTGCTGGGCGGCAAGTTCGCGGAAGCGCTCCTGGAAGGCGCGCACCGCGGGGTCGCTGGCCAGCGCATAACCCTGCGACAGGTCTTCGGCGAAGTCGCCTCTTCGCGCAGCTTGTTCCACGGCGAGCAGGAAGCCGCGATACGCCTCCACGATCGGGGCCGGCAAAGACAGGTTGGCCCGCGCCGGATAACGAAACGTGAAATGCGGCGCGTTTTTCTCTTCAATGCCGACGTAGAGAATCGCCCCGCCATCGGCGCAACAAACTGCTTCCAGACGGGCTTGAACGACCTCGGGCAGGCTCTCGAGCCGTTCTTCCACGGCGGCTTTCGATGGCGGCAGCGGTTCACCCTCGCGCACGCCCAGCAGCTTGCGGATTCGCTCCGGCGACACCCGCCGCGCGCCGTAGATCTCGATAACCGCAACCCGGGGAACAAGCTGCGGCCAGCCAGGCAAAGAGAGCCCAAGAACGAGGAGAAAGATCCTCACGTGAGATAGACGGTTTCGTGCGCGACCCGGCTACCGCCGATCCTCAGGCCTGGCGTTCGGCCAGCGGACCCACGATGGGAAGGACGACTTTCTGGCCCTGGTAAGCCTTCCACATCAGGTACAGCCAGAGCACGAACATCGCCAGTCCGAAAACCGATTGCAGCAGGCCAAAAAGCATCCCCAGCCAGAAGGACATGGCGTAAAAGATCACCGACAGAATGCCCAGCCCGATGGCGATCGCGAACAATCCGACCGAAAAGAAAATGGACTGGAACGCGTGAAAGCGCACGGTCCGGATCTGATTGTACGGCGCTATCGCAAGGAAGACGATCCCCGTGATGAACCCCAGCAAATAGCACAGAGCGGAAGCTGCATTCTCGCTCAGTCCAGCCGCCGCGGCCGGCGGCGGGGGCGGGCCTCCGGAAGGCGCAGCCGCGCCCGCAACAGGGGTACCGCATTGGGGACAGAATTGACCCTCTACTGGCGCACCACAGTTTCGGCAAAAAGGCATCGGGTTCCTCCGCTCCCGCCTACTGTACTACTTCTCCCACCTCAGCGCAAGGTAAAAATCACGCGGCGTCAGCGAAGGGCCACCGGTTCATGGCGCCCTTCGGCGCGGCGGACTGAGAATCCGGCTCACGAACAGATCCAGGAAGCGGCGCGCCTGAACCTCCGAAGCTACCTGGACCAGGCCCTTGGGATCCCGCCGGAACAGGGTCATCCCGTACGTGAGGCCGGGCTGTCCCCGGGTCTCGACCTCGACGCGTCCCGTTTCCAGCCTGACGAGATCGGGCTGAAAGGCCACCGCCACGGCGAGCGGGTCATGCAGGATCGGCATCCGATCGGGTTTGCCCTCCTGCCAGATTCCGATGAGCCGGCGCAGGAAGCGCACCGGTTCGAGCGTCGAGGCGTCCATGCGCGCGAGGTCCTCCGGAGCAAGGCGGCACTGCATGGTCACGTCCAAACCGACAGTGACGACAGGCAAGCCCGATGAAAAGACGATGGCCGCGGCTTCGGGATCGCGCACCGTGTTGTACTCGGTTTGCGGACGGAAGAACACGCCGTTCATCAACACGAGCCGCTCGATGCGCTCGGCCAGGCGCGGTTCGGCCTTCAGCGCCAGCGCTACGTTGGTCAGCGGCCCGTAAGCCAGAACGGTCACCTTGCGCGGCGATCGCAGGATCGTATCCAGGTACAGCCCCAGACCGTTGCGCCGCTTGTCATCCGGTAGCCGATCCTCAGCCGAGAGCGCAGAAGTCTGACGCACTTCACCCGTGCGCGGCGGCGTGAGCAAGGGCTGTTCGGCGCCCATGCCCACCGGGATATCTTCCCGCCCGTACAACCGGAGAATCTTCCACGCCAGATCCGCGCGACGTTCCCGATGCTGGAGCACAGTGACTACGGCGCGAACGTCGAGTTCGGGCGACTGCAGCGCCAGCGCCAGGGCCAGCGCGTCGTCAATGTCATCGCCGATGTCGGTGTCGAGAATGACCGGGATGGGCGTTTGGGCGGCGGCGAGGCACGTCGCCAACAGCAGGCATGCCAGCAGTGCGCGCATCAGGCGCCATCTTACGCCGCGGCTGCCGCCCGTTTCAAGCTCTCAGAAAAAGCGGAGCGTGTATGCGAAACGGACTCCGCGCCCGATTTCGGGCGCATAGTCCTTGATCAGGGATACGTGGTTACGGTACAGGCGATCGGCAGCGTTGAAGACAATGACGTGGAACGAGTGGAGCACGTGCGTCTGCGCCCAGACGTAGCCTGCGTTCAGGTTCAACACTGCGTAGCCGGGCGTGCGCGTCTCGTTGAAATACAGTTGCGACTGGGGAGCGGCCAGCAGCAGCGTCGGCTCGAAGCTGAAGCCCTTGAAGCGGGCGTCGAAGCCGATCCGACCGCGCGCGGGCGGAATCCTCGGCAGGGGCAGGCGCGAGGCCCGCAGTTGGGCGTCCACCGCATCGAATCCGAGCTTGAGCCACAAATCCGGGCGCAGGCCGATATCCATCCTGGCTTCGCCGCCCATGTAGCGGCTGTCCGCCTGACGATAGTGCGCCTGGATGAGACCGTGCTCGATCTCGCCCGTAGGCGCCAGATACACGTAGTCGTTGAGCCGGTAGTAAAAAGTATTGACCTCGCCGCGCAGGCGCCGCGCCTGAGTGCGCCAGGCCAATTCGATTCCTTGCGCCGATTCGCGCGTCAGGTTCGGGTCGCCGATTTCAAACGCCAGGTTGCCATGATGGGGGCCGTAATTGTACAGCTCCTCGATGGCGGGCGCGCGGTAGGAGTGGCTGAAGCTGGCCAGCAGGGAGCCGAAACGGCCTGCGGGAACGATCAATCCCGCGGAGCCTGAGGCGCCCGTGAAACCGCGGGACGGGCGATCTTGAGGCCGGTACTGGTTCGTCTCCAGGCGACCGCCGAGCTGGAGACGGAATCGCTCGAAGGAAAACTCCTCGAGTCCGAAGGCCGCGATGGCGTACTGTTTGACCGGCGGGGTCAACTGCTCAGCGCCGCGAATCCTGTAACTGCGCGCCAGTCCTTGGAAGCCCAAGCTTCCCCGGAGCTGGCGGCGGTCCCGCTGATCGAAAACCCCGCGCCAAGAGAGCTGACGGTTGAAGAACTCGGTCCCGACCTCGGCGCCGACCAGCTCCCTGTGGTTCCAGTCGCTGTAGTTCAGATTCAGCGTGAATCGCTGGAGCCAGGAGTTCAACTCCTTGATCCCGGCCAGCAATCGCACGTTCTGTCGCCGGAATTTCAGGTCCACCGGCCCCTCGGCGTGTTCATGGGCTTGCTCCGCAGTGTCGCCCTCATCGCCGTGGCGATGTTCGCGAAGCGCCGGAATGTCGGGAATCCCGTAGCGACCGTCGTGGATGCCGTACCCAGCGTGAAACAACCAGCGATCGCCATAGCGGGCGATGCTGCCTGAAACGTTCTTGTTGCTGGTATGGCTGTTCACCACAGGTCCCAACGGAGTGCGGTAATCGCCTGTTCGCAGCCCGCCGCCGGCTATCGAGGCAAGCCACCGTCCTTTGCCCGCTTCCACGCCGCCGCTGACGCCGCCCAATGCGTTGTTGCTTCCCGCCGACCCGGTCAAGAAGCCGCGCACGCCTTCGTGCGGGTGCTGGTGGATCTGGTGGTGACCGGTGATGACGTTCACCACGCCGCCCAGTGCGTTGGCACCGTAAAGCAGCGTAGCCGGGCCGCGAACCACCTCCACGCGTTCCACCGCCGCGACGTTCACTGGTTCGCCGTGATCACCCGATTGCGAAGATAGCGTTCCGGTGGGCAGTCCGTCCTCGAGGATCAGCACCCGGTCCCCGTCGAAGCCGCGGATCACAGGCCGGCTGCTGCCCGGCCCGTAGCTGCGCTTGGCCACCCCTGTCTCCCCTTCCAACACTTCGCCCAGCGAGGCGGCCGCCTTGGGTGTCAATTGCAGCAGCTCGAGCGAGGAGACTGCCTGGAAGGCTTCCATCGTCGGTTGCTCGCGTCCCGAGGCGGTCACCGTGATTTCCTCGTGCACGGGGGCGAGGACCAGGCGGAAATCAAGTTCCACGGAAGCTCCCGCCGGCACCTCGACCGTCTTGCGCTCGTCCGCCAGCGGGTGCATGTGCGCCACCACGGAGTACCGGCCCGGCGGGACGTTCAAGAACTCGTACCGTCCCTCAGCGTCCGTCTCGGTCCGTCGCGCAAGCTCGACGATCAACACGCTGGCGTGGTGCAGCGGATCCCCCGTTCGATCCAGCACCACCTGCCCGCGAAGAACGCCATGAGTCTGGGTCTGGCCAGCGCCGGCCCATGGAATCAACGTGATCCACAAGAGAATAGTTTTGATTCGAAATGATACCTGCATGAGAGCCTCCTTTCCGAATTCGAACAGTTAGTTCGGAAGTAACTTCTGGAGAGAATGAGGCGCAAAAAGCAGGGATAATCGGAATTACGAAGGAACGATTCGGAAAGGAGGCGCGCGGCAAGAATCAATCGCTCTCTCGGAACGGGCCTCAGCCCCTCGGGCTGGCTCACCGCGAGCTATGGTGATGACGGCTGGCGGCTCGATCTGCACGCCAGGTTGCGGAGGCGCTGAAGGCGTGCGCCAGGCCTGGCAGACTGCGCAAGCCCGCTTGCCGTCTTCTTTATGCCAGGAATGAGGAACGACGAAAAGAATGCTGAGTGCGAGGAGGGCCAGGATAGCGCCCCAAGCGAGGATCCTCCGTCCCTTAGGATGCACTCCCCGGCTCATCCCGCCCTCTGGATTTCATGATGACACGACCCGCGTCAGGGACGCAAGATTTTTCTCAGGCGAACTTCCAGCCTTTGCGGAATCGCGGCTTCAAATATTGGTTGGCTTCCGTGGGACTGGAAAAGCGCCCGCGCTCGGCGTCCCAGATCAGTTTGCCTTCGAAGTGCATGGCAATGACGCCGAGTAGCATCCACTGGACAAAAGGTCCGGCAACCGAAAAATTGGAGCACGCAGGCTCGCCGCCTTTGCAAGCGCGGATCCAGTCGCGGTAGTGCGCCTGGGGAAAACGGCCCGGCGCACGGGTAAGCAGCGGCTCGGGTAACTTGTAATCCTTCATCCGGGAAGCAGGCACCAGGCGGGTATTTTCGCCGTAGCAGCCGGTGGTCAGCATGCCTTTCTCCCCGATGAAGAGGCTGCCGTTGATGTTACCATCGCCCAGCACCTCATCGTCGGGCACGCCCTCGATGTGCGGGCGTTTCTCCAGGCCGTCGTACCAGTAAATGGTGACCGGCGGCATGGA
Organism: Bryobacteraceae bacterium; assembly: GCA_028275505.1. Classification (GTDB taxonomy): domain Bacteria; phylum Acidobacteriota; class Terriglobia; order Bryobacterales; family Bryobacteraceae; genus DTHT01. The sequence continues at coordinate 13,978 of JAPWUP010000093.1, forward strand.
ACCGCGTGCGGGAAAATCGAAACGAATTATGGTTCGCTGCGGGAAGGTATACTTTCCCACACCTTCTTTCTTGATGCACTCCACGCTGACCGGAGCCGTGAGCCGCAATGCCATATTGGCGGCGCCCAGGATGTGACAAGCCATGTCCCCGATGGCGCCGCAACCGAAATCGGGGAAGCCGCGCCAGTTATGCGGGACGTAAGCCGGGCTGTACGGGCGCCACGCAGCAACGCCTAACCACAGATCCCAATCCAGCGTGGGCGGGACCGGTTCTTCCTTGGGCACCACGTCGGGACCTTGCGGCCAGTACTTGAGCGGGCGGTTCGTCCACGCGTGCACCTCGCGCACCGGCCCGATATCGCCTGCCCAGATGATCTCGCAGCACAGCCGCGTCCCTTCGCTGGAGTATCCTTGGTTGCCCATCTGCGTGGCCACGCCGTAACGGGCGGCCGCTTTCGTCAATTGCTGGGCCTCCCAGACCGTGCGGGTCAGCGGCTTCTGACAGTAGACGTGCTTGCCGCGCTCCATGGCCCACATGGAGACGATGCCGTGCATGTGGTCGGGGCAGGACACCAGGACGGCGTCAATGTTCTTGTCTTCCTTGTCGAACATGCGCCGGAAGTCCTTGTACTTGGGGACCTTGGGATACTTGGCGAACGTCTCGGCGGCGCGTTTCTCGTCCGGATCGCACAGAGCCACGATGTTCTCCGTGGCGCAGCCGGCGATATCGCTGCGACCTTTGCCGCCGGCGCCCACCGCCGCGATGTTCAATTTCTCGTTGGGCGATTTGAACCCCAGCCGTCTCAGCGAGGGAACACTGCCAAATCCACCCGCGGGAACCGCGCCCGCCAGAAGCGTGCCGTAGAAGAAGTGCCGTCTCGTGATCATCTCCGCTCCTCGTTACCGGGCCTCCGAGGTCGGGAGCTGCGGAGGTCCAATTCCGATGATGAGTCCGCCCGGAAACTTGTGTCAAGCCCGCTGCTTGCCGAACCCCCTGCTCATCGCCGCTGGCAACGAGGGCAATAGTGCGTGCCGCGCTGCGCAACCACGATGCGGCGGATCGGCGTGCCGCACCGCACGCAGGGTTCTCCGGTGCGCTGGTACACCCGATGCTGAAACTGGAACCAACCAGGCTCGCCATCGGCGTTCACGTAATCGGACACCGAGGATCCTCCCGCTGCGATGGCTTCGGCGAGCACACGGCGGATGGCGCGAACCAGTCGCGCGAGCCGCTCTCGCGACAGACGCCCGCCCGGCGTTTGGGGATGAATCCCGGCGCGAAACAGGGCCTCGTCCGAGTAAATGTTGCCCAGGCCTGCCAGAATGTGCTGATCCATGAGCAAGGCCTTGATGGGCGCGCGGCGGCCCGCCAAGCGCCGGGCCAGTTCCCCCACTGTGATCGCCGGGGCCTCCGGTCCCAGCTTTTCAAGCCTCGGCGGCAGCCCTTCCTCACTGGCTTCCAGCCGGCCGAATTGACGAGGATCGTCGAACAGCAAACGTCCGCCATCGAACACGATCACCGCGCGCGTGTACGGCCCCGCCTGCCCGTTCCAGCGCAAATGCCCGGTCATGCCCAAGTGGATCGCCAGCACACCTCGGTCCAGATGCAACAACAGGAACTTGGCGCGCCGGCTGACCTTTTCGACGAGCCGCCCTCGCAGAACCTTCAGCAGGTCACGATCGCCTGCCAGAACCCGGCGCGAGCGAATTTGCACCCCCCGGATTCGCCGACCGGTCAGCCGTGGCGCGAGCATTCGCGCGATCGTCTCCACCTCGGGCAACTCGGGCATCGTTACCAGAATACTGACGC
>JAPWUP010000304.1 GCA_028275505.1 Bryobacteraceae bacterium
CCCCCCGAGCTGGCGGTAGCGCCCGACTTCGCGCCGGTTTTTGGCCAGTCCTGCCGCTTTACTGGATACCACCGATTAAGTCAACAAGTGCCTGTTTTATCAACAACTTACGAGTCGAGCGTCCTAAGTGCTTGCTCATCAACAACTTGCAAGTGGGAGTCTGTAAGTGCCTGTAGTTTCAACAACTTGCAAGCGTGAACCCGGCGGCGCAAAGCCGGCGCGATGGGTGCCAGAGAAAAGATCGCGCTGGCTCGTGCGCAAGGCCAGACTGGCGCGGCGCGCGATGCAGGGTAAGGTGCCCGAGCGGTTCCGGCGGGCGCTTGAACTGAATGCCGCCTTGGCCGATGCGCTGGCCCAAACCGGGCTGCGGCACTTGGCGGCCAGGGTGGAGGTCTGCCATACCCGTTTTCGCGCTTGCCGTTGCGAGAACGGTCATGTTTGGGCGCGTCCCCTGCGCGTTTGCCATGTGCGGGTATGCGTCTTCGAAGCCAGGGAACGCTCGGCGCGTGCCGCGAAGAGCTGGGGGCCGGTTCTGGCCGGATTGGACAGACCGAAGCATCTTGTGCTGGCCATGCCGAACTCGCCAATGGGGCGGTTAGCTGACGGCATTCGGCGCCTGTGGGGTGCCTTCGGGCGGCTCCGGCGCATGCCTGTCTGGAAGTTGGTGCGCGGCGCTTTGGTCTCGCTGGAAGTGACCTTCAACGAGCATGCCAGGACCTGGCATCCGCACTTGCACGCGATTCTTGACGCGCCGTATTTGCCCTGGGAAGAGCTAATGGCGGCATGGAAGCAAGCAAGCGGCGCGCAGCCGGGAGAAAGCCGGACTTGCTGGATTGGTGCCGCCGATAGTCGGGCAATCCGAGAGCTGGTCAAGTACGCCACAAAAATGGCGTCCCTCGTGCGGCATCCCGATGCCTTAGAGGAATTCCTGCGAGCAACAAAGCGGATGAGGATGCTGCGTGCTTATGGGAGTCTCTATGGCTTGAAGCGTGCCGTGGAGGAAACGGGCGTACGATGCCCAGACTGTGGTGCGCCTGCTGTGGAGTCGGAAGAGAGAGTACGGGTTTTGTGGCTTGATCAAGTGCTGTGGGATACGAAAGGAGTTTGGCGACCACAAAAACCGCCGTAAGATGGGAGTAGTTCCAGTTTGGGGGGAACTTATGAAAACTTCTACCTTCACGCTCCGTGCGCCGGCATCATGGGCCGGTAGAGTACGTTCGGAGCATGTCCGGCGCATGCTGAGAGATTACGATGAGCACCCTCGGGTTTTATGCCCTGATCCCGGGCCTGGGGGAGCGTTTCTTCGTTTCTCGTTACCTGACCGGCCAGTGCGCCAGTTCGCGGAAAGCTTGGGTGAGGACGTTAGTGTCGCCTTGCGTCGGCTCATCGCAACGAACGTGGGATTGCCTCCAGCAAAGCCTCGTGCGCGCATTCCAGCGGCTCAGATTGCATCGAAAGCCGTTCCAAGGGTGGAGATACTGAGCAAGCCGGCTTTGCCGCCGGCGGCAGAAGTGCAAATTGCCAATCGCGCCCGATCGGCTCCGGCCTGGTGCCCGGCCTGCGGGGCCTGGACAGAATTTGCGTATTTCGGTGAGCGCTGGCTGTGCTCGGTTTGTGAAGGTAGCAATCGCGCCGGCGGGCGGCAAGCCCAAGTACTGCGGTACGACGCTTTCTCAAGGCCGGCCAGTGGCGGGTTCTGGGAGCAATACGGCTTGCTGATCGTGTCGGCGGCCATAGTCGCGGCTGTGGTCTTTGGTAAGCCTGGCCTGTTCGTTGTCATCGGTAGCGCCGTGGGCGGCTACCTGTACGGCTCGAAGGGTGCCTTGGTAGGTGCAGCGATTGCCGGCCTGCCGGGCCTGCTGCGAAAGTTGCCTGCCAATCCCAAGGGTGCCTTGCTCAAGGCGCAAGCAATGCCAGTCTCGGAAGGCTTCGTGCTATGGGTGCCGGTCAAGCCGTAATAGTTGGCATCGCGGGCCGGCGTGGCTCGGGCAAGTCCACAATGGCGCGTTACCTGGCCGAGCGATGCTTCCGGGTGCTCGTGTGGGACCCCATGGCTGAGCATCGCTGGGTGCCCAATCGCCTGAGTTCGCTGGAGCGGCTGGAGCAGTTCATGACGTGGGCAAGCGGGCAGTCGGCTTTCGCTGGGCGGTATGTCCCCGAAACCGCGGAACTCACGGATGACTTCGAAGAAATCTGCGAGTTGGTCTACGACTACGGGGACCTGGTCTTTCTCGTGGAGGAAGTGCCCATGGTATCCAGTCCATCTTCGTTGCCCGGCCAGTTTGACAGGATTGTGCGGCTCGGACGGCATCAGGGGGTGTCCGTGATCTACACGGCCCAGCGGCTCGCCGAGACTGCCCGGCGGCTTACCGCGGCTACCGACTACTTCATCGTCTTCCAGCACCACGAACCAAGGGATCTTGATGCCATTGCCGATCGCTGCGGGCGGGAAGTGGCGGATCGCGTGGCCCGGCTGCCACGTCACGGCTACCTGGCGTGGAGTGCCGTAGAAGGCGCAATCGTTCCGCTTGAAACTGTGGTGCAGGAATTGCGCAGATTGTCACGCCGTGACAATCCTGTTGCGCGTGACAATGCCGTGACATTCGCAAATCGGCAAGCTTATGGGACATGGGCGCGAGTGATGTCACGAAAGGAGTTGTGACAATGTCACGAGCTTTGCGCGTGAGACTTGACACTTGGTTGGCTGATGCAATCCGTGACCTGGCGAAAGCCCGGCGCATGACCATGGAGCGTTACGTCATCTCGGCGGTGCTTTCCCAGATCCGGGAAGACTGGCGCAAACAGTCCAAGGCTAAAGCTGCTGCTGCCGTCAACGTCCGCGTTCATGACGATGACGGCGGCAGTGATGACGGTGACGTACGTCATGCGTAGCCGACGTTCGCGGTTCAATGTTCTGAAGCGTCGTACGCTGGCGATCTTTGCCCGGCATCGCGGTTGGCTGGACGTCCCCAACTACGCCGTTCGCGTCGGTTACTACCCAATTCGGGGTGCCTACTCGTACTTGGCCCGGCTCTGGCGCTGGGGTTTATTGCGCCGTTCCCGGGATGCCCGGGGGCGCGTGATTTACAGAATATGTGCGAAAGGAATCAATCGGTTAGCGTACTTGGCGACCAAAACCTCTTGACATGACGTCTCGTGAGAGTCAAGAATAGGGCAAGAACAGAAATGGCCCGACATGTTCTAACGCTCAAACAGAGGATTGAAGGCTTGGAGAAGGCATTAGCCTCTCGGCGTACGCCAAGGCGATTGCGCCCGAACATGCGGCTGTACCTGGAAGAACTGAAGGCTATCGAACGTGGGGATCACGCCGAGGCGCAAAGGCTCCGCGAAGAGCGGAGGGAGCTTCGGCGCAGAAGGCGAAAGATGAAAGCGATGAGGAAAGAGGGTTAACGCGCGTAGACACGCGTCCGGCTGCGTCTTTCTTCGTGGCGCGGGAATTCGCAGACCGGAGCGGGCGTGCCGCGTAAGAGGGTATGCCTGTTGGCTCCGCCATTACCAGTTTAACCGGTAACCGCCCGTACCGCAAGACTTTATTACGCCTTTTTAATCTTGAGTTCGAGCAAGCTCCACTGAAACAGAGGCAGGCTCTGCTGGAGAGCAACCTGCCAAGGGATAGGTGGAGGACGGAGCCACCCCAGACGGTGGTCGGGCAAGGCCGGCTTCGATGGTCGGCCTTGCCCCTTGCCTTGCTCCTGCCGCCTGGTCGGTCTTTCCCCTTTGGTCGGTCTTGGCTGGGGACGGTCGGTCTGTGCTGCTGGCAGACCACCGGCGGGCCTCCCGTCTCATGCCTCCAAAAACTCCGGGGGGCCGGGGGGGCAGAGCCCCCCGAGCTGGCGGTAGCGCCCGACTTCGCGCCGGTTTTTGGCCAGTCCTGCCGCTTTACTGGATACCACCGATTAAGTCAACAAGTGCCTGTTTTATCAACAACTTACGAGTCGAGCGTCCTAA
>JAPWUP010000305.1 GCA_028275505.1 Bryobacteraceae bacterium
GCGCTGGTGGTGCGCTCCGTGGGTTCGCCTCCGGATCGCGCGATATCACGGGGACCATGAGGCGCCGGCCGCTGCGTGCCGGCATCATAATTTTGCCTGTCGTCGCAGTTTTTCCAACTCCGCCTGCATCTGTTTGAGCACGGGCTGGGCCGAGCGATCGCTGATCAGGTTATTCATTTCATAAGGGTCTTTCTCCAGGTCATATAACTCGTCGAATTCCGGGAAATTCACGTAATGGATGTACTTGTAGCGCTGCGTGCGCACGCCCTCCCAGGTCGGAATCCGTGGAAATTGCTTTTCCTCGTAGTATTCGCCGAGGAAAGACTGCCGCCAACCGGCCTCCCTGCCTGCCATGAGAGGAACGAGCGAGCGGCCTTGCATCCATTTTGGAACCGGCGCCTTGGCAAGTTCCAGGAATGTGGGCGCTATGTCAATGTTGAGCGCCATGCCTTTGGCGACGGTTCCCGGGCGGATCAGCCTGGGGTACCGTGCAATCAAGGGGATGCGGATGGATTCTTCGTAGAAGGCACGCTTGTCGCCCAGGCCATGCTCACCCCAGAGGTAGCCGTTATCGGAGGTGAAAACAAAGAGGGTATTGTCGAGCTGGCCCGAGGCACGCAGCGCTTCATAGAGCTGGCCCACTCCCTCGTCAATGGCCGCGAGGCAGCGCAGTTGATTGAGGATCACCTCGTCCGTGGGGCCGCCTGGCCTCTGACCCGGCCCTGCCTGCTTGCCTTGCCGGCTTTCGGGCAAAGGACGCCGCAGGACCGGTTTGCCCTCCAGCGTATCCTTCGCGCTCGGCTTGCGTTCGACAGTAACGCCGACATACAGGTCCTTGTGGCGATCAGCGGGCGTGAAGGGTCCGTGCACTGCCTTATGAGCAAGGTACAGGCAAAACGGCCTGTCGTGCTTCTGCTGGATAAACTCCAGGGCGTAGCGATTCAGCAGATCCGTCATGTAGCCCGAGGCCTGGATGTCGCGCCCGTCAACGTTAAGCCGCGGATCTATGTACTGGCCCTGGCCAGGGAAGCTGACCCAGCGATCGAACCCCGGCCGCGGCGTAGGGTCGTTACCCATGTGCCACTTGCCGATGTAAGCCGTTCTGTAACCGGCGTCACGCAAAAGCTTCGGGAATGTCACCAGCTTGTGGCTGGCCTCGGAGCGGTTTGTGTTATCCAGAATCCCGTGGGTGCGAACGTACTGCCCGGTCAGGAAACTGGCCCGGGAAGGCGAGCAAAGCGGGGTGGTGACGAATGCGTTCACGAAATTCATCCCCTCGCGGGCCAGGCGGTCAATGTTGGGAGTTTTCACGAAAGGATGGCCCGTGCAACCGAGAGCGTTATAACGCAGGTCGTCAACGAGGATGAAGACGAAGTTAGGCCGCGCAGCGGTTTGCGCCGCATAGGCGCCGATAGCGGCATCGAACAGCAGTTGCCGTCTGGTCAGCTCCATGTCCTGCTCCTTTCACGAATCGGTCAGGGGGAAAGAAATCACAACGCCGATTATAGACTCATCCTCGCGCGGCTGCGGATCAAACCCTGGGAGGAAGCGCGGCCTTGTACCCGCCGTGCAACAGCTTTTGCAGCTCGTTCAACACGCTTTTCACTTTCTCGGTCTGGGGGCGTTTCGGCCAGGCCAGGTTGGTCCACTCATTGGGGTCCATCTCGTGGTCGTAGCATTCCACGCTGTGGTTCTCGTCGTCCCACTCGGTGTAACGATAGCGTTCGGTGCGAACGCTGCGGCCGAAACGGTTCCTGCCGCGAGCGACCATGGTGAAGGCGCCTTTCTTCCACGGCCTCTGCGGATCCTTGAGCAGCGGCACGAAGCTCAGTCCTTCCATGCCGGGGGCCTCGGGAAGCCCGCAAAGTTCCGTCAAGGTGGGGAACAGGTCCACGAACTCCACCAACCGCATGCAGCCCACGCCTTCGGCCATGCCGGGAGCGTGGAAGATCAGCGGCGCTCGCGCCGCCTGCTCGAACAATGTCATCTTGCGCCACAGTTGCAAGTGGTCGAAGAGGTGGAAGCCGTGGTCGCCAAAAAGAAACACCACCGTGTTATCCCACAGCTTCAGTTGGTCCACAGCATCCAGCACTACGCCCACCTGGGCATCCATGAACGAGGTCGCCGCATGGTAAGCCAGGATGGCCTCCCGCCGCTGGAGGTCAGTCATTTGGTCCTCGCCTTCCCGGAAAGTGAGGGCGATCGGCGGTATGTCATCGCGATCATCGGGTGGCGTGTTGGGGAGCTTGATCTGGTCCAGCGAGTACATGTCAAAGTACTTTCTGGGGGCCACCCAGGGCAGGTGAGGCTTGTGAAATCCGCACGCGATGAAGAACGGACCGTCTTTATGTTGCTTGAGTATTTCCACGATGCGGCGGGCTGTGGCGCCATCCGGCTCGTCGGCATCCGCGCGATCCGTTTTGCGCCAAACCAGGGCGCCGGCTTCCTGCCCTGCGGCCTTGCGCTTCTCCTGCCGCTTTGCGGCCAACTGGGTGTCTTCGTCAGTGACTCGGCGTTCTTGGGAGATAGGGATCCCGGCCCGGCTCTCGGAAATGTCCCACTTGATCTGATGTTCGAACAGCCCGTGCGCTACCTTGCCCACGCGTGCCGTAAAGTAACCGTGGGCCTTGAAGTACTCCGGCATAAACAGAATGTCACCGAGGTAGGTCCGCGGAGGCGTGTTGTTATCGAAAATCCTGGTCGTCTCCGGGCGGCGCCCGCTGAGCAGCGAGGTGCGTGACGGGTTGCACAAGGGATAATTACAATACGCCCGGTCAAATCGTACTCCTCGCTCGGCAAGACGGTCTATGTTAGGTGTTTTGGCTACCGGATCGCCGTAGCAACCGATCCGCGTATTCAAGTCGTCCACAGCGATCATGAGGACGTTCAGCTTTCGTCGGGATTGGGCGACCACCAGGGGAGCGGCCAGCGGCGCCCAGAGCAGCTCACGACGCGTCAATGCCATGCCTCGATCTCCTGTCGTCGGCGGCCTGACTGGGGCCGCCTCTGTAGCAGTCGTAACCCGGATTTCACCTGATTCATTTCGAGTATACGCCGCGCCGGCCTGGTGTCAAGCCCGCTGGCGGGATCTTACCCGTTTCCGGAACTCGTCCAGGCGCACGCATGCCCAAGCCAGGCAACGTGAACTGGCAAAGCCTGGTTTGCGCGCCCATTGAGCCGGAGGCAGTTTCCGGCGAGCAATTTCCGAACCCGCGCTACGGGGCGTATGCGGGGACGCACAAGGAGGGACTCCAAGCCTGCGGCGGTCGCCACAAATCAACGGCCTCTGCCCCGCTTGCCGGGCGGCTGACGCCGGGATGTTTGCGATGCGTAAGGCGATACCGGGCTGTAGGTCCTCCCGGCGTCGACCTATGGGCGTGGTCCGGTCATCAGCGGACCATTGCGGGCGGCTGGGTGTCTATCACCTTTTCCTGAACGGGATCGAAGAAAGTTACGCGGTTGTACCGGAACGCCATCGCGCCAAGACTGAGCGCGACCTGGACGCGGTAACCGAACTCCCCGTCGAGTACAGGCTTTTCCCGCGTGCGAATGCAACGGAGAAAGTTTTCCGTGAAACTTTCCGAGGGCGTGGCTTCGATCCGGTAGGCACGCGTGCGGTATCGTTGCCGCGCGTCGGTGTCCGCTCGCTCGCTCTCCACCCAGACGCCCGTGAGGCCCAGTTTTCCGATGCGGTCTTCGAACAGGCCGGCGAGGGAGGCTCCGGTTCTATCACAAAGGTGCCGGGTGCCACCCGTGAACCGAGCCATTCTCGCCAGTTCATTTTCGACTTGCCTGGACCTCTTGAGTGTTACTGAATTTGACGATGCCAAAAGGAGGCGGCCAGCGTGAATCTGTGACCGACCCGTACCCCGGTTCGAAGCTTGACGAAAACGTCGCGGCCAGAAATCCAGACACGAACTGATCCTTGCTCCCTGAGCGCAATGGTTGC
>JAPWUP010000306.1 GCA_028275505.1 Bryobacteraceae bacterium
TGACCCTGTTCGAGCAGCAAGGCAACCGGCAGGCATGCGAGTGGCTGCGGGAATTCCGCGACCGGCTCCTGGCCTTGCAACGGGAACTGGAGCAGGAGCAGACAGGCCAGCACCCGATGGCGCTGCGTGAGCTGCTGGCCTGCGCCCGCCGTCGCGCCCGCCAAGGCTACTACGACGACGCCATTGCCCGGCTCTACCGCGCCGTCGAGCTGTTCGCGCAAGACCGCCTCGCCGCCGCCTTCGGCGCCCGTCTCGGCATCATCCGGCTGGACACCCTGGATCCGGAGACCGCCGTGCGCCTGCGCGAAGCCTTCCCCACGCGGCTCGGCGAGGACGGCGTCTCGCTCAAGCTGGGCGTGCGCGATTGCTTCCGTGCGCTGGAGTTCAGTCCGCGCGCCGAGGACCGCGGCTCGAGCGCGCTTTACGACCGCCTGAAACCCGTTCTGGAACTCCGTAACCAGTCCTGGCTGGCCCACGGCACGCGCCCAGCCTCCCGGGAAGACTACGAGCGGATGTGGAGCGCGGTCCTGGAAACCCTCGGCATCGCCGAGGAGGAAATCCCGGACTGGCCTCCGCTGCGTTTCGACGTCTGAGATTGCCTCCCCGCTGCTGGGCGGCAAGCTTGCGGGCCATCGAAACGCGGCGGATTTGTGTCATAATCACCCCGAAATGGCGACCGCGACCGGCTGGAAAGAGCTTGAATTTCGAATCCGCTTCCTCACCCCCGCGTTCCTGGGAGACGCCGAACAGAAAGGCCGCTGGCGCACGCCACCCTTCAAGGCCCTGCTGCGACAGTGGTGGCGCGTGGCCTACGCCGCACGGCACAACTACGGCGTTTCGATCGCCGCCATGCGCGAAGCGGAAGGGAAATTGTTCGGAAATGCGTGGCTCACCAACGAAGGGGCCGGCAAGTCGAGGGCCGATTTTTCGAGGAGCCTCGTGCGAATCAGGCTCGATCGCTGGGACCTGGGCGGGCTCGGCACGTGGGACAAGCTGGAGCCTCAGCCCGTCGAGCACCCCGAGGTCGATCGGCCGCTCCGGATCGGGCCCCACCTTTACCTCGGTTTCGGTCCGTTGCTCGCTCCCCGCGGGAGCAGCGTGACGACGTTGAAGAGTCCACCGGCAATACAGGCTGGGGAAACGGCCACGCTCTGGCTCGCCTTTCCCGCCGAGGAGGAATCGCTCCTGCTCCAGGCTCTCCGGCTCATGCATCTCTACGGAACCGCCGGCGGGCGCAGCCGTAACGGCTGGGGCTCGTTCGTGTTGGAGTCGGCCCCCGAGACCTCCGCCCGCATCCCGACCCGAGACTGGAAGGCAGCGCTGGCCCAGAGTTGGGCGCACGCAATCGGGCAGGATCAGCACGGCGTACTCATCTGGCAAACCGCGAAGCAATATTCGGACTGGCGCCAGCTCATGCGGGACCTGGCCATCATCCGCATTGCGGTGCGGACCCAGTTCCCTTTCCAGGGGGCGCAATCTCACAAGCAGCCCGAGCCCCGGCACTGGCTGGCTTATCCCGTCACCAACCACACCTGCGAGGCCTGGGGCAAGCAGCTCCGGCTTCCCAACAGCCTGCGCTTCAAGGTGCGGCCCGCGCCCAATGACCCCAAGCAACTCGTCGGTGTGATTTACCATATGCCGTGCCTGCCGCCGGCCGAGTTCGGTCCGAACTCATACAGGCAGCAGATCCAGAAGACTTGGGAGCAGGTCCACTGGCTGCTCGACGAACTGACCAGGCCCGATAAGGAACGCAAGCTCGGCGAGCGGATCAAGGAATCGAAGTGGCTTGACAAAGTGAAGCCGCAACTCGACGGCATCCTCTTGCACCGCATCGGGGAGTAAAGCGATGAGCCAGGAATTACTGTGGAAAGTCAAAGTTGCCGCGCGCCTGCACGATCCCGCGGAGAAAGCTCTGGTGCTGCTGCGCGATCCGGCCGGTCACGAGAACGGAACCTCGCTGGCGATCGCCCGGCTGGCCGGATTGGTTCGGCCGGAGCAGGACACCATTCCGTGGGACGCGGAGAACCCGCTTGCGGGTATGACCTTTCGCCGCGGCATCCCGCGCGAAATTTACTCGCTGGTAGAGCGCGCGGACTGGTGGGCAGCGGCAGCCGACCGCCCGCAATGGCCGCTCGAGAAAAAGCCCAGGCCAGGCGCCGGCGGGGAGATCTACCAGATCGTGGACTGGGCTCAGGTGCGCTGGTACAAGCAGGCGGTGCTCATCCACCCTCTCTCGGGAAAGCAATTCGAGCTGCCCGGCGGTCTCGAGGAGACGGAGATCGAGGACATCAAAAAGCGCTGCTTTCATCATCTGGCTGACATTCTGAAGAGCTGCGGCGCCGAGGACGAAGAAGCTGCGGACTGGCGCAAGATCGCACTGGCGTTGTGGCGATTCGGGCCGGAAATCCGCGAACCCGAAGGCAGCGGTCGGCTGGGCGAGCTCTGGAAGCAGTTACCGGCCGATACGCGCGTGCCCGATCACAGCATCTGGGACCATCTGGATCTGGTCTCGGCCTTCGCCGGTGCATTCGCCGCCGATGCCGACGGTCAGGCGGCGCTGCTGGTGTTCACGCTCGGTCCCGTGCAGGGCTTTATCCAGGCGGCGCGCAAGACGGAAGATCTGTGGGCCGGCTCGCACCTGCTTTCGAGGCTGCTCTGGGAAGCGGCTCGTCCGTTGTGTGAGGAGCTGGGGCCGGACGCCATCGTCTTTCCCCGTCTGCGCGGCATCGCGCTGGTAGATTTGTGGCTGCGGGATCGGATGGGCCTTCCGCCCGAGCGGTTCGAGAAATGCCCGTGGAGGGACCGCGCGCCCGACGCCAATCCCCTGTTTGCGGCGGCGCTGCCCAACCGTTTTGTGGCCATCGTCCCCGCCAGCCGCGCCGTCGAACTGGCCGAACGATGCCGGGATGAGGTTCGCGCGTGGCTGCTCGATCTGGGCCTGCGCGTGGTGGACCGTTTGCTCGAAACAGCCGGCTACAGGACGCCCGGAACGGAACGGGACGAATCCGTCCCCGCCTATCAGCAAATGCGCGAGCAACTCCGCAATTACCCGGAAGTGCACTGGGCCGTGACGCCGTTCAGTCTGATCCAGGCGCGCGATGCCTCCCGGCAAACCGCTCTCGACGTCCGCGAGTTAGAGGAAGCGATGGCGCCGTTTTACGAGGTTGCGCCCGACAAGGCGCCGGGTTTGCTGGGCAGCGACGCCTGGAAGCTACTTCGTGGGGACATCGCGCTGCCGGACGGCACGACGTTCTACTCGCCGAATCCCGGCGTGCTCTATCCTGCCATTTACGATCTGAACGAGCGCTTGCTGGCCGCGGCCAAAAGCGTTCGCAGGTTCGATCCTGCGCGGCACGAGGGCTGGCGCTGCACGCTGACGGGAGAGGCGGAGTGGCTGACCACGGATCGCGCCCACTTGCACGTCCCCAAAGGCGAACGCGCGAGCGGCAAGGTCGAGACGCTGTGGACCCGGATCGCCGAGCGCAAGCCGGCCTGGGCCAAGCGCGGCGAGCATTTGAGCGCGCTGCCCGCCATCAAACGGCTCTGGCCGACTTTGTTCGCCGAGGAAGTGAAAGGCGAAACCAGAGGCCTGACCGAGAGGTTCGTGGTTTCCACCCACACCATGGCCCTGGCCCGGCAACTGGAGAAGTGGCTCCAGGCCCAGAGCACGGACGACGAGGGCTTGAAAGAGCTCGAGGAGCGGATCGCCGCGACGCAGCCGGGCCAGGTCGCTCTGCCGCGCCGCCTCGCGGTCAAGCACCGCGACAATCCCAGGCTGGAGCTGGCACGCCAGATCCCGGCCTTGCTGGACGCTGCGCGCGAATCCGAAGACGAAGCCCGATGGCAGGAGGATCAGCGAATCGTGCGCCTTGCGCTGGCCGGCGTCCGAAAGATCGAGGATGCGCCGCGCCTGGAAACTTACTACGGCCTGCTTATG
>JAPWUP010000307.1 GCA_028275505.1 Bryobacteraceae bacterium
CTTTAGCTCGCCCCGCAACAAGCTGCGGGCCTGCCGGCGTTGATTAAGAAGGCTACTATAGATGCCATGATGTGCAGGATTCTGTGTTCATGGCTGGTAGCGGCGGCCCTCGTCTGGTCCCAAGCCGGCACCGGCGTGATCCAGGGCACGGTGCGTGATCCCTCCGGCGCTGTGATCCCCGCGGCCCGGGTGAGTCTGACCCACGTCCCCACCGCGCGGACCTGGAATGCGGAAACCAATACCGCCGGGTTCTATGTGCAACCTTCCTTGCCTATCGGTCCGTACCGTGTCGCGATCGAGGCGCCCGGTATGAAGCGATGGGAAGGGACGCTTGAGTTGCAGGCTGGTCAGATCGCGGTGGTCAATGCCGACATGTCGCTCGGGGCCACGGCGACCGAGGTCACCGTGGTCGGCGACGTGAGCCCGGTGATCGTGACCGAAAGCCCTACGCTCGGGCAGGTTGTTGAACGCAGCCGCATCGAACAGTTGCCCTTGAACGGACGGCTGCTCACGACCCTGGTAGACGCGACCACCCCTGGAGTGGACTCGGGCCGCGTCTTCGGCTTGCGCGAGACCGCGTTCGAGTACGTGCTGGACGGGGCCGTTCTCAAGAATCGCGACACGGGCGGCCATACAGGCAGGCCGCCGGGTCTGGACACCATCGCGGAATTCAAAGTCGAGACCAACAACTCATCGGCGCGAATGAACCGTCCGGCCTCGACCCTGATCGTCACGCGCAGCGGAAGCAATGAAGTTCACGGGTCGCTTTTCGAAACTCACCGCAATAACGCCATTGGGCTTGCGCGGCGGAGGCAGGATTATTACACCAAGGCGCCGCACCTGGTGCGCAACGAGTTCGGGGGATCGCTCGGCGGCCCCGTCTGGTTGCCCAAGATCTACAACGGCAGGAACCGAACCTTTTTCTTCGGCGCCTGGGAAGCATACCGGCTGCGACAGGGCACGACCACCAGCACCACGGTCCCCACCGCTGAGATGCGCGAAGGGGACTTCAGCGGCCTCATAGACAGCCTGGGCCGGCCTATTACCTTGTACGACCCATGGTCCACTCGCGCAGACTGGAGCCGGGTGCCTTTCCCGGGCAACCGGATCCCCATCAGCCGTCGCAGTCCGCTTGCTAAAGCGCTCTACGACATAACGCCGCTGCCCACCCATCCGGAACGCAATCCCCTGGTGGCCGCCAATTATTTCGGTCCTTCGCCCAATCTGCGCGACGACGCGACCCTCACCCTGCGCTTCGATCACCGCATCAGCGACCGCGATCAGGTCTTCTTCCGTTACACCGACGGTTACTCGGCGCGCAGTTACAAGTCTTCGGACGCCCCTGCCGTGACCTTGGACGGCTCGACCAACATCACGCACACGCGGACCGATGCCCGCAACGGCGTGCTTTCCTGGACGCGCACGGTCTCCCCCACGCTGTTCAGTGAAACCCTCCTCTCACTCTCCAGCGAAATTTTCGACGTAAAGACGGGAACCTACGAAATCAATCACGCAGCCCGGTTGGGGCTGCCGAATCCTTTCAATGAGACCGGGTTTCCTACCATCAGCGGGACCGGCTTCATGACCTATGTGCAGGCCGATACGCGCCGCAACAACCGGACGCTGGTGGCCACCCTCGATCAGAGCTTCACCTGGGTGCGTGGCCGCCACGAGATCAATTTTGGCGGCAAGTTTCGCAACGAGCGCATGCACGTCTTGCCCGACCAGCAATTCGTTTCAGGCAACCACAGTTTTTCGAGCGGGGCCACAGGCCTTTACGATCCGGCTAGCGGCTCGGCTTACAGTGCCGTGCCTCGCACAGGCCACGACAGCGCCAACCTTTTCCTGGGGATCGCCGGCAGTTACTCGGCGCAGTTCGTCCAGAAATGGTACCGCTTCCGCGATCGCGAGTACGCGATGTTCTTGCAGGATAACTACAAGATCACCAGCCGGCTCACGCTCAACCTCGGCCTTCGGTGGGAAATCCATCCATCCTTCCATGAAAAGGATGGTCTGTTCACCGGTTTCGATCCCGCGACCAAGTCCGTCATCAACGGGCGCAGCCTCGAGGATCTTTACCGGCTGCGCCGCACTACCCCGGAAATCGTGGCCAACTTCACGCGCATCGGCGTGAAGTTCACTACGCCGGAGGCGGTGGGACTCCCGGCCAGCCTTTTGAAGCCGAACTACTGGGACTTTGGCCCCCGCACGGGCTTTGCCTACAAGGTCCGCAGGGGACGGCGTCCCACCGTCCTGCGAGGCGGCTACGCGCTTTATACTTTCCCCAATCCCCTGCGCAACTTCAACGCGCGGACGCGCTCCAACCCGCCATTCAACGCGAACTTCACCGTATCCTTTACCAGCGCCGCCCAGAGCCCGGACGGGCTTCCCAACTACACCCTGCGCTCCGTGCCCACGATCATCGCGGGTGTCAACAGCGCGGACGTCATTGACCCCTCCAAGCCCGGCGGCGTAACGCGCGGCGGCTTCCGCATCAGTTACTTCAATCCGGAGCAGCCTAGCACCCGATCCCATCAATGGAATCTGACCCTGGAGCAGGAGCTCTGGGAGAATACCGCGTTGCGTGTCGGCTATGTTGGCAATCACGCGTCCAAGCTCGAACAGTTCTACAGCTACAACCAGGCGCCCAACGCCTATATCTGGTACGTGACCACAGGACTGCCTTTGCCCACCGGCGAGTACGCCAACGTGGCGCGCAGGAGTTTTGATCAAACCACTTACGGGGACATAGAGGTTTACCAGAAAACCGGATGGTCGAACTTCAACGGGGCCCAGATCGAGATCCATCGGCGTTACAAGGACGGTTACGCGTTTCAGTTCTTTTATGTGCTGAGCAACGCCATGCGCGTGGCGGGGGATGGCTGGCGGGATGACATCATGGTGGATCCCAACGTTTTCTTGCCGGGCGCTGTCCCCTCGGACTTCAACGAGCGCAACCGCTTCCTGAACTACCGCCGGGATACTGGCATTCCCAAGCACCGCCTGCGCTGGAACTGGCTGGTGGACCTGCCCTTCGGAAGAGGCAAACTGCTGGGTCGCAACGCTTCCTCCTGGCTCGATCGCCTCATTGGAGGCTGGCAACTGGCGGGCTTCGGAACGTACCGCAGTAACTACTGGTCGCTGCCCACGACCAACTGGGGATACTTGGGCAAGATAGAGATTTACGGCAAAAAGTACCGCATCGAGGATTGTCGCAGCGGTGTCTGCATCCCCGGGTATCTTTACTACAACGGCTATATTCCGGCGACCCGGATCAACAGTTACGACGCCAATGGTCGTCCCAACGGGGTGATGGGTGTCCCTGCCAGCTATACCCCGGCCCACAAGCCCGTCATCCCAATTCCGGCCGATGGCGGCAATCCGACGGACCCCTTGCGTCCTTACTACGACAGCAACACGGTTTGGGTGCCCCTGAAAAACGGGACTTTACAGAGGGTCAGCCTGGATACAAATCTGCATCCCTGGCGGAACCAGTTCGTGCCAGGCCCTTGGAGTTTCGGGCTCGACGCTTCCCTGTTCAAGACGGTGCGCATCACGGAAAAAACGGCGCTGCGGTTCAACGCCGACTTCTTCCAGGTGCTCAACAACCCGGGCACGCCGCAGCCGGATAGTTCCTCGGGCATCATCAGCCTACAGAATTCGGCCAATGCTCCGCGCGAGGTGCAGTTGACGCTGAGGCTGACGTGGTAGGGACCGGCCTCCGTGGGCCTCGACCTTGGGTTCCCGAGAAACCTCGGCCCGCCTATCCCGCCGGCAGAGTGTATGTTCTGACCAGCCGCGCGTAGCGGCTTCGGTTGGGCCCGATGCGATCGTGAGCCAGGTTCGGAAGATAGACCTGCTCCAGTCCACCGGGTTTCCCGAACAGCGAGCTGGC
>JAPWUP010000308.1 GCA_028275505.1 Bryobacteraceae bacterium
CGTAGCAGGACAGAGAAACCACGCCCAGCGCAGCAACCAGCTTCAAGCGTGAGAACCCCTTCATGGCCTTCCTCCCTGAACCGGCGGACCCCTATCCTCGCCGGCTCGTAAGCAAAGATATCAGGTCGGCGCCCGGGCAGGCAAGAGGTCTTCCCGGGCCTGACGCTCAGAAGCTGAAGCGCAGGCCGAATCTCAGTTGCCGCTGCGATGGGGTAGCCAGTGCTGTCAGGGTACTGGTGATGGAGGAGAAGTTGTTGAGCGCCTGGATCGAGCCATCGGGATTCAAACGCATGCTGGCGACGTTGGCCGAAGGGTTGGCGAACTTGGGCGTGTTGGTGAGATTGAACGCTTCTGCCTTGAACTCAGCCTTCAGCCGCTCGCCGAGCGAAAACGTGCGGAAGAGGCTGAAGTCCAGGTTCCACATCCCGGGCCCGCGCATGGTGTTGCGCCCGGTCGTCCCGAACCGCACTCCCGTCGGCTGGCGGAACGCCAGTGGATCGAACCAAGGTTTGTTCGGGCCGATTTCGCCCAAAATCCTGACCTTGCCGGAAACGACCAGATCAGCCGTTTGCGAGCTGCCGGGAGCATTGAGCGAAGACCCATCCGCGCTCACGGTAAACGGGGTTCCACTGTACGCTCCAAACACGCCGTTGGTTTGCCACCCGCCGAGAAGGCGAGCAGCGATGCCACGATTGACCCAGCGGCGCCCGCGCCCGAAAGGCAGCTCGTAGACGAAGCCAAGGCTGAACATGTTAGGGCGGTCGTAGCCCGCCACGGCGCGGTTGCGACGCAGCGCGGGCTCCCAGTTGGTGAGGGGCATGCCTGCCCAGCCGTCCTCGTCCGTCCAGTTGATCGCCTTGGAGCGCGTATAAGCGCCTTTCAAAAACAAGCCACCAGCCACTCGGCGGTTCACAGCCACTTGCAGCGAATGGTAGTTGCCGCTGATCCAGCCATCCCACATCAACGCCGCGATCTGACGACCTTGTTTCGCGGCCAGTGGCCGGCCCGCCGGACCGCCGCCCGGAGGCGCCGCATTGATGTCCCGATCCGCCAACTGGTGGACGGTTTGGGTGCCCACGTACGCGGCAGAAACCACCAGCTCGCCGGGAAGCCTCCGCTCGATGGTGAAGTTCCAGGACTGGATGTAGCCGCGGTGAATCTCGCCGCCCCAAGGGCTGCGCGGCCCCATGTCCACGGATGGGGGTAGCTCCAGGACGCCTTTGCTCACGTCGGGCAGAGGCACCGCAGGAATGCCCTTGTCGAGCGTGTCAATCCAAGCCCATGGGTGAGGGGATACGAAGGAAGCGCTGATACTGGCGGGATAGAGACCACGCAGGGGACGGGAGAAGGGCAGCGGATCATAGGTAATCCCATAGCCGCTTCTCACGACGGTATTCGCACTGATGCGGTACGCGAAGCCCACGCGGGGGCCGAACAGTTTCTTGCTGGTAGTGATGCCCACGTTGTCCGGGTTCCCGCCAAGCCGCCCCAAATAGACGAGATTGGTCGCGGGATCCCAGCGCTCGATACCCCGGTCGCGGCGGGTGATCAGAGGATAGTATTCGTAGCGGAGGCCGAGATTGAGCGTGAGATTGCGTGTAAGTTGCCAGCGATCCCGCACGTACCAGCCGAATTGCCACTCACGGTTGGTCATTTCGAAGAACTGTACCGTCTTGCCCATGGAGCTCACCAGCCCCAGAAGGAAAGCGGCGTACTGGTTCAGGTAATTCGCTGTGTAACCCCTGGTCCCGGTGATGTTCCCGCTGAAAGTCAGGCTGCCGCGGGGGCCAGCGCCCACTTCAGGTTGCCAGTGATCCATGTGGTAACGCACCATATCGAAGCCCCAGCGCAGTTCGTGCGCCCCCTGAATCTTGCTGGCGTTGGCAGTGTAAGTATAAGCGCGCTCACGACGGAACAAAGGCAGGTAGCCGAAAGTGTTGCCCCAAGCGGTAAATCCATGGTTAATGGCTGGCATGCCGGAGTAACAGGCGCCCTGGGCCATCTCCGGGCAGGCTTTCCTGACCTGTTCCGGTCCCCCGGCGTAACCGGTGACCACGGGGTCGTTGGTGTTTGGAATTCCCCACACCTGGGAGCCGATGTTGCTGCCGAAGTCGGGCGCCACGCGGGATTGCTCGAACTTGGTCAGCGCCAGCGTGCTGTCCAGCACCAGAGTGGGTGACAGGGTCCACGTGTGACCGACAGTGACGATATTCACGTCCATGATGTTGGTGCCTGGGCTGCCGGCCCGGCTCAAACCCGGTCCGCCCACTTCGCCCAAGGCAAATTTCGAATTCCAGTAGCCGTCCATCCGGCTGTATTTGCCCCATACAGCCAGTGCGGGTTGGGGATTCCAGTTGATCTTCAAATCGTAATTCTTGCGATTCAATTTTTCCGTGCCTGCGCTGTAGTGGTTGTTCAGCGTGCCTTGGGATGTGCCCGGCAAATTCGGCAGCGGGGCTTTCTCCTGGATCCGGCGGCTGATCGGGTGGATCCGTCCGGCAGGGATCCGGTTGCCCGGGAAGGGCGTTCGCCCGCTGCCATCGGGATTTCCCGTCAACGGATCGTAGATGGTCGCGGCCAGCCCGCTGAAGTCTCCGTTACGGATGGCTTGGGTGGGCACAGAGTCATTGGGTCGCGAGACGCCCTGGCGTTCCAGCGTGGTTTCCTGGCTGAAAAAGTAAAAGAGTTTGTCTTTGATCACAGGACCGCCCAGCGTTCCGCCGAAGATGTTGAAGATAGACTTCGCCTTGCCTTGAGTGGGTGGAAGGAAAAAGTTGCGCGCGTAAAGGTGCTGGTTGTCGTGGTAATGGTAGGCCACGCCGTGCAGCTCGTTGGTGCCGCTCTTGGTGGCCACCGTCACCGCCACTCCTCCGGCGATCCCCTGCTCGGCATCGAACGAGCCGGTACTGATGTTCACCGTGTCAATGGATTCCACCGGCGGCACGTAAACCAGGTGCTGGGGCAGCCAGATGAAAACATTGGTGGCCCCGTCCACCCGGGTGCGATTGTTGTTGAGAGCCGTCCCATTCACGTTCATCCCCAGGCCCCTGGCGATCGCGTCACCCAGGTGCTGGAAGTTGGCCGGCGTTGCTCCCGGCACCAGGTTGATGAGGCTCTGGAAGTTTCGGTAGTTGGAAAGTGGAAGATTTGTCACTTCACGGCTCGTGATCTCGGTTCTGATGTCGGACTTGTCTGTTTGAAGCATGGCCGCCGACGCCGCAACGGTGATCTGCTCGGTCACCGTCCCGACTTCCAGCTTGACGTCGGCGCGTGTCACCGTGTTGATGGTCACCGTGACGTCTTCCCTCGTCACGGTGCGGAATCCCGGCGCCGAGACACGGAGCGTGTACGTGCCAGGCAGCACGTTGACGAGCGCGTATCGCCCAGCCGAATCGGTTTTCGTCTCGCGGCTCAGGCCGGTTTCTTTGCTGGTGATGACTACGGTAGCTTGCGGCACCACCGCATCGCTCTGGTCCGTGACGGTCCCGACGATCGAACCGTAAAGGACCTGGGCTTCGGCGGGGTGCAGGCAAATCGCCGTGAGAGCACAAACCGCGAGGATCAAGCGAGTCATGGCGTTCCCCCAAGCTTAGACATCGGGTTGACCGCGGCTATCCTATCAAATCCGGCTGTGGCCTGTTGCCCCAGGTTCACGAGGTTCCTGTCTCATTCCCTCGCGCGCGGCGTCAGAGCGGCTAACGCGACCTAGGGCAACCGCGGACGCCTCAGCAATCCTGGCGGTTCCGTCGCACTCTCCGGCAACAGTTCGAGGACCGCCAGGATGGGGCGATGGTCGGAGGCCACAGCTTCGTCGAGTACGCGCACTTCCACCACGCGCCAGCGATGGGCCGGGCGGTAAAGAATGTAGTCAATCTGGCG
>JAPWUP010000160.1 GCA_028275505.1 Bryobacteraceae bacterium
ACGATTCGCGTCAACGTGCGGCTCATCGCTGCCACCAATCGCGACCTCAAGGCGATGATGGAGGAGGGCAAGTTCCGCAGCGACCTTTACTACCGGCTCAATGTCTTCCCCATCCACGTGCCGCCGCTACGGGAGCGCAAGGAAGACATCCCGTTACTGGTCAGCTACTTCACGCAGAAATATGCGCAGCGCATCGGGCGGCAGATTGATTCGATTCCCTCGAGCGCGATGCAGGCGCTGATGCGTTACGACTGGCCGGGCAACATCCGCGAACTGCAAAACGTGATCGAGCGGTCGGTGATCCTGAGCCGTGGCAGGGTTCTGCAACTGGCGATGCCGGAAGGCGCTCCGACGACGGGTCGCACGTCCAGGGCGCCAGCCGCCGAGGCAGCCGAGCGCGAGCGCATCCTGCGGGCGCTGCGGCAAACCAACGGAGTGGTCGGCGGACCGCGGGGCGCTGCGGCCCTGTTGGGCATGAAGCGGACCACGCTTCAATCCCGGATGAAGAAGCTGGGCATACGCCGGGAGTACCGTTAGGCGGCAAGCGATTTGGAAGTCCGGTTGCACGATTGTGAGGTGACAACGTGAAAACACGCGGAGCTGGAATGGCTGGCAGATCTCGCTCGTCGGCTTTTTTGCGGTGCAGCTTGCGCCTGGCGGCATGCGGCCTGCTGTTGGCCGCCGGCTTGCAGGCGGAGCCAGGCGCGCCCGCGGCCCCCAAGCTGACATTGACGCTCTCCGAAGCGGTGGAGCTGGCGCTGAAGAACAACCTCCAGGCCCGACTGGCGCGCGAACGCACGGCGGAGGCGGGCGCCATGAAGGGAATGGCGCGCTCGGCGCTCCTGCCGAACCTTTACGGCAGCGCTTATCAAATGGACCTGACGGTCAACCTTGCCGCCATGGGCTTTTCGCCCAAGAACCTGCCTGGCATCCCGATCCCGATGTTTGTCGGCCCCTTCAACCGCTTCGACGCCCGTGCGCAACTGGTGCAAAGCATCTTCAACCTGAGTTCGCTGCGGCGATTTCAGGCCGCCCAGCACGGCGCCATGGCGGCCGGCTATGCGGAGCGTCAGGCTGCCCAACTCGTCACGGCCGCGGCGGCCCTCAGCTACTTGCGGGTACTCGAAGCCGAACAGGCGGTGGCCGCGGCCGAGGCCGACCTCCAGCTCGCACGAAGGCTCCTGGATCTGGCGCGCAACCGGCGGGAGGCAGGCGTGGCTACCGGCGTGGACGTGGCGCGTGCGGAGACTCGCCTTGCGGGTCAACAGGTGCGGCTGGCCCAGGCGCGCACCGAACTGGACACGGCGCGTTTGAACCTGCTGCGCGTCATCGGAGCGCCGCTCTCGGCTGAGTTGTCCCTGAGCGAGAAGCTGCGATTCAGCCCCGAGCCGCTGCCCGACGTGCAGAAAGCGGTCGAGCGGGCGCTGGAGGACCGCGCCGACGTGAAAGCCATGCGCGAGCAACTCCGCGCGGCGGAGGCCGAATATCGCGCGGCTGTAGGCGGCTGGCTGCCTTCGATCAGCTTCTTCGGCGATTACGGCAGCAGCGGTCTCAGGCCGAACGAATTGAACCTCCCCACGCGCAGCGTAGGTCTGCGCCTGGATGTGCCGCTGTTTAATGGCGGGCGGACTCGTTCAGAAATTCAGCTTGCCGCCAGTCGCCGCCGGCAGGTGCAGGCGCAGTGGGAAGACCTGCGGGCCGCTGTGGAGAAGGAAGTGCGGGAGGCGCTGGATCATCTGGCGGTGCGTGCCGAGCAGGTGCGCGCCGCCGAAAGCGCGTTGAAGCTGGCGGAGCGCGAGCTGGAGCTGGCTCAGGACCGGTTCCGCAACGGCTTGGCGGATAACGTGGAAGTGGTTCAGGCGCAGACCGCGTTGGAGAACGCGCGCAAGGACTGGGTGGCCAGTCTCGCGCTTTACAACATGGCGCGCCTGAATCTGGCAGTCGCGACAGGACACGCAGAGGATTTCAAGCTTTGATCGTGAACGGACGGAGAAGACCTCATGCCTGAATCCCCCGTGGAGATGCAAAACACGACCGCGACCGAGCTGGGGCCGACCGCCGCCCGGCGGCCATTGGACAACCCACGCGCCCGGGTGCTTCTGATCCTGGGCGCGGTCGTGGCCGTCGCTGTAGGCCTTTGGTATTACTGGCAGCGGACCACGTACGAGACCACGGACAACGCTTTCATCGAGGGCGCCATCATCCAGATCAGTCCGCGTGTATTCGGCCAGGTGCTGCGGGTCCACGTGGACGACAACCAGCACGTGAACCAGGGTGACCTGCTGGTCGAGTTGGATCCCACCGACTACGAGGCCAGACTGGCGGAAGCCAGAGCGCGGCTGGACGATATGCTGGCGCGGGCCAACGGCGCCAAGGCCGGCCTTTCGGCCACCACGACGGTGACCAGCGCCGCGCTCATCCAGGCGCAGGCAGCCTTGCAGGCCGCCAAAGAGCAGGTGGCAATGTTGAAGGCTCGGCTGGGCGAGGCCGAAGCGGGAGTACGGGCCGCGGAGGCGAACCTCCAGCAAGCGCAGGCTCGGCGCGCTGCCGCGGAGGCCGAGGCCAAGCGGGCTGCGGCCGATGCTGCACGTTACCGGGCGCTTTTCGAGAAGGATGAGGTCTCGCGGCAAATGCTTGACCGGGCCGAAACTGAGGCTCGGGCGACGGCCGCGAATCTGGAGGCCGCCAATCAACTGGTCGCCGCGGCGGAAGCGGATCTGGCACGCGCCAAGGCGTTGCGCGAATCTACGCTGGCGGCCTTGCGGCAGGCCGAAAGCGCGGTGCGGCAAGCCGAAGGACGGGTCAAGGAAGCGCAGTCCGGCCCCGATCAGGTGCGCGCACGCCAGAGCGAAGTGCAGGCCGTACAGGCCGGAATCGAACTGCAAAAGGCGCTCGTGCGGCAGGCGGAACTCAATCTTTCCTACACCCGGATTCGGGCGCCGGAATCGGGTTACATCACCAAGAAGTCCGTGGAGCCGGGTAACATCGTGCAGCCTGGGCAGGCGCTGATGGCGCTGGTTTCCGACCGGCTGTGGGTGGTGGCCAACTTCAAGGAGACCCAGCTCAAGCGCATGCGCCCGGGGCAGCCGGTGGAAATTAAAGTGGACGCATACCCGCAGCTCAAACTGCGCGGCCGCGTAGACAGCATCCAGAGCGGTTCAGGCGCGCGCTTCAGCCTGCTGCCGCCGGAGAACGCCACGGGGAACTACGTGAAGGTGGTGCAGCGCGTGCCGGTGAAGATCGTCTTCACGGATCCGCTGCCGCGCGGGTACAAGCTGGGGCCGGGCATGTCGGTAGTGCCCAAGGTGCGAGTGCGATGAACGACCGTCCGGACCGGCCGGCAACGCAGGCTGCCGAGTGGCGTCCGCGAGTCAGCCCGTGGCTCATTGCGGCCGCCGTGGTGTTGCCCACCTTCATGGAGGTGCTGGACACCACGATCGTGATGGTCGCGCTGCCGCACATTGCGGGCAGCATGGCGGCCACGAACTCCGAGGCTACGTGGACGCTGACCAGCTACCTGGTGGCCAACGGCGTGGTCGTGCCCATCAGCGCGTGGCTGGCGCTGCGTTACGGGCGCAAGCGCCTGCTGATGTTTTGCACCGCGCTGTTTGTCGCCAGCTCCATGGCGTGCGGCCTGGCGCCCAATCTGACCTTCCTCGTGCTGGCCCGGATTTTCCAGGGGATCGGCGGGGGCGCCATGGTGCCCCTGGCGCAGGCCGTGCTGCTCGAGAGTTTCCCGCCGGAAAAGCGCGGGCTTTCCATGGCTGTGTTCGGCCTGATCATCGTGCTGGCCCCGATCATCGGTCCTACGTTCGGCGGCTGGCTCACGGACAATTACTCGTGGCGGTGGGCGTTTTATATCAACTTGCCCACCGGCTTGCTGGCCCTGTTTTTGATGGCTCAGTTTCTCGAGGACCCGCCCTGGATCCGGGAAGGGAAAGCGGGACCGCTCGATCGGTGGGGGCTGGCTTTCCTGGTGATCTGGGTCGGCGCCCTTCAGGTCGTGCTGGACAAGGGGCAGGACGAGGACTGGTTCGCCAGCCCGTTGATCACGCGCCTGACGATCGTGACCATCCTCGGGGTTGCGGCCTTTCTGATTCACGAGCTTCGCGCGCGCAACCCGGTGGTGGACCTGCGCGTTTTCCGGGATCGCAATTTCGCCGTGGCGGCGGCGACCATTTTCATGATCAGCGGCGCCATGTACGCTTCCATGACGCTGTTGCCGCAGTTCTTGCAAACGCTGCTTGGTTACACCGCCGAGTGGAGCGGATGGGCCATCGCACCGCGCGGCGTGGGCGCCTTCGTGGGCCTGCCGCTGGCCGGCCTGCTGTTGATGCGAGTAGACGGCAGGAAGTTGGTCGCGTTCGGCGTCTGCCTGTTCGCATACAGCAATTACCGGCTCGGCGAGATCAGCCTCCAGACTACGATCGGCAGCATCGCGGGCGCCAACGTTCTGCAAGGCTTCAGCATGGGTTTCATCTTCGTTCCGCTGTCCACGCTGGCAGTGGCGCGGCTGCGCAACGAGCAGATGGGCAACGCGACCGCCATTTTCAACCTGGTCCGGAACGTAGGCGGCAGCATCGGCATTTCCATGTGGACGACGTATCTGGTGCGCAGCGCGCAGCGCAACCAGGCTTATCTGGTCGGGCGGCTCACGCCTTACGATCCGGTCTACCAGCAGTACATGGCAGGTTTGCAAGCGGCGTTGGGGCGCATTGCGGGAATGGTTCAAGGTCAGCGCCAGGCCTACGGCGCCATGTACGGCATCCTGCTCCAGCAATCGGCGCTTCTCGCCTATGTTCATACCTATCGCTGGCTCGTGATTGCCATCCTGCTTTGCCTGCCTGCCGCGTTTCTGATGAAGAAAGCGATAGCCCGGCCCACGCACGCGCTGCACTAACCGGCTTGCCCGATCAGGCGGAAGCGGCCGTCGCGATCCAGATAATACCGGCGTCCGCGCCAGGTAATCGTGTTGCCGAAAAAGCCAGCTAACCAGAAAAAGAAACTTAGTAAGTCCTCCAGGGGCAGGAGATACCAGTAACGCGCCAGCAAGGGATCCCGTAGAATCCTGCGCCCCACCGCCCAGGCGGCGACCGCGCGGGCGAGCGCCGTGACGAGGGCCAGCGGCCATGCCCAAGGGCAGAAAGTCGCCACGAGCAGGGCAAGCGGAAGCGGATACGTGAAGACCTGCCCCAGATAGCCCCAGCGACGCGACCGCCGCGTGGACCGCATCCAGCGCAGCCGGTGGCGAAAGTTTTCGGGCAGCGAGTGGCTGCCGATGTGATGCTCGATGAGGTTGCGCGAAAGGATCACGCGCCAGCCGGCTTCCGCCACCAGCCTTCCCATCACGAAGTCTTCGGCCAGGTACTCGGAGAGTCGTTCGACGCCGCCGATGGCTTCCAACGCCTGCCTGCGCGCCACAATCGTGGGACCGACGGCGAAGCGGACTCCTTCGATGAAGCGGGCGGCGAGCAAGCCGGCCAGAAAATCGGTGTTCATGCCGAGCGCCTCCAGGCGCGACCAGAAACTGGGGCCAGGCACGGCGCGGTAGGGGCAAGTGGCCAGACCGAGCGCCGGGTCCTCGAATTCGGCGGCCATGGCGCGTAACATGCCGGGACCCACGCGGGTGTCGCTGTCCGCCATGACGATCAGGTCGTGGCGCGCCGCCGCGAGCATGCGAGCCAGGCTGAAGACTTTGGCGTTGGGGTAGGGAGGCTCTCCTGTGACGATGAGTTGCGCGGGAATGTGCGGGAACTCGGCGCGTACGCGCTCGAAGACAGCGCGCGCCGGATCCTCGGCAGTCCGGACAGCCGCGAGTACTTCGAACTGGGGATAATCCTGGCGGAAGTAACAGCGCAGGTTCTCTTCCAGACCTTCGTCAGCGCCGGCCAGAGGACGAAGCACGCTAATGGGCACGGGGCGGCTCAACTCCGGCCGGGGCTGGCGGAGATAGGAGCGGACCGCCAGCAACACCAGCACGCAATAAGCGAAGGCGCCGGCCGCAAGCGCCAGCAGGGCCGCGGCCAGCATGGTGGTTACTCGATAGGGGTCTTTTCGCGGATCAGCCGCTGGATTTCGGCCAGAAACTCGTCCACGGTGCGTGAACCCTGGTCGCCGTGCCGGCGATTGCGCACCGAAACGGTCCCGGCTGCCGCCTCGCGATCGCCCACCACGAGCATGTAAGGAATCTTCTGCAGCTGGGCTTCGCGAATCTTGAAGTTGACTTTCTCGTTCCGGTCATCCACGGCGACTCGCACGCCGGCCTGCTTCAGGCGCGCGGCCACCTCGCGCGCGTAGGGTATCTGCCGGTCCGTGATGGGCAGTACGATGGCTTGCACCGGGGCCAGCCAGACCGGGAAGGCGCCCGCGTAGTGCTCGATCAGAATGCCGAAGAAGCGTTCCAGCGAGCCGAACAGCGCGCGGTGAACCATCAGCGGCTGGTGAGGCTTGCCGTCCTCGCCGATGTAAGTCAGCTCGAAGCGCCGCGGCAGCGTGAAATCAAACTGGATGGTGGAAAGCTGCCAGAGTCGCCCGATGGCGTCCACCAGCTTGACGTCAATCTTGGGGCCGTAGAAGGCCGCCTCGTCCGGCACGACCTTGATTTTCAGGCCGAGGCGATCCGAGGCGTTCTTGAGGGCGGATTCGGCCAGTTGCCATTGCTCGGGAGTTCCGTCGTATTTACCCGAGGCGCCGCCGTCCCAGGTGGAAAGCTCGGCTTCGTAGCGGTCGAAACCGAACGTGCGGAGCACGTGAAGCGCAAAGTCCAGGCAGCCGGCGATTTCGTCTTCGATCTGCTCCGGCGTGCAGAAGATATGGGCGTCGTCCTGGGTAAATCCGCGGACGCGCAGCAAGCCGTGCATGACTCCGGAGCGTTCGTAGCGGTAGACGGTGCCCAGCTCGGCCAGGCGGATAGGGAGCTCGCGGTAACTGCGAAGACGGTCCTTGTAAATGAGGATGTGGAACGGGCAGTTCATCGGCTTGAGCTGGTATTCGGCGTCGTCCAGCTCCATGCGCCGGAACATATTTTCGGCGTAAAAATCGTAGTGACCGGAAATCTTCCAGAGTTCGGCGCGCGCGACGTGAGGGGTATAGACCAGGGAGTAACCGCGCTCCACATACTGATCGCGCATCCAGTCCTCGAGCGCGCGACGCACGATCGCGCCTTTGGGATGGAAGAAGACCAGGCCGGGACCGGCCATTTCCTGAATGCTGAACAGGTCCAGTTCCTGGCCCAGCTTGCGGTGGTCGCGCTTGCGCGCCTCTTCCAGTTGCTTGAGATACTCGTCCAGTTCCTTCTGCGTGAAGAAGGCGGTGCCGTAGATGCGCTGGAGCCGCCGGTTATGCTCGTCGCCCTTCCAGTAAGCACCGGCCACCGAGAGGAGTTTGAAGGCCTTGATCTTGCCGGTGGAGGGGACGTGAGGGCCGCGGCAGAAATCCACGAAATGCGGCCCCAGCGTGTACTCGCTGAAGACCTCGCCGGCGCGCTCCTGGATCAGCTCGACCTTCATGTCCTCGCCCATGGCGGCGTAGCGAGCCAGTCCTTCTTCTTTGGGAACCAGGCGGCGCTCGTAAGGCAGGTCGCGCTGCTGGAGCTCGCGCATTTTAGCTTCGATCTTTTCCAGATCTTCGGCGGTGAAAGGCTCCTCGCGCTCGAAATCGTAGTAGAAGCCTGTTTCCGTAGCCGGCCCGATGCCGAGCTTGGTTCCCGGATAGAGTTCGAGCACGGCAGCGGCCAGCAGGTGTGCAGCCGAGTGCCGGTAGACTTCGAGGGCCTCCGGATCCTTCGGTGTCAGGATCTGGAGCGTAGCGTCGGATTCCAAAGGACGAGTCAGATCCACCAGCTCGCCATTGACCCGCGCGACGATGGCTTCCTCGGCCAGGCGCGGGCTGATGGACCGGGCAATGTCAATAGGACGGCTTCCCTTGGGGACACGCAAGCTGCTGCCGTCGGGCAGGGTGACGGATATCTCTTGCATAGAGGGATGACAATTCAGGTTAACACACCCGAGGTTTGCGGACCGCTCCACGGCCCATCCTCATGGCCCGGCTATGGTGGTTGCTATAGTAGAGATGAGCGCCACGGCTGGCGCGATTCATGCAACCCGAGTTGGCACCCAGCAACGGCACCGATGATGCGGGCCTGGTACGCCGGGCGCAGGACGGCGATCCCGAGGCCTTCGCGGAACTGGTGGCGCGCTACGAAAAGAGCATCTTCCGGCTGGCTCGCAACATCACACAGAATGCGGAAGATGCCGAGGACGTTTTGCAGGAAACCTTCCTGAAAGCGTACGAGCACCTGGACGAGTTCCGTGGCGACTCCAAGTTCTACACCTGGCTGGTTCGGATCGCCGTCAATCAGGCATTGATGAAACTCCGCAAGCGCAAGACCGACCGCTCGGTCTCGCTGGACGAGACCTTCGACACCGGCGAGGACACTCTGGTGCGCGAGATCGCGGTCTGGGCGGATGATCCCGAGCGCCTTTACTCCCAGGACGAACTGCGGCAAATTCTGGCTTCGGCCATCGAGAGCCTTCCGCCCATTTTTCGGGCGGTCTTCGCTTTGCGCGACATCGAGGAACTTTCCACCGAGGAAACCGCGCAGATTCTCAACCTTTCCGTGCCCGCGGTCAAGAGCCGTCTTTTGCGGGCCCGGCTGCGGTTGCGCGAGAAACTGACGCGTTACTTCAAGCGGAAGGGGGACGATGTCTTTGCTTACTTGTAAGGACTTCCTCAAAGAGCTCAACGATTACCTGGACGACGCCACTTCCCCGGGACTGCGCCAGGAAATCGAGGCTCACCTTGCCGAGTGTCCCAACTGCTGGGTGATCTGCGACACCACTCGCAGGACGCTACGGATTTACAAGGGTACGGATCTCTATCCGCTGCCGTCGGAAGTACACCAGCGGCTGATGGAGGCGCTGCGGCGCAAGATGAGCCAGAGCAAGAACGGTTCCGGTCAAAGCAAGAACGGTTCCTGAGCGCAGCCGCCCGAAACGCGTTTCGTCCCTCCGCGGAGTTGCGCGTCCAGCTCCCGAGGTAGTACAGTCATGGGATCGTCATGCAGCCGGTCACGGTGGCGGTGGTGGATCCCGATCCGAAAATGCGCGCCTGCCTTCGGGCTGCTCTGCGGGCTGAGGGTTATCGCGTCGTTACCGTTTCCAGCAGCCTTGCGGCGCTGATGGTATGCGCCAGCCGGGCCGTGGACGCGGTGGTGGTCGAGCTCGAGTTGGGCAGTTTCTCGGGGGCGGCTCTTGCCGAAACGCTGAAGTCCCGTTTCCCGGGGCTGGTGGTGAT
>JAPWUP010000213.1 GCA_028275505.1 Bryobacteraceae bacterium
ACTTGGAAGGGCTGCTGGGCGTGGAGCATCCACTGATAGGTGCTGGGTTTGGCGGCGCGAAGCTCGTCGGCCAGAACGATCACGTCGGGCTTGACGAAAATCACATGGCGCCAGGCACGTTCCAGGCGACCTTCGTAGGCCGCAGTGGCGTCGCCGAGCACGTAGTCCATGCCGTCCTCAAACTGCCATCGCACGATGCGGCCTCCGGGATCCGCCGTGCGCGGCTTCTGGCCCTCGCCGTTCACCAGAACCGCGTTGTGAGCCCGGGTTCCCCAGACCCAACCGCGGTGGAACGGGCTGCCGTAGAGATCGCGGTAGACGCAGTTAACCAGCAGCGGCACGCCGTAGGCGTTGAGCGTGAAGGAATTGTGGGGATCCAGCCCATGACTCCAGCGTCCCATCGGGCTGGACTTGAAACGCAGTTGCACGTTCTCGGCGGCGCTGATCAGCGTCGTATTGAGCACAGCGATGCCGGTGCCGCGGAAGACCTTCGAAGGGGGCAAATCCTGAGGCGCTCGGGGACTGACCGGCTGGCTGGCGGACCACAAGAAATCGAGCACCGGCTCGCCCACACCCTCCGGGATGCCCCAGGCTTGCAGCCACCAGGCCCAGTACGGGTTGCCAGTTCGTCGCACAAAGTAGTGCATGAAACTCCAGCCCCGCCCGGGAGGGCTGTGGGAAAGGTCGCCGAAGCCCAGGTCGGGCGAACCCGGCGGCGCCGAATAGAGCGCATAGTCGCCGAAGTGAGCGAAGAACGGTTTTTTTGAAGCCGTCAATGCCGAGCGCGACGCGCGCCACTTCCATCCACCAGGCGATCTTGGACATGTAGCCCGCAAAGTAAGCCAGGCCCTCGTGCCAGCCGCCGTCGTCGTCAGACCACACCGGATACGCAGCAAAGAACTTGGTTACGGCGTATTCCAGGAAGCGGTCGGACTCGGGCGTTTCGCCCAGCGTCGCGATGGCGTTTTCCGCCAGTTTGTGCCAGGTGCGATTCCCGTGACTGTTGTAGGGCTGGTTGAGGTGACCTGCGCCCTGGCGCACTTCGCCGCTGTTCCAGGCGTCCAGCGCGCGGCGTAACAGGACGGCCCGGATGCGGGCACGCTCTTGCTCGCTGAACAGCGGCCAGGCCCAGTCGTAGGCGCGCGCCAGCCGGTGCAACATGGGCTTGGCGGCTTCGCAATTGAGCTGGAAATTCGTGGGACCGTCGGGATCCCAGGCCGCCAGCTTGAGCGTAAAGCGGCGGGCCGCGTCGCCGTAGCGCGGATCCCTGGTGAGCAGCCAGGCGAAGGACAGGATTTCGGCTTCTTGCAGTGCGCGGATGGTCTGTTCCCGGTTGGACCACCAGAACTGGCGCGTGGCCGGGTCACTGGCGCTGGCGCGCACGGCGGGTTCGGGCGTTGGCTCGGCGTTGTGCAACTGCTCGGCACGCGCTACGAGTTGTTCCCAGGCGGCCCGCCCGCCCCCACGCGCCCACTCGCGCAGGCGTGGCAAATCTTTCGAGGTCACGAAGAGCCGCGGGTGGTCTTTGGGCACGCGGCGCTTGAGTTCTTCCAGCGTGGGCTGCGGAAAAGGCACCGCGTCGGCGGGAACCGTAAAGGAGCGGGCCTGGCTCCAGGGCGACGGCTTGCCATCCTTTCCAATGATGCGGTACCGCCACCAGTACTTGCCTGGCGCGAGCGGGCTATGGTGGGTGTAGACGCTCCACGGGATGCCGTTCACGCGGGTTGAGTTCCTGAACTCGGGATTGCCGGCCCATTCCAGTTCGTAGGAAACTGCGGTTGCCTCGTGCACCCAACTCAGGGGCGGCGGATTCAGGGGAACCGTCGCGCCATCGGGCGGACGGTAACCCCACTCATCGGGTCGCGGCGGGCGATCGGGAAGCTGGGCCAGGGCCAGCGATGAGGGCAGCAGGAGTGCGAATCTCATGTCGCACTCCATGATATCCTTCGCGCGTCACCGTCGCGGACCGCGCTTCAGCGTCGGACAGGACGATGGAATCGCTTGCGCCGCTGGTAACTGCGGGCTAATTCGAGATAGACGCCCAGATCGCGCTCCAGATCGGACTGGGTGCCGTCGAAGTAAAAGTTGCGGATCGGAATTCCGCCCAGATCGCGGCTGACGCGAGGATAGATGGCCTCGCTGACAATGCCGTTCATGCACGTGAACGGGCTGATGTCTATGATACCGTCCACACCTTTGTGCGCCAGATAGATCGCCTTGCCCACGTTGAGTACCATTTCGCCCATGGCGCCGCCGGGCGGCAGGTAAGGTCGCGCATACTCGAGAACTTCGTGGATATGAGGCTCTTCATAGCCGGCGAAATCCTCGCGGAACGGCTCCAGCAAGGCTTTTTCGTCGCGCTGCTGGATATACTTGCGGATCCACGCCGCCAGGGCGTCTTTGGAGAACTGTCGCCCGGTAAGTCGAAGTTTGCGGAATTGCTCGGCGTTGGTGTACCAGACCCACTCGGTAATATCCGAGAGCCAGGCTTCGGCCCCGAAGCTTTCCAGCCGTGCGACCAGATTCTCGTTGGAAAAAGTATGGAGTCGGCAGAAGATTTCGCCCACAATGCCGATCAGCGGGGTGGAGGGATCGCGGCGAATGGGGAGCGCGCGGAAGCGGTCCCGGGCGCGGATGAGCGAATCGCGAATGGCGCGGAGCTGACGGGGAGGATCCAGCGGCGACTGCTCGATGGTGCGGCAGAGGTCGTCGAGGCACTCCTCGTAAACCTGCTCGGTTTGCCCGGGAACGACCTCGTGCGGGCGGTGCATGAGCAGCAGCTTTTGCAAAATGTCTGCCGCCAGCAGGGCGCGCCAGCCGGTACGGATGAAGGGGCGGGCCAGCTCGCCCAGACCGGCGTAGGCATTGGCGGAAGTGGGCGAGAGAACTTCGGTTTCGGGGAAGCCGGCTGCCGCCAGCAGGCGTTGCAAGTAGGGGGCATACTGGCCGAAGCGGCAGGGGCCGTCCGCCGTGGGCATGAAGAGCACGACGCGCGAGGGGTCCACGCCCGGCTGCTGAAGCACTTTCATGAAATCGCCCACGGTAACTTTCGCGGGATAACATTCATCGCCGGAGGTATAGCGTGCGCCCAGCTCGCGAGTAAGATGGTCCGAGGGCGGAGTAATATCGGCGTCCAGCCCCAGAGCGCGGAAGACGGAGGCAAAGGCGCGCCCACTGCCATAGGCCATGGGCGGAATGTAAATGCGTTTGCCGCGCAGGCCTTTGGGTATGCGCTCGGCGCTGACGGTTTCGCTTACTGTACGGTCGCTGACAGCGCTTGCGGTTCCGCTGCTTTGTAGCATCGCAGAATCCCCTTGCTATCCAGGTAAGCTTCGCAACGCGTCATGTAGCCGGCGTCGTTGCCGTGCCCGTCGAACTGGAGAACCAGGTAAGGTGAGCCGGCGGCGTCGCGGGTAAAGTGCTTGATGTAGGAATCCGGGCCGCACTTGAAATTGGAAACATAAATGACGTGCAGGTTGGGATACTCCCGGGCCAGCCGCGCGGCCGCCAGGATCTTCTGGCCCGAGGTCCAGTACATGTTGGGATGCAGATCGCCGATGAATTCGCGGCCGGTGACCAGGAAGTCAATGGGGATGACGTTGGCGCCGTAACGATGCCGCAGCTTGCGGGGCACGTCGCAGTTCACGTTGCGGTCGTAGATGTTGTAAGAGCGGCCGACAATGATGATGCCAGGCTCGCCGGTGCGCACCAGGGTTTCCAGGGCTCGGCGGCCGGCTTCCAGCAGTCGCTGCTGGAACTCGCGCTGGGCCGCGTAGGCGGCGTCTACTGCGCGATCGCTGGTGCGGCGACTCACGCCCAGCTTGCGCACGCATTCCGCCAGGGCCCGCTTGATGTAATCGCGCCCGAGCTGGAAGTGCAGCGTGGGAATGAGGAACTTGTGCCGGTACGGCTCCAGTTGGGGCGCTGAGCGGATCACCCAAGGCAGGGTCTGGTTCCACGGGCAATAATGGGCAATGCAGGGATAATCCGGATTGGATTCCGCATCGAGCAGGTTGGGTAGCAGCACGTAATCCACTCCCATGTCCAGCAAGGCCTGCACGTGCCCGTGGGCGATCTGGATGGGGTAGCAAGGCTGCGCGATGGCCAGCTCGACGCCGGCGGCTGCGATCCTGGGATCGGTGGGCGGCGAAAGGACCACGTCCATGCCGGCCTCGGTGAAATAGCGGTGCCAGAAGGGGTAGTGGTCGAGCATGGCCATGGCGCGCGGCAGACCAACGACGATCTTGTCGCCCGTGCGCTCGGGGGTTGCGTTCCAGGGCCGCCCGGTGATTTCTTCGATGACTTTCTCCCGGTACGCGAACAGATCCTCGATCACCGGCTTGCGCCCCGTCACGGAGGGCTTGCGGAAGCGATCCGAGCACTTGTCGCCCCAGTAACTCTTCTGGCCCTCGATGGTGAACTCTTTCATTTCGCAAAGATTCGAGCAGGCCTGGCAGACAAAGTCGCGCGTGGTCATCTTCAAGCGACTCAGATCGTAGCCGCGGAAACGCGTGGCACCGCCGGTGGCGCGATGCCACTGCCGCGCAATGAGCGCCATGCCGATGGCCCCGATGACGCCGTTATGCGGCGGCACGTAGATCGTCTTGTTCAGCAAGCAGGCGAAGGCGGCCGCTACCGCGTCGTTGTACGCCGTGCCGCCCTGGAAGTAAATCACGTCGCCGATCTTGCGGCCGCGGACCACGCGATTCAGGTAATTGAGCGCGATCGAGTAGGCGAGACCGGCCAGGATGTTCGGTACGCTTTCGCCCTTATGCAGCCAGCTCGTCACGTCGCGCTCCATGAAGACGGTGCAGCGCTCGCCCAGGCGGGTGGGGGCAGGAGCGGAAAGCGCAAGGCGTGCGAACTCGCCTTTGATCGAGATGCCCAGTTTTTCGGCCTGCTCTTCCAGGAACGAGCCGGTGCCCGCGGCGCAGGCCTCGTTCATGGCGAAATCCACCACCACGCCGTTTTCGATCGAGATGAATTTGGAATCCTGCCCACCGATTTCAAAAATGGTGTCTACCGGAGGCAGGCCCAGCGTTTGCGCCACGTGCAAGGCGCCCGTCTTGTGCGCGGTGATCTCGTCGTTCACTACGTCGGCCCCCACCACCTCGCCGATCAGCTCGCGCCCGGAACCTGTGGTGCCGACGCCCAGAATCTTGAGTCTGTGGCCCCACAGGCGGTCCACTTCCGCCAGGCCTTGCTGGACGGCCTCGATGGGCCGGCCTGCCGTGCGCAGATAGACCTCGTGGATCAGATCTCCGTGCTCGTCAATCACCACCACGTTGGTGGAGACCGAGCCGATGTCAATGCCCAGGTAGGCGGGGATGGGACCGTCGCCCGGCGGCGGCGAGTAAGGTCGCACGCGATCCCGCAGCAGGATTACGTTCTCCATGGAAAGCGGTCGCGTGTCGTGCGGCTGGGCTTCGCTTTCATGCTGCGCCAGCTTGTGGATTTCCGCAAACGACCGCTTGCGCGTTTCCTCGGCCTCCAGCATGGCCGTGCCAATGGCGCCGCACCAGGCATAGAGTTCGGGGACGAACAGATCGTTCTGGCCCAGCCGGAAAACTTCGCGCAAGGCCCGAGTGATGGCGATATTCTGCGACACCGCGCCGATCAGCGCCACCGGCGGCACGATCTTGCGTCCTTTGACCACGGCCGCCTTGAAGTTGCGCGCCACCGCGTCGCAAAGGCCGCGCAGGATCTCCTCGGGCTTGTAACCCTTTTGCTGGGCGTGGATCATGTCGGACTTGGCGAAGACCGAGCAGCGGCCTGCGATGCGGGCAGCGCAGTTCGCCGTGCAGGCTACCTCTCCGATTTCTTCCACGGAATAGTTCAGACGGGAAGCCTGCTGGTCGAGGAAGGACCCGGTGCCGGCGGCGCATTCGCCGCTGCGGTCGTAGTCCACAATGCCGAGCCGTCCGGTTTCGGCTTGCGGCTCCAGACGGATGAATTTGGCGCTCTCGCCACCCAGCTCGAAAACCGTGCGCACCTCGGGGTAAAACGCGCTGATCATGCGCGCGATGGCTTTGAATTCGTTCTCGAAGTAAATGCCGAGGATGCGGGCGATCGTCCGGCTGCCGGACCCGGTGACGCGAAGGCCTTCGATGCGCGTCTCCGGTACCAGCTCATAGAACTCCTGAAGCAGATCGTAGGTGGCCTGGATGGGGCTGCCCGCGATGCGGCGATACTCGGAAATCACCAGCGGGCGCGGCCCGGAAGGAGATTCCCAACTCAGCAAGCGAAAGGCGGGACGCGCGGCGCAGAGCGCCTCGAGCGTCCCCCGGTCTTCGGCCTCGCCCAGCGCAGCCAGCTTGAGGCTGATCGCGCCGATATCCAAGCCTATGTTGATGCCCATCGTCTACTCCGCTCCGTGCATCCACGCCGCGCCGGACGCCCAGGTCCGCGAACAGGCGCGGCCTGCCAGCCTGAGTCTTCTAATCAATCTTACACGCAGCAGGCCCGGCGGCAAAGCTCTTAAGATCCGAATGGCGTGAATTCGACATTCAGGCCGCCGGTTCGCGCAT